>NZ_JBFREF010000004.1:0-437394 GCF_052114165.1 Pseudoduganella sp. RAF19 | reverse complement strand
GTGCCAGCGTCGAATTATGCCTAATAAAGCCACGTCGATCACTCCGATCTCCTGTCGAAAGGACAGGGAGAATTGTGCTACGAACGTGGGTCAGATTCCGTTGCAAATTCGTGGGGAAGGTGGGTCAACTTTCAATGCAAATTAACAGTACACTCGGTCACTGTCCTTTTCCAATTACGGTGTAAAGGCGTGACGAGATATCTCAGAGCTTGGGCGATCTTGAATAGCCATCCTGTTTTGAGCCCCAGATGGGGCAACCTTGCATTTCCCTGCGGGACAGGGAATCCGTGACGTTGAATTCGTGAGAATTTTGTTTGGATTATGTTGCAATGGAACAACACACAACCCGTCTGTGAACGGAAATATGGGCTATTTGACACGGATTTACAGGCGAACCCGTAGTTTGTGTCTTGTCGCGTCAGATTTTATTGCTGTGAGTTTGTTTGGTTTTGATCCCAAATTGCGGGCGCAATTAGGGAGCCCACGGCTTTATTGTCATTCAAAGATTAGTAAAATCAATGACTTGCCGCGTGACGTGCAGGATGGATACTTCGTAAATACTTTATGCCGCGAAGGCGGCGATCGCGAACGTGTCGCACTAAAACAGTTATCATAGCAGCCGTTTACTGTTTTTACAGGCTCGCTACACCAGCGAGCCTTTTGTCACTATGCCAAATGCAAACCGCGGGGCCGTCGGCTTCCAGTCGAGCGAGTTCGAACAAGAATACGAACGCCCATCCAAAACCGAAATGAAGCGCCAGTCGGACGCCCTGCAAGACCTGGGCCGCGAACTGGTGGAAGCGCCACGTGACCGCGTGAAGCGCGTGCCCATGCCGGAAGACGTGCGCGATGTCATTCTGGAATGCCAGAATATCAAGAATCACGAAGGCCGCCGCCGTCAGCTGCAGTTTGTCGGCAAGAAGATGCGTGGCCTGACGGAAGAGGAAGTGGCCGTGATCCGCCGCACCATCGAGGGCTGGAAAGGCGCCTCCAAGGCCGATACCGCCGCCCTGCACGCGCTGGAGCGCCGCCGCGAGAAGCTGCTGGCCGACGACAAGGCCCTGACCGCCCTGCTGGAAGAGCATCCGCAGCTGGACGTGCAGCACCTGCGCGCCCTGATCCGCAATGCCCGCAAGGAGCAGGCCGAGAACAAGCCGCCCAAGGCCTACCGCGAAATCTTCCAGATCCTGAAGGACCTGCAAAAGCCTGCCGCCAAGTCCGCGGATGACGAGGAAGCTGAAGAAGAAGGCGAAGAAAATGACGAATGAACCGGAACTCGAGGTTGAGCTGATGATTGGCCTGGTCTCGATTTCCGACCGCGCCAGCGAAGGCGTGTATCAGGACCAGGGCATCCCGGCGCTGGAAGGCTGGCTGCGCACTGCACTGACCACGCCCTTCCGCGTTGAGACACGACTGATTCCGGACGAGCGCGCCCGGATCGAAGCCACGCTGACCGAGCTGGTGGACCAGGCGCGCTGCCATCTCGTTCTGACCACCGGCGGCACCGGCCCGGCACGCCGCGACGTGACGCCGGAAGCCACGCTGGCCATCGGCACCAAGGAAATGCCGGGCTTCGGCGAACAGATGCGCGCCATCTCGCTGCATTTCGTGCCGACTGCCGTGCTGTCGCGCCAGACTGCCGTGATCCGCGAAATTGACGGTCACGCGGCGCTGGTCATGAACCTGCCCGGCCAGCCGAAAGCCATCAAGGAAACGCTGGAAGGCTTGAAGGACGCCGACGGCAAGCAGCTGGTCGGCGGCATTTTCGCAGCCGTGCCTTACTGCGTGGACCTGATCGGCGGTCCTTACATGGAAACCGATCCGGCCGTGTGCAAAGCCTTCCGACCAAAATCCGCCATCCGCAGCAAATAAGGACTACCGCATGACCCACGTACTCGACCACATCGAAGTCAGCACTTCCGACAACCCTGAAGTCTCCATCATCTGGATGCACGGCCTGGGCGCCGACGGCAACGATTTCGTGCCCCTGGTCGATGAACTGGACCTGAAAGGCCTGCCAGGCATCCGCTTCATCTTCCCGCATGCGAACACCATGCCGGTGACCATCAATGGTGGTTACGTGATGCGCGCCTGGTACGACATCATCCACACCGACCTGGGCCGCCAGGAAGACGAGAAAGGCCTGCGCGAATCGCAGATCCTGGTGGAAGCGCTGATCGAGCGTGAGAAGGCGCGCGGCATTCCGGCCAACCGCATCATCCTGGCCGGCTTCTCGCAAGGCTGCGCGATGACCCTGCAAACCGGCCTGCGCCATCCTGAACAGCTGGCGGGCCTGATGTGCCTTTCCGGCTATGTGCCGCTGGCCGACAAGGTGGCCGCCGAACGCAGCGCCGTCAGCACGCAAACGCCGATCTTCATGGTGCATGGCCGCATGGACCCGGTGATCCCGGTGCAGCGCGCCATCGCGTCGAAAGACCTGTTGCTGTCGCTGGGCTACCAGGTCGAGTGGCACGAGTATTACATGCAGCACTCGCTGTGCCAGGAAGAAGTGGACCACATCGGCGCCTGGCTGAAGAAGGTGCTGCTCTAAACCAGTAGTTTGTCCGGCGTGATCGGCAAGTCGCGAATGCGCTTGCCGGTTGCGTGGAATACCGCGTTGGCCACAGCGGCGGCCACGCCGGTAATCCCGATCTCGCCAATGCCGCGGATGCCAAGCTCGTTGAAGTTGGTGTCGCTGTCTTCCACCACGATGATGTCCATGCCCGGCACGTCCGCATTCACCGGCACGTGATAGTCCGCCAGGTTGGCGTTCACGGCACGGCCGTGGTGCCAGTCCATCTCCGTTTTCTCCGTCAGCGCCATGCCCAGGCCCCATACGATGCCGCCCATCAGCTGGCTGTGGCCCGTCTTCGCATTGAGCAGCTTGCCCACGTTGTAGGCCGCCACAATGCGCGGCACGCGCACGGTGCCGAGGTCCGGGTCCACGAACACTTCGACGAAGACTGCGCCGAAAGAGTGCGAGGAGAACTCTTTCTTTTCAATGCCAGGCTTGGCCTCGCCGTCCGCCGCGACCGGCTGTCCGCCGTGGCGCGCCATGATGGCTGCCATCGGTTCCTTGCGCTCCGGCGCATCGCGGAAAATCAGCCAGCCGTCCTGCGCATCGACCTTGGCCGGATCGGCGCCTTTCAGCGGCGAGACTTCATCACCCACCGCCATTTCGGTCAGCTTGCGCCGCGCGCCCAGGCAGGCTTGATGCACGGCCGGGCCGATGCTGGCGGCCGTCATCGAGCCGCCGGAAACCGGTGCCTGCGGCATCGTGGTATCGCCCAACTCGAACTTCACCTTACTCGGCGGCAGTCCCAGCGCATCGGCCGCCACCTGCGTCATCACGGTATAAGTGCCCGTGCCCAGGTCATGCGAGCCGCAGCGCACGATGGCCGTGCCGTCCGGCTGGATGCTGGCCCAGGCCTTGGCCGGCAGGCGGTGCGCCGGATAGGTAGCCGTGGCCATGCCCCAGCCGACCAGCATGCGCCCGGCGTGCATCGAACCGGGAATCGGATTGCGCCTGGCCCAGTCAAAATGTTTGGCTGCCACCTCGTAGCATTCGCGCAGCTTCTTGCTGCTGAAGGGCAGATTCTTTTCCGGGTCCTTGTCGGCGTAATTGCGCAGGCGCAGCTCCAGCGGGTCCATATTCAGCGCGTAGGCCAGTTCGTCCATCGCGCACTCCAGCGCGTATGTGCCGGTCGATTCGCCCGGCGCGCGCATATAGGTCGGCACGCCGAGATTCAGCACCGCCAGCCTTTGCGTCGTATCGCAGTTGTCGCAAGCGTAGAGCATGCGCGTGGGCGTGGTGCAGGGCTCGACGAAATCGTCCTGGAACGAGGAATGCGAAATCGAATGATGCGCAATCGCGGCCAGCTTGCCGTCCGCGCCGGCGCCAAGCTGGAAGTGCTGCTCGGTCATCGGCCGTGCGCCGACCGGCGCAAACATCTGCGTGCGCTCCACCACCAGTTTGACGGGACGGCCTACGGCTTTGGCGGCCATCGCCGCCAGCACCACGTGCGACCACATGCTGCCTTTGCAGCCAAAACCGCCGCCGGTGAAGGGGCAAACCACGCGCACCTTGTCCGGCGAGATGCCAAGATCCTTGGCCGCCGCTTTCTTCACGCCGGAGATATTCTGCGTGGCGTCATACAGCGTCAGGCGGTCGCCATCCCATGCCGCGATGGTCGCATGCGGCTCCATCGGGTTGTGGTTCTCGATGGGCGTGGTGTAGGTCGCCTCGAAGCGCTTTGCAGCGCCGGACAGCGCAGCCGAGACTTTCCCTCGGCTGCTGCTGGACGGACGTTCGGGATCTTCTTTCGGTATTTTCGGATGCGCCTTCGCGCCATTGAAATCCAGTACCGCAGGCTGCCTTGCATAGCTCACGCGCACGGCGCGGCTGGCATCCATCGCCTGCTCCAGGGTATCCGCCACCACGACCGCGATGGGCTGCGCGTTGTACTGCACTACCGCGTCCTGCAGCAGGTTGATCTTCGGCGGCGGCGGCATGTCGCCCTCGCCCGGCTTGGTGCGCGGCAGGTGCGGGGCGTTCTGGTGCGTCAGCACGGTCAGCACGCCCGGCATGTGCGCGGCGCGCGAAGTATCGATGGCGCTGATGCGGCCTTTCGGAATCGTGCTGAGCACCATCACGGCGTGCGCCATGCGCGGCAGCTGGTGTTCCGCTGCAAAGGTAGCCGTGCCCGTGACTTTCTGGCGGCCGTCCGTGCGGTTCATGCCTTGTCCGACGATACTCATGCGCTTTCTCCTGCAATACGCAGTGCGCGTACCACTGCGCGCTGCGCCATTTCGACCTTGTAGCGGTTTTCCGGCAGCGGCTGGGCGCCTTGCAGCAGACGCATCGCGGCCTGGCGGCTGCGCTCATCGTCCAGCGGCTGGCCTTGCAGCAGCGCTTCTGCCTCAGGCACGCGCCAGGGCTTGTGTGCCACGCCGCCCAGTGCAATACGCGCCTGGCGAATCACATTGCCATCCATTTCCAGTCCAGCAGCGACGGACACCAGCGCAAAGGCATAGCTGGCGCGGTCGCGCACCTTGAGGTAGTGGCTGTTCTTCGAAAGCCTGGATGGCGGCAGCTCGACGGCGGTAATCAGCTCGCCCGGCTTGAGGACCGTATCGAATTGCGGCGTATCACCCGGCAGGCGGTGGAATTCGCTGATGGGAATGCGGCGCTCGCCGCCCTGCCCGGCCACCACGACCACAGCGTCCAGCGCGGCCAGTGCCACGTTCATGTCCGAGGGATTGACGGCAATGCAGGCCTGGCTGGCGCCGAGAATGGCGTGCATGCGATGGTAGCCTTCGCGCGCACCGCAGCCGGAGCCGGGCTCGCGCTTATTGCATTGGCCGAAGGCGGTATCGGTGAAATAAGGGCAGCGCGTGCGTTGCATCAGATTGCCGCCCGTGGTCGCCATATTGCGCAGCTGGCCCGATGCGCCGGACAGCAGCGCGCGCGTCAGCAATGGATAGCGCTCGCGCACCAGCTGATGATTGGCCATATCGCTGTTGCGCGCTGTGGCGCCGATGCGCAAGCCGCCGCCCTGCAGCTCGGTGATCGCGTCCATGCCGGCGCGGCTCACATCGATCAAACGCTGTGGATGCTCGACGTCGCCCTTCATCAGGTCCAGCAGATTGGTGCCGCCTGCGATGAAACGCGCACCCGGTTGCTGAGCGAGACGCAACGCTTCGTCCATATTGCGAGCCCGGTCATAGAATATCGCTTGCATGGCTCAGACCTTTTTCAGCGCCACGGTGCGAATCGCGGCCACGATATTGGGATAGGCGCCGCAGCGGCAGATATTGCCGCTCATGCGCTCGCGGATTTCGTCATCGGTAAAGGCCGGGGACTTCACGCGCACATCCGGCGTGACTGCACTTGCCGTACCCGCCTGCATTTCTTCCAGCAGCGCGGTGGCGGAGCAGATCTGGCCCGGCGTACAGTAGCCACACTGGAAAGCATCCTGCTCGATAAAGGCTTGCTGCAACGGCGACAGTTGCTCGCCTTGCGCCAGACCTTCAATGGTGGTGATGTGCTCACCCTCATGCATCACGGCCAGCGTGAGGCATGAGTTGATGCGGCGTCCGTCCACCAGCACGGTGCAAGCGCCGCACTGGCCACGATCGCAGCCCTTCTTGGTGCCTGTCATGCCGATGTGTTCACGCAGCGCGTCCAGCAGCGTCACGCGCGGCTCCAGCGACAGGCTGTATTCCTTGCCGTTGATGCTGAGCTGCACGGGACGCGCACCGGCTGTGGGAGCTGGCGCGGCAACGGGCGCGGACTTGGGCGCGGCTTCAGCGGGAACTTGAGTTGCAGCCACCGCAGCCAGCGCGCCTTGCAGAAAATTGCGGCGCGTTAGGTTGGAGTTATCTGGCATTATTCGCTTTCAAAATGTGCGACCGATGATGGCCTTACAACGTTAATCCCACCGTTAGCTCCCTAACACAAACGTTTAATCCATAATGTCGGAATGAAATACGCATTCATCCTGATGAGCTGCCTGCTGGGCTCTGTGCCAGCCGCCCAGGCGCGGGCCGCCGATGCCCCCTGGTGCGATCGTCTGGCCGCGCGCCTGCCTTCGGTATCGGCGTCGAGCTGCCGCCAGAGCGCAGTCGCGCCAAGCGGCGCCAAGTCCAACCTCGGCTTTCCCATTCTTGAACGCGATATCGCACCGCGTGTCCCTGCCGCCGCGCCTCCCCTGCGCGTACTTCTACTGGGTGGTATTCATGGCGATGAGCTGACTGCGTCCTCGCTGGTGTTCCAGTGGCTGCAGCATATGGATGCGCCAGACGCGCAAGGCGTGCACTGGAAAGTGGCGCCCCTGCTCAATCCTGACGGTCTGCTGGCCGCCAAGCCGCAGCGTGTGAATGCGCACGGCGTGGACCTGAACCGCAACTTCCCCACGCCCGGCTGGAAACAGGAAGCGCCGCGCTACTGGACCAGGGTGACGCGCAGCGATCCGCGCCGCTTCCCCGGAAAAGCCCCGCTGTCCGAACCGGAAACGCGCTGGGTCAACGACACCATCGAACGATTCCACCCCGATCTGATCGTGTCCGTGCACGCGCCCTTCGGCATCCTGGATTTCGATGGCCAGGCCGAACCGCCGCGCAATTTCGGACGGCTGATCTATCACCGGGTCGGCGTCTATCCGGGCTCACTGGGCAACTACAGCGGCTGGCACAAGCAGGTGCCGGTGATCACGATTGAATTGCCCAATGCGCAGTCCATGCCACCCGACGCCGAAGTGCAGCGCATTTGGCGCGACATGCTGGACTGGATCAAGCGGAATATGACGCCACGCTACGCCAATGGTGCAGCCGTCGAAGGTGGCACCGCCGACTGAGCGGCGTTCATCACCATGGCAAGGAAAGTGTAGTAGCCGTTCAGTCCCATCAGATCCACCACGCCATGCTCGCCGAAGCGCGCCAGTGCGGCGTTATAGGTGGCGTCGCAAACGCGCTTTTGCTGGTGCAGCTCGATACAGAAGTCATGTACGAGCGCTTCATCTTCGCTCATCGCATCCGGACGGCGGTGCGCGGCAATCGCATCTACCGTAAGCTGGCTGATGCCTTCCTGCAGCGCTATCGGCGCGTGGATCGCCCACTCGACCTGCTGATCCCACTGCCGCGCTGTGACGAGAATCGTCAGTTCGGAAAGCCGCGTGCCAATTGCACTGCGATAGCGAAGGTACTCTCCCATGCGCTGAGCGCAGCCCATCAGCTCCGGGCTGCGAATCAGCGGCACAAAGGGGCCGTACAGCGCACCGCGCGGTCCGTCGATCACGGCTTGCGCGGCCGCTTGCTGGGTGGCGTTCAGTTGATCGAAAGGGATAGTCGGCAGGCGATCATTCATACACGGTTTGCTCTCTCAAAAAGCATTTACCCAACAGTGGAAACATGCGATGCTACAACAAGCGCTACGTATCAGGCATTCTCGCATCAGTTCAACGTTGTTGACAGCGACGAGGTAATTCATGGTGCTTCGACTTCCTATCAAACCGCCAGCTCCGCCACAAGTAGCGCCGGCCTTTCGGCCGAACACATCTTCCCCCGCTCTACAAAACGCTCCTCACCGCTCCCGGCTGCCGTAAAAAGAAAAATTCGGAACGACATGGCTGGACCAGGTGCCCGACCCCAATAATCTGTGGCACAGCTATTGGACCAATGACGTGACGAAAAAAGGGCCTGAACAAAGGCATAGGAACATTGCACCGGACAAGAGAAAAGTCAAAACGTAGCTTTCACGCGCGGGCTAATGTCGCAGGACGTCCAACCCGAACGCGAGGCTTTCATGACTCACCTGATCCACCGCGACCTGCGTCACACCCCGCCTACCGCCGTCTGCGCCTTCGGCATACAAGTGCGCGATAAGGATGGCAATACCTATCTCGATGCCAGCGGCGGCGCCGCCGTTTCCTCGCTCGGCCACAGTCATCCCGACGTGCTGGCCGCCATGCAGGCGCAGCTCAAGGTCGCGGCTTATGCGCACACGTCCTTCTTCACGACCGATGTGGCCGAGGAACTGGGCGAGCGTCTGGCACAGGATGCACCAGGTGATCTGAATTTCGCTTACCTCGTATCCGGCGGCTCGGAAGCAATTGAAGCTGCACTGAAGATGGCGCGCCAGTTTTTTGTGGAGAACGGGGAAACGGACCGCCGCGTATTCATTGCGCGCCGCCAAAGCTATCATGGCAACACGCTGGGTGCGCTGGCCTTGGGCGGCAACGAATACCGCCGCCGCCATTTCGAACCCATGCTGATGGATGTGGCGCGTGTGTCGCCCTGCTTCGAATACCGCGAGCGCCCGGCCGGTCAGGATGTGCACGAATACACAGCAGGCCTGCTGCAGGAGCTGGAAAAGACTATTCTCGACATTGGCCCACAGAACGTGATCGGATTCTGCGCCGAACCAGTCGTCGGCGCAACCAGCGGTGCAGTGCCGCCAACGCCAGGCTATTTCAAGGGCGTACGGTCGCTGTGCGACAAGTACGGCATGCTGCTGATTGCCGATGAAGTCATGTGCGGCATGGGCCGCACCGGCACACTGTACGCCATCGAGCAGGAAAACGTGGTGCCGGATCTTATCGCGCTGGGCAAAGGCCTGGGCGCGGGCTACCAGCCAATTGGCGCGGTGATGGCGCGCGATCACATCATGCAGCGCATGCGCAGTGGCAGCGGCGTGTTCCAGCATGGGCATACCTACGTCGGACACCCGGTAGCCGCAGCGGCGGCACTGGCAGTGCAGAAGGTGATCAGGCGCGATTGCCTGCTGGGCGCCGTCACGGTACGCGGCGCCAGTTTCAAGCGCATGCTGCGCGACGCCTTCGGCAATCATCCACACGTAGGCGATATTCGCGGACGCGGCATGCTGATTGCGCTGGAGCTGGTGCAGGACCGCGAAACCAGGCGGCCTTTCGATCCCGACCTGCGCTTGCACGCGGTGGTGAAGCAGCAAGCCATGGCGTGTGGATTGATGGTGTATCCGATGGGCGGCACCATCGATGGCAAACGGGGCGACCATATCCTGCTGGCGCCGCCGTTCATCGCGTCGGAGAACGACCTGCAACAGATCGTGACGCGTTTGTCGGACGGGCTGGCGCGTTCAATCGCCAGCGTTCGTCCGTCTTAGAACTCCTGGTAACCGATGACGTCCTGCTGCTGTTCGCCGAGGCCGGCGATGCCGAGGCGAACGAAGTCGCCCTTTTTCAGGTAACGCTTGCGCGCCATGCCAACGCCGGGTGGCGTGCCGGTGGCGATGATGTCGCCCGGTTCCAGCGTCATGAACTGAGAAATGTACGCAACCAGTTGCGGCACCTTGAAGATCATGGTCGACGTGCTGCCGGTCTGCATGCGCTTCTCGTTCACTTCCAGGTACAGATCGAGGTCGTTCACATCCCACACTTCGTCACGTGTGACCAGCCACGGGCCGACCGGGCCGAAGGTATCGCAGCCCTTGCCCTTATCCCACTGGCCATTGCGCTCCAGCTGGAATTCGCGCTCGGACACGTCGTTCACCACGCAGTAGCCGGCAATATGCTTTTCGGCGTTTTCCACGCTCACATTACGTGCGCGCTCGCCGATCACGACGCCCAGTTCCACTTCCCAGTCGGTCTTCTTCGAGCCTTTGGGCAGCATGATGGGATCGTCCGGGCCGGACAGGCAGCTGATCGCCTTCAGGAAGATGATCGGTTCTTTCGGAATCGGCATACCGGCTTCTTTTGCGTGGTCCGCGTAATTCAGGCCAACGCCGATGAATTTGCCGACCTTCGCAATGGGAACGCCAAAGCGTGGATTACCGCGCACCACGGGTAGCGACTCAGGATCGACTTTGGCCAGCTTGCGCATGGCTTTGTCCGACAGGTTGGCGCCGCCGATATCGCCGCTGATCACGCCGGAGAGGTCTCGCAGCTTGCCTTCTTCATCGATCAGACCGGGTTTTTCTTTGCCTTGGCGGCCGTAACGAACCAGTTTCATAACATCTTCCTTCTTGTTGAAGGCGATATTCTACCGGATGGTTTGGATTGCCCTCGGACGCGTGCGAAATCGGCGGTGCAGGTAGTACAGCAGACCCGGTATTTGCAGCAGTAGCAGCACGGCGAATCCGAACTGGTAGGCGCGCATTGGCGATGCGCTTGCGTGACTGACAATCCAGCCGAAACCTGCCTGCACGGCGAAGGCGCCGCTGAAGATCAGGAGGTTCAGGCAGGTCGATGTGCGCCCCATCAGCGCGGGCGGAACGGATTGGGAGACGATGGTGTATTCGATGCCGGTGATGGTCCCAGTGAGCATGAAAGCCACGGCCAGCATTGGCATGGCGGGGCGCCATCCTGTCAGGAACGCGCACTGCACCAGTATGAAGATGGTGATACCGATGGCGGCAACGTCGATTGGCTGGCGTCCATGTTTGTTGGCCCACTCGGTCAGCATGCCGACCGCGATGGCGCCGAAGATGACGGCGACCATGCCGAGGTAGAGCAGCCAGGCGATGGTTTGCTGGTCCATCCAGCCGGCGTCGGCCAGCCAGCGGCTGATCCACAAACCCTGGATGCCGAAATAGACCGTGTGCGGGATCAGCACCAGCGATGCGGTGTCGCGGAAGGCATGGTGGCGGAAGATTTCAGCCAGCGCCTGTCCCGTGAATGGCTTGGGCCTGGCCGCTGGTGCGGTAGGTGCGGTTGGTGCGAGCAGCAGAATTGTCACGGCCAGCACCACGCAGCAGATTGCAAGCGCGGCGAAGATGCCGCGCCAGTCGGTGTAATGCAGCGCCAGCCTTACCGGCAGCGTGGCCGAGGCGGCGCCGAGCCCTCCTGCTGCGATCAGATAGCCTTGCACGGACGGCGCCTTCTGCGGCGAGATCCAGGTGGAGATGGCCTTCATCGCGGCCATGAAACACGCGGCCAGTCCCAGTCCCATGATGGTGCGCGCGCTCGCCATCTGCGCGAAGTCCCGGCTTTGCGCGAAGGCGAGCGTGCCGAAGGCGGCGACCAGCAGCATGACGAATTGCACCCGGCGCGGCCCGTAGTGGTCCAGCGCCATGCCGACCGGCAGCTGGGCGACGGCGAAGGCCAGGAAGTAGGTGCTGGTCACAGTACCCATTTGCGAAGTGTTCAGATGCAGTTCCGCCGTCATCTGCGGCGCCAGCATCGCGTTCACCGTGCGCAGCAGCCAGGAAAGGAAATGCCCTAGCGCGAACGGCACAAACACGCAGCACAGCACCGCCACGCCAGACAACTCACCCGCCGCCCTCACCCGTCCCTGCCACGCCCGCGCGAACCTGCTGCCCTTCGCCTGCGCCGATGCGATCGGTACAGCGGTGGAGGTGTCGTCGGCCATGGCGGCGGCGCTAGGCGACATGGGTGTGGGCGGCGCACGCCGCGCCGCGCGCCTGGGCTGCGGGAGCGATGGAGATGACCTTGCGCTGGTCCGGCTCTTCGTCTGCCTCGAAGAAGAACCGCTCTTTGCCGAACGCGGGTTTCAGATGATCCATCCAGGTCGCCTCCGGATCGAACTTCGCGTAGAACGGCTTGCGTACCCAGTCCGGATTGCGCGCCTGAAGGAACTGCAGCGCAAACACCTTCTCCCCGCCGATCGTCGCCACACCATCGATCACCACCTTGCCCGGAAACGCGCTCATCGAAGGCCCGCGCACAGTGCGCGCCAAACCGGACACCATCTGATACGCCGTCTGGAATATCTCATGCGCCCGCGCCAGCGGCAAAGCGAAATACTCGCGCGGCCCCGTATCGCGCTCGACG
This sequence comes from Pseudoduganella sp. RAF19, assembly GCF_052114165.1. Lineage (NCBI taxonomy): Bacteria > Pseudomonadati > Pseudomonadota > Betaproteobacteria > Burkholderiales > Oxalobacteraceae > Pseudoduganella > Pseudoduganella sp. RAF19. Next base: position 425,128 of record NZ_JBFREF010000004.1, on the reverse strand, counting down.
AACATGTAATACGGAATAGCCCCCAGGCGCACGCCCGTCTGCCACAGCTCCGCCCAGCTGAAAGGGTCTTCATTGATATGCCGGATCAGCGGACCCTGCATGCGCAGCGTCGCTCCCGTGCCCACAATGCGCTTGACCGCCTGCTGTGCGATCTCCTGCCGCAGCTCCACCGCGTGGTTGTAGTGGCCCATGATGGCCATATTGCGTCCCGACGACACTACCTTCTCGAACAATCGCATCAAATCATCGGCATCGCGATCCGTCACAAAGCGCTGCGGCCAGTACGCCACCGATTTGGTGCCGATGCGGATGTTCTGGATATGCGCCAGCTCCGGCGCCAGCAAAGGCTCGATGATCCCGGCCAGCGAGCGCGTGTTCATGATCAAAGGATCGCCGCCCGTAATCAGCACATCGGTCACCTCGCGATGCGACTGGAGATACGCCACCAGTTCGTGCGTCTCCTTTGCATCGAACTTCATATCCTCCATGCCGACGAACTGCGGCCAGCGAAAGCAGAAAGTGCAATAAGCATGGCAGGTCTGGCCCGAACTGGGAAAGAACAGCACCGTCTCGTTGTACTTGTGCTGCAAGCCGCGCAAGGGCGCATCGTTCACGCGCGGCACATTGTGCGTCATCTGCCCGGCCGGATGGGGATTCATGCGCAGGCGGATCTGATGCACCAGCTTTGCCGCCGCCGCTTCATCCTGCTTCACCAGCAGCAGATCGCGCAGCTGCCAATACTCGTGCGGCGGCAGCATGTCCCGATGCGGAAAGACCAGCCGGTAGATCGGATCGTCCGGCACCTTGTGCCAGTCGATCAACTGATCCAGCACGTATTCGTTGGTGCGGAATGGCAGCACATGCGACACCACCTGCACGGCCTCCTGCTGTTCGGGTGACAGGCAATGCCATTGAGGCGCCTGGCGGATCGTCTGACGGGTGTAGGGCTTGAACTTCATGGCGCTCTCCTGTTCGGTGTGGGCTGGAAGTTTCATGCTAGCTACAGAAATCCAAGCCACCTTGCGCTAGCGCAACTTCCTCAAAGCAACAGCGTCGTACATTGAGCATTCCCGAACCCGCAAGGAGATCGACCATGAAACGCGTGTTGTCCGCCGCAATGATCGTGCTCGCCACGGCGAGCGTGCATGCCGCCGAAGAGCCCACGGAAAAAGACGCCATCGCCATGACCGAACGCGGCGCGGCCTACATCAAAGCCCACGGCAAGGATGAAATGATGAAAAGGATCGCTGCCAAGGACGCCGAATTCGTGCAGGGATCTCTGTACGTTGATATGCGCGACATCAACACCGGCATCGTGCTGGCGCATCCCTTCAATCCGACCATCGTCGGTAAGGACCTGACCGATGTGCCGGACGCCAGCGGCAAGAAGTACCGCCGCGAGATCATCGAGCTGGCGGCCAGAAAGGGCAAGGGCTGGGTCGATTACATGTACAAGAATCCGCAGACCGGCAAGATCGAACCGAAGACCACCTACATCCTGCGCGTCGGCGATGTGGTGCTGGAAGCGGGCATCTACAAGAAGTAGCGCCATGTTGAACAAACTGCGGATCGGACCCAAACTGCTGCTGGCGCCCGGCATGGTGCTGGTGCTGCTGCTCGCGACCGCCACCAGCGCCTGGATGGGTATGGTGCGGCAGAACGCGTCGATGGAAAACCTGGTGCAGGTACGGGCCACGCGGCTGAAGGCAGCGGCGGACGTGGCGGGCGAAGCGCGCTTTGCGCATGCGAATATTTATCAACTGCTGGCGTGGATTAACGGCAGCTTCGCCAAGGAGAGACTGGATGCGCTGATTGCCCAGATTCGCGCGCGGCATGCATCCATCGGCACCCAGTTGCGCGCGCTGGCGGAAGTGGCTTCGCCTGACGAGAAGCCGATCGTAGAGGCCTCACTGAAGGCGCTCAACGCTTACCGGCGCGGCGTGCTGGAGACGATCGATCTGGCCCAGCTGGACCAGTCGATTGCGACCAACGCGATGTCCAAAGCCGAGAAGCAGTTCGAGGCGCTGGACGCGCAGCTGGCGCGGTTAGCGGGGCTGGAGAAGACGCTGAGCGAGACGGCTTTCGCGCAGGCGCGCGGCGACTTCCGTTCTTTGGGCGGGACGATGGCGGGCATTGCCGCGCTATCGGTGGCGCTGTCGCTGCTGGTGTCGATGCGCGTTCGGGCGGCCCTGCTGCGCGATATTGCGCTGATCGGCGGCACGGTGCGCAGCCTGGCGGCGGGCAAGCTGACGGCGCAGGCGTCCAGTCGGGGCAAGGATGAAATTGCTGAGACGTCGCGTGTGCTGGATCAGAGCATTGCGGGTCTAAACACGACGCTGCGCACGATATGCGAATCCATTGTTTCGATCGACACGGCGGCGCGCGAGATCGCAACCGGGAATATGGATCTTTCAACGCGCACCGAGATGCAGGCAGGGTCGCTGGAGGAAACCGCCAGCGCAATGGATAGCCTGACCAATGCGGTGCGCCAGAACGCGGAGAACGCACGCGAGGCTTGCGCGCTGGCGGCGGTGGCGTCGGATCTTGCTTCAAAAGGCGGCGATGCGGTGGCGCAGGCGGTGTCCACCATGGACTCGATCCGCGCCAGCTCGCGCAAGATCGTGGAGATCATTGGCGTAATCGATGGGATTTCGTTTCAGACCAATATCCTGGCCCTGAATGCGGCGGTGGAGGCGGCGCGCGCCGGAGAGCAGGGACGCGGCTTTGCAGTCGTTGCGGCGGAAGTGCGCACGCTGGCCCAGCGCTCGGCGTCGGCGGCGAAGGAGATCAAGGCGCTGATCGCGGAATCGGTGGCCACGGTGGACCGCGGCGCCGCGTCGGTTGGCGTGGCGGGCAATAGCATGGGCGATATCGTGGCGTCGGTGCGGCAGGTGAACGACGTGATCGAGCGCATCAACGCTGCCAGCGCGGAACAGGCGCAGGGGATTTCTGAAGTGAACAAGGCCGTGGTGCAGATCGATGACGTGACGCAGCAGAATGCGGCGCTGGTCGAGCAAGCTGCCGCTGCGGCGGCCAGCCTGGAGGAGCAGGCCAGCCACCTCGCCAGCGCGATCGCAGTCTTCGAGCTGGACCGGCCGCCCGCGCCCGACGCCGAGCCGGCGAGCACCGATGCCCATTACCGCGCGTTCGACGGCGCGGCGAACGCGCGGCAGCGCGAGCGCGGGTCGCGAGCGCTTAGCGGAACGGCTTGCTGAGGTAAGGCGAATCGGCGAGGCCGAAGCGCCAGGGGACGTCGACGGCTTTGCTGATGCCGATGCGCGGGCCGGCAACGACTTGCACCTGGCCCGTGCGGGGACGCAGTTCGAATGGCGGCGCGTCCAGCGCCATGGCGTTGTGGGCGCGCGTGACGGCCATGGCCTGGCATAAACGCCCAGGCCCGGCGCACAGGATGTGCACGTCATCGAATTTGCGCCGCGCGTGCATGGCCTCCAGACCTTCCACCGGCTCCAGCGCGCGGATCAGCACCCCCGCGCCGTGCCCGTCCTCCATGCAGACGAAGTTGAGGCACCAATGCAAGCCGTGCGAGCGGTAGACATAAGCATGTCCCGGCGGACCGAACATGGCGAAGTTGCGCTCAGATCGTCCCGTGAAGGCATGCGATGCCGGATCTTCGCGGTCATAAGCTTCGGTTTCCACGATACGTCCGCCGACGCCATCGACGAGCACGGTCACGCCGATGAGCTTGCGTGCCACCTCGTGTGCGGGACGTTCAAAGTCGATTCCTGCGATTAGTCTGGTCATGCCGGCGATTGTAGCAAGCATTGCAAGCTTGTCCGATTGGCCTGCCAAAACGCTATCAAAATCATGCACTTGGGCAACAAACGATAAAATATTTCTTCTGATAAATGAGCCGTAGTGGATAGATGCGGCGATAATGACAGCGGTCCGTTTAACGCAGTTCAGTGGAAGCAAAATGACAACAGCAGCAGCGCCGGCGCCAGCCGACACCGCAGAAGAAGCCCTTCTGCGCTCGATCCGTATTCCGCCGCGGCCAAGCCTGCTCGTCGACCTGCAAGCTGAACTGGGCCGGGAAGATCCGTCGCCGCGCAATATCGCCCGCATCATTGCCAATGACGTGGGCATGTCGGGTGCGCTGCTGAAGCTGGCCAACTCGCCTTTCTATGGCGCTCAGCGCAAGGCCAAGTCGGTGGAACAGGCCATCAACTTCCTCGGCATTACCAATTGCGCCGCCCTGCTGACCGGCCTGCTGGCCCGCCAGGCCATCGAGGGCAATGAAGCGTCGCTCAACCAGTTCTGGGAAATGTCGGCGCGCCGCGCCCAGGCGCTGGTGTTCATTTCGCGCCGCCTGCGCCTGGCGCCGCCGGATATCGCCCACACCTTCGGCCTGTTCTGCGATATCGGCATCCCGATCCTGATGAACCGCTTCAGCGACTATGCCGCCACGCTGGACCGCGCCTCCGGCAGCGCCACGCTGAAATTCACGGCGGTGGAAGATGCGCGCCACATGACCAACCACGCCTCCATCGGCTGCCTGCTGGCCCGCAACTGGGGGCTCTCGCCGGACGTGTCCTGGGCCATCCTGCACCATCACGACTATGAAGTGCTGGCCGACGGCGCCACGGATGACGCCATCCGCTCCCTGGTGGCGGGCTCGGTGCTGGCGGAACGCGCCATTCAGCGCTACCATGGCAACCCTGAATCGCCCGAGTGGGCGAAAGGCGGCGAGCTGGCCTGCCAGCATCTCGGCATGAGCGAAGACGAAACCGCCGACCTGCTCGACGAACTGCACGAAACCTTCCACATCGAACATTGAGGCGCTTCCGGGCGCCGCCCGGAATATGCCCAAGAATAAGAAGCCCGTCCTCCGCAAGTCTCACACGGCGCCTGCCGAAAAAGAAGATGCCCTGAGCCAGGCGCTGGCCGAACTCGCGCTCACCGTCGCCGAGCAGGAATACGAGGACATGAGCGAATATGAGCTGGACTTTCATCGCCAGATTCGCCGCTACCTGAACCAGCAGAAGAACGACATCCTGTACGGCGCGCTGGAAATTGCGCGCTTTGATGACAGCGCCGGCTACCAGCTCTTGCGCGACACCATTGAGGAACACGCGGGCACGCTGCTGCTGCATCGCGAAGACGGTCCGGAGATGGAAGTCAACGCCTTTGCCATTCCAGTGTTCGTGCATAGCCAGGGCGGCCTGTCCGAAGCGGACAGCTTCCAGGACGAGCAAGCCTACGCTGCCTTGGTGGAAAGCCTGCGCAGCGGCGGCCTGGAAAGCCCCAAAGCCAAAATCGTGCTGGTGCAGCACGCCTATGACCTGAACGAAGCGGAGCGCATCACCTACGGCCAGCTGAACGCCATGGTGCGCGAAGCCGCCGTCTCGCTGACCGACAAGAAGGTACGCGAAGCTCCTGCCCTGCAGCGCAGCATCTCCGGCTGGTCGCCAACCACCTTCGGCTCGGACGATGAAGCCGTGGAGCTGCGCTTCCTGCTGGGCTTTGCCTACAAGCGCGCCGACGATGCGTTCTACCGCATCCCTGAAGATGAAGCGGCGCAGGACGAATACTTCGCCGCCCGTATGGAGCGCTACCAGGCCTGGACCGAGGCGGCCGCGCCGCTGCTGCAGCGCATCCTGGCACGCGGCGACAAAGCCCAGTCCTTGCGCCTGAACTTCCTGTACCAGGACCTGTTCTACGGCGCACTGCAGCAAGGCCGTCTGGAACACGCGACCCTGGCCATGATGGCGCAGTTCGGCGATGCCCTGCGGGCGCACAGCGGTCCGGCCCGTGCCGTGGTCACGCCAGCCGAACAAGGCGGCGAAGGCATGCTGCGTGTCGAGCTGTTCGACGGCGACACGCTGCTGGCTTCCGCCGGCCGCCCATTTGACGCGGGCAGCGATCTGGAAGCGGAACTCGACGACCTGCGCGATGCCCTTTCCACCCTCGGCGTACAGGAAGTCAGCGCCGAATTGACATCACCAAAATAGCCGAGGATACTTGTTTCATGGGGGAGACGCGCCATGAAACATCTGTCAATATTGATTATTGCCGCAGCGCTGGTCACGGGCTGCGCAAGCACCAAGCCGCCGGTGGCCGAAGCGCCGGCAGTCCAGCTATTCAACGATAGTGCTTTCCAGAAGAAGCCGGACAGCGTACTGACGGCCGACCAGATCTTTGCGCTCTCGCCGCAGATGCGCGACTACGTGGCGCAGATCCGTCAGACCCTGCACGGCCGCAATACGCACGAGGCGCTGTTTGAAGCGCTGTACCGCCGCGACCAGCTGCGCATCGAATACGATTCCGAGATCACCCGCACCGCCGCGCAGGCCTTCGATGCGCGCATGGGCAATTGCCTGTCCCTCGTGATCATGACCGCCGCACTGGCCAAGGACCTGGGGCTGGACGTAACGTTCCAGCGGATCACGGGCGAAGACACCTGGAGCCGCGCCGGCAGCCTGTATCTCAACAACGGCCACGTGAACCTGGTGCTGGGCAAACCGGTGATGGACACGCGTCCAGGCCAATATGACCGCGCCTATTACGTGACCATCGACTTCCTGCCGCCAGCCGACGCCGAGCGCCTGGAAAAGGAAGCGATCACACAGCAGACCATCATCGCCATGTTCATGAATAACCGCTCTGCCGAAGCGCTGGTGCAGGGCAGGCTGGACGAGGCTTACTGGTGGGCGCGCGGTGCGATGCAGGCCGATCCCGGCTTCCTGTATTCGTACAACACCATGGCCATCGTTTATCAGCGCCACGACATGCTGGCCGATGCAGAGCGTGTGCTGCGCTTTGCCCTGCAGCGCGATCCGCGCAACACCATCACCATGTTCAACCTGGTACAGGTGCTGAACGGCGAAGGCCTCACAGCCGAAGCCCTGGTGGTCAAAGCGGAGCTGGATCGCCTGGAACCGCAACCGCCCTTCTATTACTTCAACCTGGGCCGCAAAGCCATGGATGAAGGCGATTACCGCAAGGCCCGCGGCCTGTTCGCCCGTGAACTGGAACGTGCGCCCTACTATCACGAGTTCCACTTCTGGATGGCGAAAGCCGCCTTCGAACTGGGTGATTTCAAAACCGCCGACAAGCATATGCGCCTTGCGATGAGCAACAGCACCACGCGCGGCGACCACGATCTGTATGCCGCCAAGCTTGACCGCCTGCGCCTGTATGATAAGGGCCGTCTTCGACCCGAAGCAGGAACTAATTAAATAAGGACCTATGCAACGCCACCACCTGACCCCACTCGCCCTTTCTCTCGCACTGGCTTTTGCAGGCGCCGTCCACGCGGCGCCTGACGACAAGGACAAGCCGGACCTGCGCGCCACCTACACCAAATACGAATTCCGCATCCCGATGCGCGATGGCGCGCGCCTGTTCACGGCGGTCTATGTGCCGAAGGATGCGTCCAGGCCCTATCCCTTCCTGATCCAGCGTACCCCTTACAGCGTGGGCGTGTATCAGGACGGCGAGTCGCATTACGGCGTGGATTACTACCCAAAGAGCTTTGGCCTGCCGCAAGACTTCGCGGACAGCGGCTACATCTTCGTGCGGCAGGATGTGCGCGGGCGCTATATGTCCGAGGGCAAATGGCAGGAGATGACGCCGCATGTGAAAGCCAACAAGGCGGCAGGCGAAGGCAACGAGAGCCAGGACATGCACGACACGGTGGACTGGCTGCTGAAGCACGTGGCCAATAATAACGGCAAGGTCGGTATTTACGGCATCAGCTACCCGGGCTTCTACACCTCGGCCTCGATCATCGACTCGCACCCAGCGATCAAGGCCGCTTCGCCGCAGGCGCCGGTGACGGACCTGTTCATGGGCGACGATTCCTATCACGGCGGCGCCTTCATGTTGTCGGGGAACTTCGACTTCTATTCCTCGTTCACCGAGGAGAAAAATCCAGCGCCGCCGGCCCGCGTGCGCGAGCGCTTCGATTACGGCACGGCGGACAGCTACGATTACTTCCTGCAGCGCCTGACCATGTCCGGCATTCTGGCGGACCTGCAGCCGAAGCAACTGGCCTATCTGAAGCCGACCATCGACCACGACACCTACGACCAGTTCTGGCAGTCGCGCAATATCGCGCCGCACCTGAAGAACATCAAGGCGGCCGTGCTGACCGTCGGTGGCTGGTTCGATGCGGAAGATCCGCAAGGCCCGTTCACCACCTATAACTCGATCCGCAAGAACAACACCGGCATCTTCAACGGCCTGGTGATCGGCCCGTGGACGCACGGCGGCTGGGCAGGCCAGGAAGGCAAGAGCCTGGGCGCGGTGCATTTCGACAGCAAGACCAGCGAATACTTCAACAAGAAGCTGCTGTTCCCCTTCTTCGAACAGAATCTGAAGGATAAGAAGGCCGACAAGCCGATCGCCGAAGTGAACGCCTTCGAAACCGGGACCAATGTCTGGCGCCAGTACGCCACCTGGCCGCCGCAGCAAGCCAAGTCGCAGATGCTGTACTTCGGGGCCAACGGCACGCTGCCGTGGAACCAGCCTTCTGCTGCCGCCGCCGCGTTTGACGAGTATGTGAGCGATCCGCGCAAGCCGGTGCCTTATATCGGCTATCCGGCCACCGGCGTGCCGAAGGAATACATGGTGTCCGACCAGCGCTTTGCCGCTTCACGTCCGGACGTGGTGGTGTACCAGAGCGAAGTGCTGGAAGATGATGTGACCATCGCCGGTCCCGTCACGCCCAAGCTCTTCGTTTCGACCTCCGGTACGGACAGCGACTTCGTGGTGAAGCTGATCGACGTCTATCCGCAGGAGATGCCTTCGGCCGGCGGCGACGGTACGCGTCCGAGCGATACGCCACCGCCTTCGCTGAAACTGGGCGGCTATCAGCAGCTGGTGCGCGGCAATCCGATCCGCGGCAAGTTCCGCAACAGCCTCGAGAAGCCGGAACCCTTCACGCCGGGCAAAGTGGAAACCATCAGCTATCACCTGGGCGACGTGAACCACACCTTCCGCCGCGGCCATCGCATCATGGTGCAGGTGCAGAGCTCCTGGTTCCCGCTGATCGATCTGAATCCTCAGACGTTTGTCAGCATCCCGCAGGCCAAGCCGGAGGACTTCCAGAAGGCCACGCAGCGTATCTATCACGCGCCTGCTACCCCATCCGGACTACAGGTGCTCGTCATGCCACGATGAAGATCAGCGATTTCATCTTTCGCTACCAGGCGCACCGGGATTCGGTGCACGACTCGATTTGCCGCGTGCGCCTTTTCCATACGGACCGCGTGTCCGCCCTGCTCACCGACCTGGGTGACAGGAACACCGGTTCTTCGGTGGCGAATTCGATTGAATCGCTGCGTCATCATCTGATCGATGCGGGCCATATCGACCAATCGGCCCGCATCGTTGAACACTACGAAGCCAATCATCTCAGCGAGGCCACGTTTGCGCTGGTGACGGAGGTGGATGGCCTGCCGAACTGGCAGAAGCTGTGCACCGCCGATGCTGCCGCCCTGCTGGGCTGCGCGGAGATCGCGCTGGAGCATCACACGCTGGATGATCCACGCCTCGCGGCACAGATCGACAAGCTGCGCGTGCAGATCAATCCTTATATCGACAGGCCGCAGCAGGAGAGCGTGGCGGTGCTCAACCGGCGCAATGAGATCCTGCGCCAGCGCATACCCGTGGAGCAGCTGCGTTCATTGATCGAGGAAGGCGCGACGGCGCTGGAGATGCATCACCTGATTGCGCAGGATTTGTCGCTGATCGCGGAGCTGTATGCGCAGCCGGAGGAGGAGTACATTGCCTTCAGCCAGTTCCCTGTCGATAGCGGCTTCGTGGACTTTGCCCTATTCTCCGGACGCTCGCGCATGGACGTGACGCTGGTCGAAATCAAGGGCACGGCCTTCCATCTGGACGAAGCGCGGGCGCAGATTTCGTCGCGGCTGGGCTATATCGTGCGCCAGTATCCGCAATTCCGCGCCATGGCGCATCGCATCCGCGACCGCGTGGAGCAGGGACATCCCGCGTATAACTCGTTCCCCGGGCCGCGCCTGCCGCTGCAGGTGGAGGCCGCGCGCGACATCAACGTGAACTATGTCGTGATCGGCGGACGCGCAGTGGATGCGGTGGAGCGCCAGGCGTTCGAGATGTCCTTCGAACCCTTCATTCAGCTGGAGACCTGGGACAGCTGGCTGCAGAAGCTGCGCCGCAATTAGCAGTTCTGGTATTTCCAGTTGCGCTGCTTGCCTTCAGCGATCCATTCGATGGCCTGGTCCATGCGGCGCAGGCGGGTCGCTTCGGTTTTCGCTTCCTCCAGCCATTCCACGTATTCGCGCTTGGCGCTGGTGGAGAAGGCTTCGAAATGCTTCTTCGCTGCGGGCTGTGCCTTCAACGCTTTGCTGAAGTAGTCCGGCACATCCAGCGGACGCGGCGCCTTCTTTTCCCGCGACGGCGCCTTTACACCCTCGTTATTCAGCACCATCGCGCGCTTGATATAGCTCGCCAGGGTTTTCTTCGCCGGCAGGTCCTTCACCGACGCGAGGCGTCCAAACTGGCCCATCGCCTCCTTGCCCTTATCGTCCGCCTCCGCCAGCAGCAGCTCGCCCTTCCAGAACCCAAACGCACAATGCTGCTTGAACGCCGCCATATTGCACAACATCCCGTTATACAAAAAGAACGGCATGCTCCACTTGATGGTCTCCTCCACATCCGGACACGCCTCATGAATCACCGCCCGCAGATGGCTCAGAATAGGCTGCGCGAATTCGCCGGACTTGGCAATGTATTCGTCAATGCGCGGATCGACGGTGGGCATTCTTGCTCCTCTTTTGGTTATTGGCAGGAACATGGTACCACCGCGACAGTCGCTCGTAAGGCCTCAGGTAAGGCCAATGCCTCCGCAACCAGTTTCTGAAATTGAGTTTCCATACACTGCTTAAATTTTATTTCTTTAGTTGCAGGCTGTACTCAAGAAGTGCAATGACCCTGTCCATGCGATGTGTCATATGCGCAGAGAGCACTCCAATACCATAGAAAGACAGCAGCACTGGGCCTATGAAATCTGACAATCCAATCGTAACTCCAGCCTTGGATAAATTTGATAGCAGAATAATGAGCCCAGCCAGCGCCGGCAGCAGGCCAACTTTTTCTATTGCGCCCGCAATCATTCCAGCGCGTCTCTCATATCCCAAGCGCTGATATTTGTAATGAGTAAGAACGTATTGCAGCGCATTCTTTCTGCATTGGTTCAGCGCATCCACGCTGGGATGATCAAACTGGCTCACAAGATCGACATGCTGAAGAAATAGCGCATATGGATTTGTCGCTAGTCGCCATAGGAAGGAAATGCCGACAAGGCTTATACCGAAGCACATGAGGTAGCAAAGAAGTAGCATTAAATTCAAAAGAATCATCGCTACTTCATACAACAGTTTTACTTTGACTGGCACAGCAAGTCCGGCGAGCGTCAATATAGTTATCATGATCGCCAGAACAAGTATCCCAATGACTCCCTGCCAGCGTTCAACTCTCTTCTCCCATATCGTGGACGGCGGGGAAGGTGGCTTAGCCATAGTCGCGGTCGCAACTATGGCGAGGACTGCTTGAACGTCCGCAGCACTTGGTACTTCAGTATCAGATTTTATTTCGGTGGTAGTCATAGCCCGCTCCTTTCGCGTCCCTCACCATTGTAGGGGCGCTCATGCGAACTATGCGGATCGCCATTTGATACAGGTCAAATCACCGTCGTTGGGTGGCTGTGATTGAAGCTAGGACTGATGTAAGAGGAGAAATGGTTACTTCGTGGGCTCAGTCTAGCATGCTCGATTTTCCCGTCACATTGAAGGACATCGCAAGGTGAACTCGACTTCGCCAGCATTGCGCATTTCGCCGCGCACCCAGCCCAGCGCTTTGTAGAAGCGGTCGGCCCGCGTATCAGGTGTTGTGCCAAGGGCGATGCGGCGCGCGCCTTCTGCGAACAGCCAGCCGGTGGCGAGATGCAGTAAGGCTGTGCCGATGCCTCGGCCTTCGAAGTCCGGGTGGATGAACAAGGCCCAGATCGAATTGTCCTGACGATCGGCGTAGGAGAAGCCGACGATGCGGCCATCCAGTTCGCCGACCCAGCCGCGGCCCAGTTTGGAGAGATAGTCCAGGTACATCTGCGGCGTGATCGCGGCGGGATTGCGCAGCACGTTCTCGCGCACCATCAGCCGGATTGCGGACATCGCGGGAATGTCGTCAGCGTTCGCCTGACGGTATCGGATTTCAGAATTCACGAAGCTGCTTCACTCGTCAGGCTCGCCTTTCCAGCGTGCGATTGCGGCACGCAGAAAGAGAACGCCGAAAAAGACGGAAAGTTGAAGAACGGGATGTCGCGGCGAGCGAAACCACGGTCCCGCAACGATGAACAATACCGCTATGCCAACATCGATGGTCCATCCTTGCCACGCGATGGCGCTACGCCCTCCCCAAACACGCTTGGCCGAGTACCAGTATTCATGCACGGCGGGCCTACCCCACATAATCCTTTAATCCCATCCAGGCTTCCAGTTTCTTGTCGTACGCCAGCGTGTGCGCTGGACTCGACGAAGGTAACACCACAATCCGATACCGCTCCGCCAAAGCACCAAGTTGCTTCAGCCCGTGCCTGGCCGCAGTTCCACCATTAAAACCGATCGCGTTCAGCTTCGGCAAAGATGCAGCCAACGCGGCGATATCATTACCTGCCTGGTCCCGGATCTGGCTGTCCAGACTCCCGGATCGACGTGCGCTCGCAACGACATCCCACAAACCGACTCCGTGATGCAAGAGCCGAGACAACCTCGTTTGATAATCCAACGGCACAAGGTCCACGCCGATCACTTCGCCAACCAAATGCCAGAACCGGTTCTGGGGATTGCCGTAATACTGCTGCAGCACGAGCGACTTTTCGCTTGGCAGGCTGCCTAGCAGGAGAATGCGCGTGTGTTGGTTGACGACAGGATCGAAGCAGCGTTTTAGTGACATCGAGCCATTGTACAGGTGTAGAATCGAACGGTAGTGCTAAATAATCAAAACCTTCGGAGACACACTATGAGCGATGCGCGTACCATCGACACCCTGCTGGAAAAGTACAGCGAAAGCCATCTGAATCCCACCAATGAAGCGATCCATTGCGTGTGCGTGCCGCTGATCGTGTTTTCGCTGCTGGGACTGATCTGGGCCGCGCATCCTTTGCTGGCCGTGGTGGCCGTGGTGGCGAGCCTGGTCTACTACTTCAAGCTGTCGACCAGCTTCGCGCTGGGCATGCTGGCGATGGCGGCTGTGATGCTGCTGGTGCTGGCCGCCCTGCCCCGTCCCGCGGTGCTGCCGTTGAGTATCCTGATCTTCGTGCTGTCATGGATCGGCCAGTTCATTGGCCACAAGATCGAAGGCAAGAAGCCGTCATTCTTCGATGACTTGCGCTTCCTGCTGATCGGCCCACTATTTGTGCTGGGCTTCCTGTATCGACGCCTGAATCTGGCCTACTGAAGCCGGCGCTGGCTCTGCGCTGTCTGCCAGGCAGCTGGCGACAGCCACCTTGTCCGCCTGCTTTCTGAGCGCCTCACGAGCCGTGTGCGACAAGTACCAGCCCAGTGGCGCCAGGTTGACGCCATTCTGCTGGTCCAGCAAGCAATGGGTGCCTTTCGGCCAGATGCTGGAACCCGGCGGATAACGGCCATGTGCACCAATGCCTGAAACGTTGAACAAGGCTGTTGGCGGACCCACGGCGTCCGCATAGAGTGCCTGCCCCGGCCGCCGCAGCGGCACGTTGAGCGGCCCCTCGTATTGACGTTCGCTGACCTCCTTCAGGCATGTCACGAGCGCGTCCGGCGACAACTTCTTGCCGCAGCTCGCGTCGATTTGCCCGTTGCGGATCAGGATCAGCTTTACCTTGCGCTCAACTTTGTTCTGCTGCATGGCTAGCACCAGATCAATGAGGACCGTAACGCCACTGTTGTCGTAATAGCCGCCATCGGCCAGGTGCCAGCGCGCCTTTTCGTTGTCTTCCACAAGAGCCAGCGGATTGATAAACGGGAAGCGTGCAGCGGCATGCGCGGCCGTAACAAGCCGCGGTTCCCTTTTCAATTCCGTGATGATGTCGTCATTCGATGGCGTGTCGGATAGTCCAAGCTGCATGGTCGAGAAGGTGTTGCGATTGCCGCTTTCTACCCCCGTGCTGTTCAGCAGCAGCTCCGGCTCGCCTTTCCGCGCGGGACCGAAAGGCTCGGCCATTTCGGGAAAGGCTTCAATCCACTCCTGTTCAAAGGCGATAGCGCGGCTCATGTAGCCGCATCCCGGCGCGGCGCAGAAACTGGTTGGAATGACGCGGGCAACTACATCCTCCAGCATGAGCGACTCCACCAGCGGCGACAAGGCATCCAGTTTGCGAAACCCCGTTTCAACGCAGTCCATGACGTGCGTGCGGTCACGGCGCAGGCAAGCCCGATACACCGCAGCGCCCATCGCGCCACCAGAGACGCCGCTGATTGCCAGCACGCGCTCATCGAAACCCGGCATCTCATGCAGCTTGGCGAGCATCAAGGCCGTCCAATAGGCGCTGCGTATGCCGCCTCCTTCTGAGGCAACCAGGTACAGCGGCTTGCCTTTCAGGCCGTGATCATCCAATACCTTTTGCAGAGTCGGCCTGGTTTCCTTTTCCACGCCCAGCATCGGGCTATATGGAGCAGTGCGCCCGGCCACCCACAACACGGCAACCAATACCACGCCAAGACCCAGCGCGCATGAAATCAGGGCGAGTCCCTGGTTCTGGCTGCCCTCCCGCCTTGCATAGCGCTTTGTGAAGACGATCCATGTCGTTGCCAGACAGCCGATCAGCACTGCGGGCAGGAACAGAGCCGGCGAACTGGCGCCAGCGTTGCCGGCACCCGCAGCCGCCACGGAAAACTGGTGGTTGTCCGTCCACTGCATGACGCCGAAGACGCCAGCGAGCACAATGAAAAATGCGCCCCACGGTATTGAGCTCTTCTGCTCGACCAATGACACCACGCCGGCCACACCCAGCCACCACGTCAGGCTCAGGCAAAGCTCGGCGAAGGCAAACGGCGCATTAAAAGATTCTGGCATGGTCACCCGCAGCACCCGTATCAGGAGCATCAGGCCCAAGGCCAGCAGGGGCAGATTGGTCGGTCCGATGAAATACGCCAGCTTGCCCTGCCAGCCTGCGACCCGGCTGGGCTCATCCTTCAGCAGCTGTGGCAAATCGCGCGAGTTGTAATACTCCTCCGGCCGTGCCAATGCCAGCTTTTGCCGCTTCCACAGAAACGCTCCCCACAGAGCCAGTACGAGGAAGGCGAAGAACTGCAGCCAGAACAGCGAGTTTTGTGCCGCCTCGCTGGCCGTACCCGCTTCCATGCGCAAGCCCGCCAACGCGTCGCCAGTCACATAGCCAAACAGGCGCATCAGCATCAAGGCAGGCATCAGCGACAGCAGCCTTGCCCATTGCTGGGCGAAACGGCCGATCCATTGATTGACATCCGCATTGCTGGATGATGGCAGCGTGCAGCGTTTCACCTGTTCCACCAGCCGCGTCCAAAGCCAGCAGGAATAGGCGAACAAAGCACAGGCCAAAGCATTCAAGGCGATTGCCGATACTTTGAAAAACAATGGCGAGTCGCTGCCGACCATGCCAAGCACGACGTCGCGGCATTGATCCAGGAACAAGGTGAAACCGGCAAACAGCAGCAAGGCGGCGAGCACATAACGGCTGCGCCCAATCACGCCCATCATGCCCTGCCACTTCTCCCGGCGCAGCTGCGCCTGCTGCGCGGTGCTGTCGATGCCAAGCCACCACATGACTGCCGCATAGGCAGATGGAAGAATGGCGACGGAAATGAAGAAGAATTTCTTCGAATGGAAGATGTCGGCGTTATTGGACAAAAACAGCGGCGCTTCGCCCCAGTACATGCGTGCCAATCCCGTTGCGTTCTCTGCCAGGTCATAGCAGGCCAGTAGAATCAAGGCGGCATACGCCAACAGTTCCGCCACACGATTCCACCAGTGCCGCGCCACTTTCCCGAACACTTTGCGCGTTACGCCCAAAATCAGGCTAGCGTAGATTGGAATGAACACCAGCGTATCGATCCACACATACCAGCGTTCGGCATGGTGGTAAGCCGGGAGCTTATCCCAATAGTAAAGTGCCGCTTTGACCGCACCGGGATTCGTCCATCCCATAAAATCCTCGACGCCATAGCCTGCAGGCAGGCGCAGGGCCTGCTGCAAGGCGAAGAGGACGAGCGAAACAAACAGTAGAGCGCCTGTGAGTGCCTTCAATTTTTTCGATGACATCAGCGTCTCCCCAAGGTCTTAAACGAGCTTAGACCACGAGCACTGCATCTTGTTCCGTACCGGTTGGTGACACCATATTGATCAAGCCGATACGGTCGCGTGGACGGCCGACCGCCAGCGCCAGCGCGGCGTAGAAAGCCAGCGTCGGCCAGGGGAAGCGCAGCGGCGTGAAGAAGGCGGGCAGCGAAGTGCCGGCTGCGCTGTCCCACGCTTTCAGCAGCGCGGTGTTGCACTGACTGAGCTGACTTTGCAATGCGGCCTTGTTGATTTGCGATGGATCGTCGGCCAGGGCCGCCAGCGTCGACGATAACCCTTGCAGCACATCGATGCCCGCACCAAAGCCGGTGCCAAGCATGCCGATGCGCAGGAAGGTATTGATGTAGGCGGTCTTCCATACCGTCGTCAGCGGCCCAAGCGCATCCTGGATCTCGCCGATGACAGTGCCGTGATTTCGAGCGCACCACCTGACCAGGCCAGTCGGCTTAAGCAAGTCGGCATCGGGGAAATGCGTACTCAGCTCAAGGATCGGCTGCGACAGCTGATGGCCGGGAATATTGATCGCCCATGCCGCCGACGCCACGTCCAGCACTACCGCGCAGGTGGCGTCGTACACATCGCTGGACTTCAGATGCAGCAGCTTGCGCCACTCGTCGCCGGTCAGTTGAAGCTGGGTGCGCAGCATGGCATTGGTCAGCACATTGTTCTGCTGGCCCGCGCTGGCCTGCAGCAGCTTCCATGCACGGTCGCCCACGGTAGCGTCCACCAGCCTGGCATCCATCATGGTCTTGAAGTACATCTGCACATCATCTTTATCGATCTTCTTGCCGGTTTCCGTGAAACTCAAGGTCAGCGGCACGCCGTTGCCGGAAGTGGCGAAGGCATCCAGGGTCAGGCCCATATTGCCTTCCTGCGATTTGCCGAATTCCAGCAGACGATCATTCAAGCTGTTGACATTGGTGCAGGCCAGAATGCGGTGTGTGCGCAGGTCTTCCTTGATCGCGACCTGGCTCAGGCCAACACGCGTGGCGCTGATCGAGCCCAGGCCGAAGAAGTCCAGCGAGAAGCGATAGGTCTTCTGGCGCACCATCGTGTCGACCAGCCAGCCCGTATAGCCCGGCAGAATGGCTTGTTCGGATGCAGCCCTTTCCATCAGCTCGGGCAGTGCGCTCAAGTCGCCGCGCCATAGTCCGCGATACAACGCGTCACCTGCATAGGAGTAGTGGATGAAGGTGACCGACAGCAGGCTCACTTCCTCATGCGTGGTGGCGATTTCGCTCCCAAGCGAGAGCTTCAGCTGGCTGGCTGCAATTTGCGTGATCGCCTTCACCAGCATGCTGCGCTTTTGTTCGTAGGCGTTCAGCCATTCCAGCAACGGCGCGTCCAGTTTATTGATGTCTGCCTGCAGGTCCTTGATCAGGTCGTCAACCGGCTTGAGCGCCTCATCGAGCGGGGCCAGCAGCGCACTGACATCCTTGCCGAGCGCGGCTTTGACATCTTTCTTGACGCGATCGACTTCGTTCTTCACCTGCTTCTTCAAATTCTTGAACAGGTTGGCCACAGCAGGCTGGAGATGCGTCTTGATGGCCTGCTCGATTTTCGGATTGTTTTTGGCATCCAGCGCACCGCGCACACCATCCATGACCGTGGCTTCCAGGTCTGCGGTGTTGAGAACGCTGAAGTCGATTCCAACCTTTTGCCAGGCATCGGATAGCGCCTGATTCAGTAGCGCCAGCACCTGCGTCTTGCGCGCGGCCGGCGAGCCTGCCAATACCAGATCGGCCACCGCGTTCTCGGCCGCTCCGTCGAGGTCTTCGGCCAGCTTGTCGTGCAGCCAGCCCTGGATGTCGGACAGCGGCCCCAATTTTTCGATCAAGGGCTTCGCGCTGGGGAAGGCTTCCTGCATGGCCTGCGACAGTTTGTTGGCATAGCCGCTGATCGACAGCCCCGCATCCAGCCCCGCGCCCAGCTCCTTGCTGTTGGCACGGCTGCAGGTCAGGTCGACCTGGGCCTTGCCGCCGTCGAGCACCACGCGCAAGTTGTAGCCGCGATCGTGCTGGAACTTGGCCGACAGGCCGATGTCCACACCCAGGCTCGCCATTTGCACATTCGCTGCGCTGTTCTGCACGAAGGTGGTGCCGACCTTCACAGTGCCGGTGGCCGTCAGCGTGCCGTCGACTTTCATGTGCAGAGCCTGAATGCTCTGCGGGCGGGCCTGCCCGCTGCCCTTATCGAACAGAGATTCCAGCTTGCCCGGCGTGGGCACGCCCTTCAGCAGATCGGCCAGCGCCCAGGCCAGCGGCTTGTCGTTCTCCGGCGTGGAGAACGCTTCGAGGATGGCGCTGGCCCCTGCGCTGGCACCGGCGCTGACGCTGCCCCATGAAAACGCGCCCTTGGCGCCCAGATCAACGCTCGCATCGCCATGCAGCGCAATGCCCAGGCCCACGTGCTCTGCCGGAATCTTGAACCCGAGCGAGGATTCGGTTTGCGGATAGGCGGTGACCGTGCAATGCGATTTGGTTTCCAGTCCGTACTGCCAGGCTCCCGGCGCAGCGCCGTTCTCCAAATCGAACAGCGGCCAGTCTACGCCGGCCTCCTGTGCCAGCTGGGCGGTCGACTGCACCAGCGGTTTCACGGCAGCCGGCAGCGCGCTGCCCAGCAATTTGTTGAGCGCTTTGTATTCGATGGCGGCTTGCGCCAGTACCGATGCGCTGACGGCGTTGGCGACGTTCGGATTAGTCGAGCTCCCGTCAAGAACCGCGCTCAGCCATTGCCAATTGGTCGACGCGCCCGCCGCCGGATAGGCATTGATCATCTGCTGCAGGGCGTCCGCGATCGCAAACACGCTGCTCATCTGGGAACTTTTAGTCGTGACCAACCAATCCAGGGCATTCGGCATTTTTATCTCCTGAGGAAGGGCATTGAGGGGGATCAAATATTCGCTGCGGTAGGTTTGCGAATTCTCAAATGGTTTCACAAAAGCAGTCTTCGTGACCCATCCTTTGTTAAAAAAATGAAAAGATGTTGCAGGAAAGAAGGTCCCCTTCTGATAGCCACTACCGGAAGTAGCTTCATGGCAAGGTCAGGGGAAAGGACGTATACTCGCCGGATGCCTTCTTCCGTCCTCTTCGTTATTGCCTGCCTGATCTGGGGTTCCACCTTTTACGCGATTACCCTGCAATTGGGTGAAGTCGCGCCGGTCGTGTCCGTGGTGTACCGCTTTGCACTGGCGTCTATCGTGCTGTTCGGCTGGTGCCTGGCGCGCGGCGACAAGCTCCTCCCGCCGCGCAAGGCGCTGTTCTGGATCATGCTGCACGGCTTTGCCACCTTCGGGCTGAGCTATCTGTTCACCTACAGTTCCGAGCAATACCTGGTGTCGGCCCTGGTGGCCGTGCTGTTTGCGCTGATGGTGTTCTGGAATCCGATTTGCAGCCGCCTGTTCTTTGGCACGCCGCTGAGCTTGCGCACTTATGCGACGGGCAGCCTGGCGGTGCTGGGCGTGATTATTCTTTTCTGGAATTCGATTACCGCGTCCTTGAATGAGATCATGTCGGGCGGCACGGGACACTTCCTGCTCGGCCTGGGCATGGCGCTGATGGCGACCATTTGCAGCACGGTCGGCAACACGCTGGTAGTGAAAGCGCGTCAGCACACGCCGAATGTACTGCTGACCATGGCCTGGGGCATGCTGTTCGGCACCTTGCTGTCGACCAGCTGGGCGGTGATTACCGGCGCCTCCTTCGCGCTGCCGACTGCGCCGAAGTATTGGGGCGGCTTGCTCTACCTGTCGCTGTTCGGTTCGGTGATCGCCTTCGCCTGCTATTTCACGTTGATCCACCGCCTCGGCACGCAGAAGGCAGTGTATATCGGGGTGGTGACGCCGGTGATTTCGGTGCTGCTGTCGATCCGTCTTGAGAATTTCCGTCCCGGCCCGCTTGAATGGCTGGGCATGGCGCTCTGCCTGTCCAGTGTGGCGTGGGCGCTGCGTACGCCGGGCACGCCCGCCGCAAGTCAAAACCTAACTTTGAAGAAAGCATCATGAGCAATCTGCATATCCGCCTTGCCCGCCCTGACGACGTCGCCGCGATTTTCGGCATGATCAAGGAGCTGGCTGTTTTCGAGAAACTTGAACACCTGGTCGTCGCCAACGAAGCCATGCTGCACGAGGCTTTGTTCTGCGAGAAGCCAGTGAGCGAGGCCCTGGTTGGCGAGGCGGATGGCGAGGTGGTGACCTATGCATTGTTCTTCCACAATTTCTCCACCTTCCTGTGCAAGAAGGGTCTGTATCTGGAGGACCTGTATGTGAAGCAGGACCGCCGCGGCCACGGCTACGGCAAGCAGATGCTGATTGCGCTGGCGCAGCTGGCGGTCGAGCGCCACTGCGGCCGTTTCGAGTGGTCGGTACTCGACTGGAACTCGAACGCAATTAATTTCTACGAGTCCATGGGCGCGGATGTGCTGCCGGATTGGCGCGTGTGCCGCGTAACGGGCGATGCGCTGACGAAGCTGGCGCGTTCCTGATTCTGAAAAAAAAGAACCCACGCGGCTCGTGATGCGTGGGTGGGGAAAACCCAGGTGTCAGTTGGGATTTTGGGGAGATGAATCAACGACTTCAATATAGTCGCTGATCAGTGCGCTCAACCCGTTACTTACAAATTTTTACCTTCAGTCGAAACTGCTTACAACTTGACGCGACGCAATTGCGCGGCGCGTTCGAGCAGTTCGAATATCGCCTGCGTTATCAGGGCCAGTGCGGCGGCTGGGATGGCGCCGGCCAGCAGCAGATCGTTGTCGTTCAGTGCGAGTCCTGTCGTGATGCGCTCGCCGTAGCCACCCGCGCCGATGAAGGCCGCAATCGTTGCGGTGCCAACACTCATCACGGCGGCCGTCTTGACGCCTGCCAGGATAATGGGGGTAGCCAGCGGGAGTTCAATATGCAGCAGTCTTTGCGCGGGTTTCAGGCCCAGCGCCTCGGCTGCCTGCTTCAATCCTGGTGGTATGCCATCAATGCCTGTGCAGCTGTTGCGCACAATGGGCAGCAGCGCGTACACGAACAAGGCGACCAACGCCGGCAGCGGGCCGATGGCGCCCAGCAGTGGGATCAGCATTGCCAGCAAGGCCAGCGATGGAATGGTTTGCAGCACGCCGACTGCGGCCATCACCGGCTGCTTCAGCGCGGGCCTGTACGCGGCCAGAACGCCGAGCGGAATGCCGACCACACAGGCCAGCATGACCGACACCGCCACCAGGGTAATGTGCTGCCGCGTGAGCTTCCACAAGTCGTCGGCGAACAGGCGTGATAGCAAGCCAGGCTTGACCAGCGCGGCGCTTGTTGCGGCGGGGTCCCCATTGGCGGACGGGGTGCCCGTCGCGCCGGAGATAGCGGCGGACGTGGCCAGCGATGCGGCGGTCGTAGCCGGTGATGCGGCCGACGTGGCCGACGATGCGGCGGTCGTGGCCGGCGATGCGCCGGGCGCAGGGCTGGCCGCGCCAGCAGCCGCGGCGGGCCGCGCAGTGGACGTTCCGGCGACGGCGGCGACGTCAGCGGCGGGATGCCGGGCGAGCCAGTTGCGGGCGATGGCGGCGAAGGGTTGGGATTGCAGCTCGGCAGCGGCGTTCATGGCGATCATGTCGGTCGCGTTAATGCTGCCATGCAGTTGCTGAATCGCGCGCCAGGCGGCGGGGAAGCGCTGGGCGGCGTCGAGGCGGTAGAGCAGCACGGCGTCGTAGCGCGGGAAGTAATGGCGGTCGTCATCGAGCACGCGCAGGCCGTATTGACTGATCTTGGCGTCAGTGGAGTAGATGTCGATCACGTCGACCTGCTTCTGCGCGAGGGCTTCGTAGGCGATGCCGTGATCGAGGCCGCGCGGCTGCTGGTACAGGCCGTAGAGTGTCGACAGGCCGGGCCAGCCATCGGCGCGGCCGATGAATTCATGCGACAGGCCGAGGCGCATGTCCTTGCGCGCGGCCAGCTCGGTTAAGGTACGCGGGGCATTGGGCTCGTTGCGCACTGCCAGCGCGTAGGTGTTGTTGAAGCCCAGCGGAACGGCGACGCCCAGTCCCTTTGGTTTTAGCTCGCGGTTCAGTTCTTCAATCGTGGCGGGCTTGGTGTGCTTCAGGATTTCCTGGTCGATGGTCCCGGTGTATTCAGGGTAGACGTCGATGCTGCCCGCCTCCAGCGCGGCTAGCACGATGGCTGTGTTGCCGAGGCCTTGCTTGTGCTCGACCTTCACTTGCGTCGCGGCGGTTTGCGCGATGATTTCGCCGAGGATGTAGGACTCGGTGAAGCGCTTCGAGCCAACGCGCAGCACGCTGTCGTCTGCATGTGCGGTGATTGCGGCCAGCAGTCCGGCCAGCACGCAACATGCGGCCAGCAGGCGCTGTGACGCACGCGGGGCGGGCGCGGGGGATGGTGCGGTCACCAGGCTTCCGCGGGGGCGAGTTGGGGGGCGCGCCAGGTGCCGGCGTGGACCACGGCGTGGCAGGGATTGAAGCCGATGGCGTAGGACAAGTCGGCGGGCCGGGCGATGCGCCACAGGGCGAAGTCGGCGCGCTTGCCGATGGACAGGCTGCCGGTTTCGTCCTGCAGGCCGAGCGCGCGGGCAGCGTGCACGGTGCAGCCGGCCAGCGCTTCCAGCGGCGTCAGTCGCCACAGGGTGCAGACCATGTTCATCGCCAGCAGCAGCGAGGTCATTGGCGAGGTACCGGGATTGTTGTCGGTGGCAACCGCCATTGGCACGCCGGCGGCACGCAATGCCGCGACGGGCGGCGGCGTGGTGTCGCGCAGGAAGTAGTAAGCGCCGGGGAGCAGCACGGCGACCGTGCCGGCGGCGGCCATGGCGGCGATGCCGTCGGCGCTCAAATGTTCAAGGTGATCGGCGGACAGTCCGCCAAAGCGTGCCACCAGCTGTGCGCCCTGCTGGTCGGACAGCTGTTCCGCATGCAGCTTGACCGGCAGGCCGTGCGCGCGGGCTGCGGCAAACACGCGCTCAGTCTGCGCGGCCGAGAAACCGATGCGCTCACAGAACGCGTCCACCGCATCGGCCAGGCCCTCGCCTGCCAGCGTGGGGATCATGTCGCATACCAGCTGCACGTAATCGTCCGCACGATCGCGGAATTCCGGCGGCAAGGCGTGCGCGCCGAGGAAGGTAGTCTGCACGCTTACCGGCAGCACTTCGGCCACACGGCGCGCGACGCGCAGCATCTTGGCCTCGGACTCCAGATCAAGCCCGTAGCCGGATTTGATTTCCAGCGTGGTGACGCCTTCGGCCAGCAGCGCGATAATGCGCGGCAGACTTTGCCGCAGCAGTTCATCATCCGATGCCGCACGGGTCGCGCGCACGGTGGACATGATGCCGCCGCCGGCGCGGGCAATATCCTCATAGGTGGCGCCATTCAGGCGCGCCTCGAATTCATCGCTGCGGTTGCCCGCATGGACGATATGCGTGTGGCAGTCGATCAGGCCCGGCGTGAGCCAGCAGCCCTCGCCGTCGCGCACCTCGGCGGCCGAACCCGCGGAAGCTGCGTCGGCGGCCGGGCCGAACCAGGCGATGCGGCCATCCTTGACCGCAATCGCGGCATCGCGCAACTCGCCGTAGCCGGACAGTGCAATCGCGCCGGCGGTGGAAGCGCTGGCCGGAGCGCTGGGATCGGCCATCGTGGCCAGGTGAACGTTGGTGATTAAGAGATCCCAGCTTGCTGCCATGCTTTGCTTACTCGTCGTTGGGGAAGATATCTATGATGAAGACCGTTGCGTGGCCCGCTTCCAGCGTCCACACGTCTTCTTTTTCCAGTACCACAGCATCATAACGCACCATGGAGATACGCTCGCAGCCGCTGATCAGGGTCAGGCTCTCGCCTTCGGCCAGGAACACGATGGTGGTTTCGCTGCGCCGCTCCAGCGTGGAGAAGTCGCGCACGACACGCCGCTCCAGCTGGTGATTGCAGTATTCGCGCCGCGTCATCACGTTGAAGTCCGTGGTCATGCCGCCATCGACGGTGGCCGTGACCTGGATCTCGCCGGGGAAAGCCACCACCGGTTCACGCTCGCTCAGCGCCACGCGCCGTTCGTTCCCCACGTCCAGCACCACGCCCTCGCCGTCGACCAGCGTCAGTGTGCGGTCGATGCCGGGAAAGACGGAGAACGGTCCGGACTGCGAAATGGTGGCAATGCTGACGCGCCACTCAAAATCTTCAAAGGTGGCGCCGGGTGGGAAGACGGTGACTTCGGTGGTGCTGCCGCCGCCGTTTTTCCACGGCGTGGCATGCAGGCTTGCGTACTGAATCAGTCGTGTCATGATCGTAGCTCGCGCAATTCGGCCAGCGTCTTCTTGAAGCGCGCGGTGATGGCCGGTTGCGCCACGTGCTTCTGGCCGCGCACCACCCACTGGCCGCCGACCATTACGTCACGCACTAGATTATCATTTCCGCAGAAAACGAGGCTTCCTAAAAGCTCGGAATCGTGCAAACCATCGAGATTCGGGTGGTCATCATCCAACACAATCAGGTCGGCGCGCTTGCCCGGCGCCAGTGCGCCTACCGGGCGTCCGCACGCTTGCGCCCCGCCCTGCAAGGCCGACTGCCACAGGAAATCGCCCACGTGGCGCTGTTGTTCGGACACCGCGATATTGCGGCGCTGCTGTGCCAGACGCTGTCCGTATTCCAGCCAGCGCAGCTCCTCGATTGCGGATTGCGAAATATGGCTGTCGCTGCCGATGCCGAAACGGCCGCCCTGCGCGAGAAACGGTTCGAGCGGGAAGATGCCGTCGCCCAGATTGGCTTCCGTGGTCGGGCACAGACCGGCCACCGCACAGCTGCGGGCGATCGAGGTGATCTCGTCTCCGGTCAGGTGCGTGGCATGCACCAGGCACCAGCGCTGATCCACCGGCAACTGATCGTACAGATATTGCACGGGACGGCGGCCGCTGAAATCGAGCGACTGCTGCACTTCGCCCTGCTGCTCGGCGATGTGCACATGCACAGGGCGCGCTTTCGGCAAGTGATCGAGCACTTCACGGATCTGCGCCACCGACGCCGCACGCAGCGAGTGTGGCGCCACGCCCACTTCGATCTGCGCATCGCGCAGCGGCTCCAGCTCACCGATGATTTTCAGGATGTCGCGCGCGTCGGTGCGGAAGCGCGCCTGCTCCGGCTTGAGCGGCTGCTCGCCGAAACCGGAATAGCTGTACAACACTGGCAGCATGGTGATGCCGATGCCGGTGTGGCGCGCAGCGGCAATCACCTTTTGCGCCGTTTCGGACGCCTGCGGATACATGCTGCCATCCGGCGCCCGCTGCACATAGTGGAACTCGCAGACCGAAGTGTAGCCATGGCGCAGGCATTCGCTGAACAACTGGGCGGCGATGGCTTCCATCTGCTCCGGCGTGATATTGCGCGCGAAGCGGTACATCAGGTCGCGCCAGGTCCAGAAACTGTCCTTGCTATCGCCCGCCACTTCGGTCAGCCCGCCCAGCGCGCGCTGGAAGCTGTGCGAGTGGAGATTGATCATGCCCGGCATGACGTACTGCACAGACGAAATGCCCGATGCGGCCACCGCGTTTGGCTGCACGGCCGTCAAGTTGCCGCGATCGTCCCATTGCAGCAGGACGTCCCTGCGCCAGCCTTCCGGCAGCAGGGCGTGGCGGGCGAACAGCGCCTTCATTTCTTCGCCCAATCGGCAGCGATGCCCACCAGCCGGCGCAGCAGCGGCTGTACCTGGGCAGCCAGGTCGTCGCGGTAGCCGAAGGGCGCCGTTTCGTCCATATAAGTGGACTGGCACATCTCCAGCTGAATGGTGTGCACGCCCTGCTCCGGCCTGGCGTAGAAGCGCGTGATATGGCCGCCCTTGAAGCGGCCGTTGACGGCGATGGTGTAATTGCCGTCAAGGCTGGCCGCTTCTGTGATGGCCTTGGTCAGCGCGGGATCGCAGCTCACGCCATCGGCCGTGCCGAAGTTCAGGTCCGGCAGCTTGCCTTCGAAGAAGCGCGGCACTACCGAAGCGATGGAGTGGGCGTCCCACAGCACGACCTTGCCGTGCTCCGTGAGCAGACGGTCCAGCTCTTCCTGCAGCTGGGTGTGATAGGGCTGCCAGTATGCCGCGAGGCGGCGCTGCACTTCGGCCTCGGTGGGCTGCTTGCCCGCGAGGTAAAGCGGCTCGCGGTGGAAGGTATCGAGCGGGCACAGGCCGGTGGTGTCCCGGCCGGGATACAGATTGGTGTTCTCAGGCGGGCGGTTCAGGTCAATCACATAGCGCGACCAGCGCGCCGACAGCGTGGACGCGCCCATCTCCTGCAAAAAGCCGTAGAGCTGGACGAGGTGCCAGTCGGTGTCCGCGCGCTCGGTAGCGGCGGGCGACATGGTGGCCGCGATGTCGTCCGGGATCTCGGTGCCCACATGCGGCATCGACACCAGCAGCGGAATGCTGCCTGCCTTGAAGTGATAGTCCATGCCCTTCCCTCCTTACGGATGCAGCGCCGTGAACAGGTTCTTGCAGGTGGCGCTCAATTCGCCCTTCAGCACCATCTGCTTCGCTGCCTCGATATCCGGCGCGAAGAAGCGGTCGGCGTCGAAGAACGGCACTTGCGCGCGCAGCTGCGCATGCACGTGTTCCAACTGCGGCGACGTCTTCAGCGGGCGGTGGAAATCGATGCCCTGCGCCGCGGCCAGCAGTTCGATGCCGAGGATGGCAGCCGTATTGTGCGCCATTTCGTCGAGACGGCGCGCCGCGAAGGTTGCCATGGACACGTGGTCTTCCTGGTTGGCGGAAGTCGGGATGGTATCCACGCTGGCCGGATGGGCGTGCGATTTGTTTTCGGACGCCAGCGCAGCGGCGGTGACGTGGGCGATCATGAAGCCGGAATTCACGCCCGGATCGCGCACCAGGAATGGCGGCAGGCCGGACAAGGTGGCGTCGATCAGCAAGGAAATGCGGCGCTCGGAAATGCTGCCGATTTCCGCGATGGCCAGGGCCAGCGTATCGGCCGCGAAGGCCACCGGCTCGGCGTGGAAGTTGCCGCCACTGGCGACAAACGGACCGTCCGCGTTCTGGAACAGCAGCGGATTGTCGGTGACGGCATTGGCTTCGATCAGCAGGGTGCGGCCAGCGTTGTTGATCAGGTCCATGCATGCGCCCATGACTTGCGGCTGGCAGCGCAGGCAGTACGGGTCCTGCACGCGCTCGTCGCCCACCAGGTGCGAAGCGCGGATGGCGCTGTTCGACACCAGCTGGCGGTAGATGGCGGCAGCTGCGATCTGGCCCGGCTGGCCGCGCACTTCGTGGATGCGCGCGTCGAACGGCGAATCGGAACCCTTGGCGGCGTCCAGCGACAGGGAGCCGGTCACCATGCCCGCTTCCAGCAGGCGTTCGGTCATGAACAAGCCATGCAGCGCCAGCGCGGTCGATGCCTGCGTGCCGTTGATCAGGGCCAGGCCTTCTTTCGCGGCCAGCACCACCGGCGTGATGCCGGCGGCTTTCAGCGCGTCGGCAGCCTGCATCAGCTCACCGTTCATGCGCACCGGGCCGACGCCCAGAATGGCCAGGGTCATATGCGACAGCGGGGCCAGGTCGCCGGATGCGCCAACCGAACCCTTGACCGGGATGGCGGGCATGATGTTGGCGTTGTACAGGGCGATCAGGGTGTCGATCACGATCGGGCGGATGCCGGAAAAGCCGCGCGCCAGGCTGCCGATCTTGGTCAGCATCAGCAGGCGCACCACGTGGTCGGCCATCAGGTCGCCGGTGCCGACGGAGTGCGACAGGATCAGGTTGCGCTGCAGCTGTTCCAGCTTGTCGTCCGGGATGCGGGTCTTGGCCAGCAGGCCGAAACCGGTATTGATGCCGTAGGCGGCATCGCCTTTTGCGACGATGTCCTGCACGGCTTTGCAGGAGGCTTCGATGGCCGGGTAGGCTTCGGCGGCCAGGGCGATTTTGCCGTGGGCGGTCCAGGCGCCGCGCAGGTCGGTCAGCGCGATCTTGCCGGGCTTGAGGGTCAGGGTTTGCGTCATGTGTCGATCTCTCGTTAGAACCAAAGGCGTGAAGCTGGTGAACCAAAGGTTTGAAGCTGATAAACCAAAGGCGTGAAGCTGGTGGCTGCCACGCCGTGGCAGCCACCTGGTTTGCGCCGTGGGTTTTATTTAATCATTGGCAGGTTCAGGCCATTGCGCTTGGCGCAGGCGATGGCAGTCTCGTAGCCGGCGTCCGCATGGCGCATCACGCCGGAGCCGCTGTCGTTGACCAGCACGCGCGCCAGGCGCTTGGCGGCGGCGTCGGTGCCGTCGGCCACAATCACCACGCCCGCGTGCTGCGAATAGCCCATGCCCACGCCGCCGCCGTGGTGCAGTGACACCCAGGTCGCGCCGCCGGCCGTGTTCAGCATGGCATTCAGCAGCGGCCAGTCGGACACCGCATCGGTGCCGTCGCGCATGCCTTCCGTTTCGCGGTTAGGCGAAGCGACGGAGCCGGTATCCAGGTGGTCGCGGCCGATCACGATCGGCGCCTTCAGTTCGCCGTTCTTCACCATCTCATTGAAGGCCAGACCAGCGATATGGCGCTCGCCCAGGCCCAGCCAGCAGATGCGCGCCGGCAGGCCCTGGAAGGCGATACGTTCGCGTGCCATATCCAGCCAGCGATGCACGTTGGCGTGGTGCGGGAACAGTTCCTTGATCTTGGCGTCGGTCTTGTAGATGTCTTCCGGATCGCCGGACAGCGCCACCCAGCGGAACGGGCCTCGGCCTTCGCAGAACTGCGGACGGATATAGGCCGGCACGAAGCCCGGGAAATCGAAGGCGTTCTGCACGCCCTGATCGTAAGCCACCTGGCGGATATTGTTGCCGTAGTCGACCACCTTGGCGCCCAGCTGCTGGAAGGCCAGCATGGCTTGCACGTGGGCGGCGCAGGAATCGGCGGCGGCAGCCTTGAGCTGCGCGTGGCGTTTCTCGTCCTGTTGCGCCGCCTTCCAGTCGGTCACGCTCCAGCCGCGCGGCAGGTAGCCGTTGATCAGGTCATGCGCCGAGGTCTGGTCGGTGACCAGGTCCGGCACCATGCCGCCGGCTTGCGCGCGCTTCACCAGTTCCGGCAGCACTTCGGCCGCGTTGCCCAGCAGACCGACGGAGATGGCGTCGCCGCGCTCCGTGTGGAAGCGGATCATTTCCAGCGCTTCGTCGATATTGGCGGCCTGCTTGTCCAGGTAGCGGGTACGCAGGCGGAAGTCGATAGACGATTGCTGGCACTCGATATTCAGCGACACGGCGCCGGCGAAAGTGGCGGCCAGCGGCTGCGCGCCGCCCATGCCACCCAGGCCTGCGGTCAGAATCCAGCGTCCCTTCATGTCGCCGCCGAAGTGCTGGCGGCCCGCTTCGGCAAAGGTTTCGTATGTGCCCTGCACGATGCCCTGGGTGCCGATGTAAATCCAGCTGCCGGCCGTCATCTGGCCGTACATGAACAGGCCCTTGCGGTCCAGCTCATTGAAGTGCTCCCAGTTGCCCCATTTCGGCACCAGGTTGGAGTTCGCCAGCAGCACGCGCGGCGCATCTTCATGGGTCTGGAACACGCCGACCGGTTTGCCCGACTGGATCAGCAGGGTTTCGTTGGCTTCCAGCTTCTTGAGCGATGCGAGGATCTGGTCATAGCATTCCCAGTTGCGCGCCGCGCGGCCGATGCCGCCGTACACCACCAGGTGCTTGGGGTTTTCGGCCACTTCCTTGTCCAGATTGTTCTGGATCATGCGGTAGGCGGCTTCCGCGCCCCAGGTCTTGCACACGCGCTCCGCGCCGCGCGGGGCACGGATTTCGCGGGTGGCGTCGAAGCGGGGATCATTTTCCAGGTTGCTCATGTCATCTCCTCATGGGTGGATGGCGGGCGCAATAGCCCCGCCGATCTTCACAGGATAAGTTGTATAGACAACCTAGTCAACCGTTATTTTTTTAGAACCACCGGCATAAAACGGGTGGCTGCCACGATGTGGCAGCCACCTGGGTTACGCCTTGGGTTTTCTCATTTTCTGTAGACCTGCTGGCCGCCAACCCAGGTCTCCAGCACGCCGATTTTGCCAATCTCGGTGGCCGGCACGGTGAACAGATCCTTATCCGTGATAATGAAATCGGCCCATTTGCCCTGCTCCAGCGAGCCGATGGCTTTTTCCTGATGCGCGGCCCAGGCTGCGTCCAGGGTGAAGCAGCGGAAAGCTTCCTGCAGGGCCATGGCCTGCTCCTTGTACCAGCCCCCGTTCGGCGTGCCGGACATGTCCTGCCGCGTCACAGCGGAGTGGATGCCGGCAAACGGATTCGGCGACTCGATCGGGAAGTCCGAGCCGCAGGCGATGCGCGAGCCCTGCTTCAGGAAGCTGCGCCATGCATAAGCGCCCTTGATGCGCTCATGGCCCACGCGCTGCTCGGCCATATTCTGGTCGGAGGTGGCGTGGGTCGGCTGCATGGACGGCACGATGCCAAGCTGCTTGAAACGCGGGATGTCTTCCAGCTGCACCACCTGCGCATGCTCGATGCGGTTGCGCTGCTCCGGCTTGGCGCCGTCCTTGGCGAAAGCGTCCAGGATCTGCTTGTTGCTGGCGTCGCCGATGGCATGCACATTGACCTGGTAGCCCGCCTTCATGGCCTTGGCGATTTTCTGTTGCACGTCGCCGTCGGCGTAGAACAGCAGGCCGCGCGTGTGCGGGTCGTCGCTGTAGGGTTTGATCAGGGCCGCGCCGCGGCTGCCCAGCGCACCGTCGCTCACCAGCTTCACGGCCGCCAGCGCGTAGTGGTCGTCGGCATAGGATTTCAGCGGGCCGTTTTTCGACAGCTTGTCGAAGTCGGCGCCGGTATCCATGATCATGGCGTAGACGCGCGTGGTCAGCTTGCCGTGATCGGCGTAGTCGCGGAACAGGTAATCGGATTTGGCGTCAATGCCTGCGTCATGCACGCTGGTAAGGCCGACGCTGGACAGCGCACGCAGTGCGCCATCCAGGATGCCCCGCGCTTCCGCTTCGGTTGGCGGCGGCAGCACTTTTTCGATGTACTCCATGGCGTTATCGACCAGCAGGCCAGTGGCATTGCCGTTGGCGTCGCGATCGATCTTGCCGCCGGCTGGGTCTTTGGAGTCTTTGGTGATGCCGGCCAGTTCGAGGGCCTTGGTGTTGACCCACATGGCGTGGCCGTCTACGCGGTGCATGACCGCCGGACGGTCGGCCACCACGCTATCGAGTTCGGCGGCGGTCGGGAAGCGGCCCAGTTTCCAGATCTCCTGGTTCCAGCCATTGCCGATCACCCAGCTGCGCTGCGGATTGTCCTTGGCGAATTTGCCGATAGTATCCAATGCATTTTGCAGAGAGCTGGTGCCGTACAACATGGCCGAGGTGGCGATGCTGCCCAGGCCGAAGACATGGCCGTGCGCGTCGATCAGGCCGGGCAGTACGGTCTTGCCTTGCAGGTCGATGCGCTTGTAGCCCATCGCTTTCTTTGCCACGTCCTTTGCATTGCCGACGGCGACGATGCGTCCGTTGTCGTCGAAGGCCAAGGCCGTGAAGCGCACCAGCTGGTTTTTGGCATTGAGCGTGTAGCCGTTGGCGTTTTCGATGACGGTGCCGGCGTGGGCGGCTGTGGCGGCCAGCGCGGCGGCGGCGGCGACGATCAGGGTGCGGCGAATCTGCATTGTTGTTGTCTCCGAATTCGATAGCAAGAATTGGAGTGTAGCGGTTTTCCTGGAGTGGTCCAATGGTGTCACTATGATGACCTTATTTGATTACCTCCCCTCGCAGAACGCCTACAAGGTGCGTCTGCTTCTTAATCACCTGCAGTTGCCGTATCAGACTGAGCTGGTGAGTATCTTTGAAGGGGCCGGACAGCGGCCCGAATTCCTGGCGGTGAACCCGTCTGGCGCGGTGCCGGCGCTGTTGCTCGATGATGGGCGCGTGCTGGCGGAGTCCAATGCGATTCTTACCTATCTCGCCTACGGCACACGCTATTTGCCTTCCGATGCGTTCGGGCTGGCCAAGGTGCAGCAGTGGATGTCGTTTGAGCAGGACTATGTGCTGGCCATTGCGTCCTTGCGGCATTGGGTTATGACCGGCAAGGTTGCGCGCCGTCCGGCCGCGCTGGTCGAGATGCGCCGCGCGGGTGGCCTGAAGGCGCTCGCGATCCTCGATCACGAACTGGCTTCGCGGCCATTCATCTGCGGAAACGATTACACCATCGCGGATATCTCGCTGTTCGCTTACACGCATCGCGCCGACGAAGCGGGACTGCCATTGCACGAGTTCACGCATGTGACCGCGTGGATCGAGCGCGTGCGTGCGCAGGAAGGCTTCCTGGAACAGCACTACCCTTATTCCATCGATCCTTACTCATCCGGCGAGCTGCCGTGAGACAGGGTTCCCGAAAACCGGTTTTTACTAAAACGCGATAAGCGCTACTACTTCACACTGATCGTCGATATTTCGCGGGATTTTTTAGGATTCCGGGAACTGAATCGTGCCGCCTGAATCGCGTGCCTTCCGATTTACTGGAATCGCTGGGCGAATTCACCGGCAATTTCTGGTCGGTCTGCGCGCCCGCTTCGGCGGGCGCAGTTATTTCGCCAGGGTTGAAGGCGAAGAGATCAAACATGGCGAACAGGCGATGTTGCCGTCGCGCTTTGCGAACCTGCAAGGCAGCGGCAATCGCAATGCGTGGAATGCCATCTGGATCTGCCTGCCGGGCAGTGACGAACGGCTGCTCGCCGATGTATGCCGGTCGGCGCGGAAAGGGGCGATAGCGCGATTGCTTGGCGACGAAGCGCCGGCCGGGCAATCGCCGCAAGAGCCGAAGCGGCCGAAGACGATCCCACGGCGCTCCAGGCGGCTCGTGCCCACGCGGTCCCGAAGGAGCTGGCCGGCGCAGGCACCGCGCGAAGCATCCGCCTTATCCGAAACAGTGGAAAACCTGCTGATGCGGCGTGAAATCAGGGCGCGTCGTGGAAGATGATGCCGAGGGTGTGGCGGTGGCCGGCGCGGAGGCGGCTGACGCCGTGGCGCATGTTGACGCGATAGGTACCGCGGGTGCCGTTCACGGGCCGGTGGAAGACCGGGAAGATGACGCAGTCGCCCTGCTCCAGAGGCACGACTTCGGCGCGCGACTGCATGCGCGGGCGTTGTTCGGTGAGGACCAACTCACCGCCTTCAAAATCGCGTCCCGGCTGGGAGAGCAGGAAGGCCGCCTGCAGGGGGAAGACATGGTCGCCGTACAGGTCCTGGTGCAGGCAGTTGTAGTCGCCGGCGCCGTATTGCAGCAGCAGCGGCGTCGGGCGTGTCTGGCCCGCTTCGTGGCAGCGGCGCAGGAAGTCGGCGTGCTGCGACGGAAAGCGCGGGACGAGATCCATGGCTTCGTACCAGCGGTTGGCGATGCGCGCCAGCGGGGCATACATTTGCTCGCGCAGCTCGGCGATCAGGTCGGGTAAGGGATAGCGGAAGTATTGGTATTCGCCGCGTCCGAAACCGTGGCGCTCCATGACGACGCGGCTACGGAACAGGTCGGGCTCGCGGTAGCCGGCGGCCAGCACGGTGCATTCTTCTGCTGACAGCACGCCGCGGACTACGGCGCAGCCGTAGGTGTCGAGGTCGGACTCGATGTACGGCCAGTCGAAAACCGATGAACGGCTGGTGCCAGCCACCAGGGTGGCAGGCACCGGGGAGATGGCGCGGGTCATTTCGAGCCTTCGCGTTCGAGCAGGGCTTGCTTGCGTTCGACGCCCCAGCGGTAGCCGGAGATGGAACCGTCGTTGCGCACGACGCGGTGGCAGGGGATGGCCACGGCGATCGCATTGGCGGCGCAGGCACCGGCGACTGCGCGGGCGCCGCGCGGGGCGCCGACGATGTCGGCCAGTTCGCTGTAGGTCACCGTGCGGCCCGCCGGAATCTCGCGCAAGGCCTGCCACACGCGCTGCTGGAAAGCTGTGCCGCGCACGTCGAGCGGCAGGTCGAGGCCGATCTCGGGCGCCTCGACAAAGCCGATCACTTGCGCCACCAGCTTGTCGTACTCGGGCTCGGCGCCGACCAGCTCCGCGTTCGGGAAGCGGTCTTGCAGGTCGCGCGCCAGGGCTTCCGGATCGTCGCCCATCAGGATGCAGCAAATACCCTTTTCCGTGCTGGCCACCAGGATGGCGCCCAGTGAACATTCAGCGATCGCAAAACGGATGCGCGCGCCCGAACCGCCCGCGCGATAGGCCGACGGCGTCATGCCCAGGGCGCCTGGCGTGGCGGCGTAGAAACGGCCGGACGAATTGAAGCCTGCCGCGTAGATCGCATCCGTCACCGAACTCTCTGCCGCCAGTCCCACCTGCATGCGCTTCTTGCGTGAAGCCGAGGCGTAAGCTTTCGGCGTCAGGCCGGTCACGGACTTGAAGATGCGGTGGAAGTGGAAGCGGCTCATGCCTGCCTGTTCGGCCAAGGTGGCCAGATCCGGCTCAGCCTCGGCAGTATCGATCAGGCGGCATAGTTCGGCCACCATGGCCGCGTGGCGCTCGGCCAGCGGCGGCTGGTCCGGCTTGCAGCGTTTGCAGGCGCGGAAGCCGGCCGCCTCGGCATCGGCCGTGGTCAGGTGGAAGGCCACGTTGGCGCGCAGGGCCGGGCGCGCGCCGCAGGAAGGACGGCAATACACGCCGGTGGTGCGCACGGAATAGAAGAACTGGCCATCGGCCTCGCCGTCGCGCTTTTGCACCGCGCTCCAGCGCGCTTCGTCGTTCTGGAATTTGGACTTGCTCATTGCCTTGCTCCGAATGGGTTGCGATGTGGCCATCTTAGGCAGCCGGGCGCCGGACCACACTCCGGCTCTTGCTTTTGAATTCGGCCACCCCGATGCTAGAATCGCAAGGCATATACGCCCGGAGACAGGTTTGGACGAGCCACAACATCAAGACAATACTCCCATCTTTCAGCGCATCAAGGATTACCTGATGGCGCAAATTGCCGCCGGACACTGGAAAGAAGGCGATGTCATCCCTTCCGAACAGGCGCTGGTCAAGCAATTTGGCGTGTCGCGCATGACCGTCAACCGCGCCGTGCGCGAGCTGACCTCCGAAGCGGTGCTGACGCGGCGCCAGGGTTCCGGCACCTTTGTCGCCCAGCAAAAATATCAGGCCACCCTGCTCGAAATCAAGAGCATTGCCGACGAGGTGCGGGCACGCGGCCACGCCCACCGTTCCAGCCTGCAGCAACTGGAGCGCGCCAAGGCCAGCGAGCTGCTGGCCAAGCAGTTCGACCTGCCGGCCGGCCATGTGCTGTTCCACTCCATTATCGTCCACTTCGAAAACGGGGTGCCGATCCAGGTCGAAGACCGCTGGGTCAATCCGCAGTGCGCGCCGGACTACATGGAGCAGGATTTCGCCCACACCACGCCGAATGAATACCTGATGGCCGCAGCTCCCTTGCAGGGCGCAAGCTACAGTGTGGAAGCGCTGATGCCGCCGCGTGACATTGCCGACATGCTGGCCATGGACGCGCGCCAGCCCTGCCTGGTGTTGAAACGCCAGACCCAGTCGGCCGGCAAAATCGCTTCCATTGCTACTATGTGGCACCCCGGCCACCGCTATCAATTCACCGGCAGTTTTGCCCCCGGCGCGGCGGCCTGAATTTCACTCTTCACGACCTCAGTGTTAAATTTACGACACCTTTAAAGGGAATCAATTTACTTTTCCAGGACTGTCCAAAGGAAATTTTCCGCGGCAAATTATCGATGCTATAGTTGACCGCACACAGCCAGAAAGGTAAGCCCTTGTTGCCACGCCGTTGCCCAACATTGCGTCCTGTCCGCCGCCTGCTGGCCGTGCTGCTGCTCGCCTGCGCGGGTGCCGCGCCGGGTGCCGAACACGTCACCCTGCAGCTCAAATGGCAACACCAATTCCAGTTCGCCGGCTACTACGCCGCGCAGGATAAAGGCTATTACCGCGACGCCGGCCTGGACGTCACCCTGCGCGAAGCCCAGCCTGGCGTCGATCCGGTGCAGGCCGTGGTGGACGGCAAGGCGCAATACGGCATCGGCTCCAGCGGCTTGCTGATGCGGCGCGCCGCGGGCCAGCCGGTGGTGGTGCTGGCCTCCATCTTCCAGCACTCGCCCAATGCCCTGGCGGTGCGGCGCACGGCAGACGGCAAGCGCATGCCTTGGACCCAGGCGCGCATCATGGTGGGCGCCAATAACGACGAAGCCCTGGCCTGGCTGCGGCGCGAAGGCGTGGCGCTGGAAAAGCTGGACATCCGCGCCCACAGCATGAGCTACGACGATCTGCTGCTGGGCAAGGTGGACGCCATGTCGGTCTACACCACGGACGCGCCCTTCGTGCTGGACCGCGCCAATTTCCGCTATGACCTGATCAGCCCGCGCAACTCCGGCCTCGACTTCTACGGCGACATCCTGTTTACCACCGAGAGCGAGCTGCGCGAGCATCCCGAACGCGCCCGCGCCATGCGCGCCGCCACCCTGCGCGGCTGGCGCTACGCCATGGCGCATCCGGGAGAAATTGCCGACCTGATCCGCGCCCGCTATCCCGGCCGCGCCTCGCGCGAACAGCTGATGTTCGAAGCGGCGCAAACCGTACCCCTGCTGGAACAGCATTTGATCGAGCTGGGTTACAGCAACCCGATCCGCTGGCAAGCCATTGCCGATACCTACGCCAGCCTGGGCATGCTGCCGGCCGGCTTCAAGCTGGACGGTTTCCTCTACCGCGCCAACGACAGCACACCCGCCTGGCAGTACGGCGTGGCGCTGGCCGCCATCGTACTGTGCCTGCTGGCCGCCTGGCGCCTGCGCAAGCTGACGCGCGCCCTGCGCGGCGCCGAAGACCGGGTCGACGATGCCGAGCGCATTGCCAGCTTTGCGCTGGAAGGCTCGGGCGAAGGCTTGTGGGACTGGCAGCCGGTCAAAAAGATCCTGCACCTGTCGCCGCGCTACTGCGACATCCTGGGCTACCAGCCGGGCGAGCTGGCGCCCGCCGATGTCGAAGAATGGGCGCAGCACGTGCACCCGGACGACCGCCAGCGCGTGCTGGACGACACCGCCGCGCTGGACGATCCGGCCGCTGCGCCCGGCCCCTTCTTCATGGAATTCCGCATGGCGTGCCGCGACGGCAGCTGGAAATGGGTGCTGGCGCGCGGCATGGTGCTGGCGCGCGATGCGGCCGGCCGCCCCCTGCGCATTTCCGGCACCATGGGCGATATTTCCTACCGCGTGCGGGCCGAGGAAGCGCGCCTGGCCGCCGTGCTGGAAGCGCTGCCGGGCGCCGTGCTGGTGGCCGACCGCAATGGCCGCGTGCACCAGGCCAACGCCGCCTGCGAGCAATGCTTCGCCTACGAGCCGGGCCAGATGACGGGCCTGTCGATGGAATTGCTGGTGCCGGACGTGATGCGCGGGGCGCCTGGCCGCGCGCGCGAACTGTTCTCGCGGCCGCAGATGCCGGGCCGGGTACTGACCGCGCGCCGCAACGACGGCAGCTACTTCCCCGCCATGGTGCACCTGTCGCCGATGCAGATGGCGGGCCAGGGCCTGTCCGTGCTGTCGGTGCGCGATATGACCCAGCGCCAGCGCGCCGAGGAAGCCCTGCACGCCAGCTCCGAGCGCTACCGCCTGATCGTGCAGACCGCCGCGGAAGGCATCTGGATGACGGACGCCGAGGACAAGACCAGCTTCGTCAACCCCACCATGGCGCGCATGCTGGGCTACGAGCCGGAAGAGATGCTGGGCCGTCCCATGCGCGACTTCATGGACCCGGAATCGCACACCCGCCTGAGTTATCTGCAGCAGCACGTCGGCCTGCCGGAACAGGCCGACGTGCGCTTCCACCGCAAGGACCACGCCACCTTGTGGGGCCTGCTGTCGGCCACCCAGATCAATGCCGACAACGGCTCCTACGCCGGCACGCTGGCCATGGTCACCGACATCACCGACCGCCGCCTGGCCGAGCTGGCGCTGCGCCACTCCAGTCAGCGCCTGGCGTCCGTCTTCAACGCCGTCACCAATGGCCTGGTGGTGCTGGATAGCGCGGGCAGCGTGCTGGAATCGAATGCCGCCGCCGCCCGCCTGCTGGGACGTGCCGCCGCGCGCGGGGCGCCGCAATGGCCCGGCCGCCACGAAGACGGCAGCGCCTATTCCGCGCTGGAACACCCGGTGCAGCAGGCTTTGTCCAGCGGCCAGTCGGTGCGCGAAGTGGTGATGGGCGTGCCGCAGGCCGAC
Organism: Pseudoduganella sp. RAF19; assembly: GCF_052114165.1. Lineage (NCBI taxonomy): Bacteria > Pseudomonadati > Pseudomonadota > Betaproteobacteria > Burkholderiales > Oxalobacteraceae > Pseudoduganella > Pseudoduganella sp. RAF19. The sequence goes on along the minus strand of NZ_JBFREF010000004.1, from coordinate 386,668 downwards.
GGCAGCATCAGCTGGCTGTCGGTCAACGCGGAGCCGATGCGCGACGAACAGGGCGCCAGCCTGATGGTGGTGGCCAGCCTGACCGACATCAGCTACCGCAAGCGCAGCGAAGACGCCTTGCGGCGTGGCGAGCAGCGCCTGCAGGAAATCATCAAGATGCTGCCGATCGGCCTGTTCATCAAGGACGCGTCCAGCCGCATGATCCTGATGAACCCCGCCAGCGAGCAGCTGTTCGGCTACCGCTTCGAAGAACTCAACGAAGGCGATTACAGCGCCCTGCATGCGCCGGAGGACGTGTCGGCCTTCCGCGCCCGCGACCTGGAGGCCTTCACCAGCCGGGCGCAGATCGATTACGAGGAAAGCGTGTGGAACCCGGCGCTGGGCGAACAGCGCCAGCTGCGCACTTTCAAGAAGCCGGTGTACGACGAGCAGGGCCAGCCCGCCTACCTGATCTGCATGTGCCTCGACATCTCGGAAAGCAAGCACGCCGAGCACGCCCTGCGCGAACTGAACGAACACCTGGAAGAACGTGTGGCCCAGCGCACCGCCCAGCTGGAGGAGGCGCGCAAGATCGCCGAGGAAGCCAGCCAGGCCAAGGGCCAGTTCCTGGCCAATATGAGCCACGAGATCCGCACGCCGATGAATGGCGTGATCGGCATGGCCTACCTGGCGCTGAAGACGGAGCTCGACCCGCGCCAGCGCGATTATCTGGAAAAGATCCGCTTCGCCGGCGAGCATTTGCTGCGCATCATTGACGACATTCTCGACTTCTCCAAGATCGAAGCGGGCAAGCTGGAAATCGAACAGGTCGATTTCGCCATCGAGTATGTGCTGCAAACCCTGAACACGGTGGTCGCGCCCAAGGCCAGCAGCAAGGGCCTGACCTTGCAGTTCGACGTCGACGAGCACCTGCCGAAAGTGCTGCGCGGCGACCCGCTGCGCCTGGGCCAGGTGCTGATCAACTACGCCAACAACGCCATCAAGTTCAGCGAGAACGGCGCCATTGAAATCAAGATCCGCAAGGTGCTGGCCGACGACAGCCAATGCCTGCTGCGCTTTGAAGTGCGCGACCACGGCATCGGCCTGTCGGACGACGAGCAGGGCAAGCTGTTCCAGTCCTTCCAGCAGGCCGACACCTCCACCACGCGCGAGTACGGCGGCACCGGCCTTGGCCTGGCTATCTGCAAGCAGCTGGCGCAACTGATGGGCGGCGAGGTCGGCGTGGACAGCGCGCCCGGCCAGGGCAGCACTTTCTGGTTCACGGCCCGCCTCGGCATTTCGCAGCGCCAGGTGCCGGAGATCATCAGCCAGGTGCGCGATGCCGCGGCCGAACTGCTGGCCTCCACCCGCACCGCCACCGTGATGGGCGCGCTGAAGGATGCCCGCATCCTGCTGGTGGAAGACAATACCTTCAACCAGCAGATCGCCATGGAAATGCTGGAGGAAGCCGGGTCCTCGGTCTGTCTGGCCAATAACGGCGCCGAAGCGCTCGACCTGCTGCACCAGACTTCCTTCGACTGCGTGCTGATGGACGTGCAGATGCCGTTGATGGACGGCCTGGAAGCGACGCGCCGCATCCGCTCCGATCCCGAGCTGGCCGAAACGCGCGTGCTGGCCATGACCGCCACCGCCACCAACGAAGACCGCGCGCGCTGCCTGGAAGCGGGCATGGACGATTTCATTACCAAGCCGATCCAGCCGGCCCTGATGTACCGGACCATCGCCAGCTGGCTGCCGGAGCGCGGCGCCGATGCACCGCCCCCGCCGCCGGCGCGCAAGTCGCATGGCTTCCGCCCGACCCTGGCGGGCGATCCGGCGGTGATCGACTTATCGGTGCTGGCCCAGTTACTTGGCTATCACCCGGACAAGATCCGCAAGTTCGCCTTCAAGTTCCTGCAAACCACGGAGGCGGGCTTCAACGAGATGGAAACCGCGCTGGCGGAGGGCGAGGTACAGAAACTGCGCGAACTGGGCCACCGCATCAAATCCTCGGCACGCGCCGTGGGCGCGCACGGCATGGCCGATCTGTGCGAGCAGCTGGAAGTGCTGGCTGGCGCCGGCACCGAGGCCGAACTGGCCCAGGCGCGTACCCTGCTGGCGCAACTCTGGCCGCTGCTGGCCAGGGTCAGCGAATACATCATGAATAACACCACCTTTGCCGATGACGACTGATAGCACCCCGACCACGCCCCTGCGCATCCTGCTGCTGGACGACGACCCGTTCATGCTGTCCCTGCTGGCCGACATGCTGGAAGACCTGGGCCAGCTCAATGTGCGCAGCGAGAGCGATGCACGCGCCGCGCTGAAGACCCTGCCGCAATACCGGCCGGATTTGCTGGTGTGCGACCTGTCCATGCCCGACATGGACGGCATCGAGTTTCTGCGCCTGGCGGCCGACAGCCGCTTCGGCGGCAGCGTGATTCTGCTGTCGGGGATGGACAACGGCATCCTGAAAGCCGCCGAAACCCTGGCCTCGGCCCAGGGCCTGAGCATCCTCGGCGCCTGCCGCAAACCGGTGCCGTCCGCCGTGCTGGCCGACCTGCTGGCCCAGGCCTCGGCGCGCCGGGAAATGGGGACGTAACGCATTTACCGCTGCGCGTGAAATGTGTTTCGTCTCCATTTCCTCTGGCGCCCACACAATTTAAAAAAATAGGTTATTATTTGTTCCATTCCCGCCCTGATTCCCTCTTGACATTCCCAATATTGAATTAGTGCAGTTCATCTCCAGATGGGAGATGAAGGCTAGGGGTAATCCCGGGCGAACTTATATTTGAGGACAAACATGAGCGACAATATCAAACACATTACCGATGCATCGTTCGAAGCGGACGTGCTGAAAGCCGACCGCCCAGTGCTGGTGGACTTCTGGGCCGAATGGTGCGGTCCTTGCAAGAGCATCGCCCCGATTCTGGAAGAAGTGGCCAAGGAATATGACGGCAAACTGACCGTCGCCAAACTGGACGTGGACAGCAACCAGCAAGTGCCGGGCAAATTCGGCATCCGTGGTATTCCGACCCTGATCCTGTTCAAAAATGGCGTTCCTGCTGCACAAAAAGTCGGCGCAATGGCAAAAGGCCAGCTGACCTCTTTCATCGACAGCAATATTTAAGTAAGATAGGCGGCACTGCGCCCGCAGTACCGCCTGAACGGCGGGGAAAGGCCCAAAAACCTTTCCTCTTTAATAATTTTTATCCACGCAGTTCCCTCCCCTACCTTTACTTTCCCGTCGCGGGACACTCAAACATTTATGCATCTATCTGAACTCAAGGCCATGCACGTTTCGGCGCTGCTGGAAATGGCCATTAGCCTGGATATCGACAATGCGGCCCGCCTGCGCAAGCAGGAGCTGATGTTCGCTATTCTGAAAAAGCGCGCGAAAGCGGGCGAACAGATCTTCGGCGACGGCGCCCTGGAAGTGCTGCCGGACGGCTTCGGCTTCCTGCGCTCGCCCGACGCCTCGTATATGGCGTCCACCGACGACATCTACATCTCCCCGTCCCAGATCCGCCGCTTCAATCTGCACACCGGCGATTCGATCGAAGGCGAGGTGCGCACCCCGAAAGACGGCGAACGCTATTTCGCCCTGGTCAAGGTAGACAAGGTCAACGGCGAATCGCCGGAAGCCTCCAAGCACCGCATCCTGTTTGAGAACCTGACGCCGCTGCACCCGAATGAGCCGCTGCGCCTGGAACGCGATATGAACGGCGCCGAGAACATCACCGGCCGTATCATCGACCTGATCGCCCCGATCGGCAAAGGCCAGCGCGGCCTGCTGGTGGCGTCGCCGAAGTCCGGTAAGTCCGTCATGCTGCAGCACATCGCGCACGCCATCACGGCCAACCACCCGGACGTGACCCTGATCGTGCTGCTGATCGACGAACGTCCTGAGGAAGTGACCGAGATGCAGCGCTCCGTGCGCGGCGAAGTGGTGGCATCGACCTTCGACGAACCGGCCACCCGCCACGTGCAGGTCGCCGAGATGGTGCTGGAAAAAGCCAAGCGCCTGGTGGAAATGAAGAAGGACGTTGTGATCCTGCTGGACTCCATTACCCGTCTGGCGCGCGCCTACAACACCGTGATCCCTGCCTCCGGCAAGGTGCTGACCGGCGGTGTGGACGCCAACGCCCTGCAGCGTCCGAAGCGTTTCTTCGGCGCCGCGCGAAATGTGGAAGAAGGCGGCTCGCTGACCATCGTCGCGACCGCCCTGATCGAAACCGGCTCCCGCATGGACGACGTGATCTACGAAGAGTTCAAGGGTACCGGCAATATGGAAGTGCACCTGGAGCGCCGCCTGGCCGAGAAGCGTGTCTATCCGTCGATCAACCTGAACAAGTCCGGCACCCGCCGCGAGGAACTGCTGATCAAGGCCGACCAGCTGCAGAAGATCTGGATTCTGCGCAAGCTGCTGTACTCGATGGACGAGATCGAAGCGATGGAGTTCATCCTCGACAAGATGAAGGCGACCAAGACCAACGTCGAGTTCTTCGACATGATGCGTCGGGGTGGCTAAAAACCCACGGCGCCCCCCCAGGTGGCGGCCACTGCGTGGCAGCCACCTGGCCGGCGCCGTGGGACGGGTGGCAGGCACCTCGTGCCTGCCACCCGCTTTTGCCGTGGGTTTTCGTGTATAATCCCCGGTTCATTTAAACCCTGGCAAGTGGACAGCAATCGGGCCAAGAAGCAGTACAGGCCGCCGAAGTGCCGTTTGGCTACCAAACATTGAGAGAAAAGCATGAAAGCTGAAGGCCACCCAGAATACCGCGAAGTCCTGTTCCACGACCTGTCCTGCGACTTCAAATTCGTCACCCGTTCGACCATCCAGACGCGCGAAACCGCTACCCACGAAGGTAAAGAGTACCCGCTGGTCAAGATCGAGGTTTCGTCCGAATCCCACCCATTCTTCACCGGCCAGCACAAGATCGTCGACACCGCCGGTCGCGTGGAAAAGTTCCGTCAGAAGTTCGGCAAAGTCGGTTCCAAGACTTCCGTTGCCAACGCCTAATCCGCGTCGCACCGAAAAAAAAGGCAGCTGCGGCTGCCTTTTTTCTTTTTAACCGTCATACTCCAGCTTTCAAAAGAATAAGCCTGACCGATGAAGCCAGTCCGTCTTCCCGCCTCTGCCACCCGCACCCTGCCCCGCTGGGCGATTTTCGCCCTTGGCATGCTGTACATCCTGCCGGGTCTGATCGGGCGCGAGCCGTGGAAGAACGACGATGCGGCCAGCTTCGGCATCATGTGGACCATGGCGCACGGCACCTGGCAGGACTGGCTGCTGCCGAATATCGCCGGCCTGCCGGTGCCGGACGAAGGCCCGCTGGCCTTCTGGTTCGGCGCCCTCGGCATCAAGCTGACCGGCTGGCTGCTGGGCGACGTGCTGGGCGCGCGCGTGGCCACGATTGGCGTGTTCCTGCTGGGCGTGCTGTCCCTGTGGTTTGCCACCTTCAATCTGGGCCGCCGTCCGGAAGCCCAGCCCCTGCGCCTGGCCTTTGGCGGCCAGCCCGAGCCGGACGATTTCGGCCGCACCCTGGCCGATGCCGCCGTCCTGATCTACCTCGGCAGCCTGGGCCTGCTGGTGCACAGCCACGAGACCACCTCCGAGCCGCTGATGACGGCCCTGCTGGCGCTCACCCTGTACCGTTCCGTGCGTTATATGGAGCTGCCCTCGCTGCGCAATGCCGCCCTGGTCGGCCTGGCCCTGGGCCTGATGACCCTGGCGCGCGGCTGGGTGGTGCCGGTGTTCGTGATCGGCGCCCTGCTTGCCTGCACCCGCTTCCTGGCCCTGCCGGCCGGACGCTCCCTGCGCGACCTGTCGTTTTCCGCCGTGGTGGCGTTTGCCGTCACCCTGCCCTGGCTGCTGCCTGCCCTGATGACCCAGCCCTACGGCCACGCTCCGCTGGCGGGCTGGATGGAATGGAATCTGGCCCAGCTGAACCCCGACCTGGGCGAATCCCTGCGCTCCTTCCTGCGTGTGGGCATGTGGTTCTTCTGGCCGGCCTGGCCGTTTGCCCTGTGGGCGCTGTGGGCCTGGCGCCGCCAGCGCCACCTTCTGCACATCGTGGTGCCCGCCACCTTTGTGACCGTGGCCACCCTGCTGGTGCTGCTGCATCCTAATCCCGAACAGGGCCAGTTGCTGATGCTGCTGCCGCCGCTGGCCATCATGGCCGCCTTTGGCCTGCTGACCATGAAGCGCGGCGCCATCAACGCCATCGACTGGTTCAGCGTGATGGTGCTGACCGTGTGCGCGGTTGTGATCTGGCTGTTCTGGTACGCCCAGCTGACCGGCTGGCCGCGCCAGCCCGCCCACAACGTCCTGAAGCTGATTCCCGGCTTCGTGCCGGAACTCAACCTGGGCGCCTTCCTGGTCGCTCTGTGCGCCACCGCCGGCTGGTTCATCCTGGTGCACTGGCGCATCTCGCGCCGCCCGACGGTGCTGTGGCGCGCCGTGGTGCTGTCCGCAGGCGGCCTGATCCTGACCTGGATCTTGCTGATGACCTTGTTCCTGCCCAATCTGAACTACAGCAAGAGCTATGCGACGGTGGCGCAGCAGACCGCGGCCGCCTTGCCCGCCGGTACAGATTGCGTGGAAAGCAATATGGGTGCAGCGCAGCGCGCCTCCTTCGCCTTCTTCGGCCATATCCCCTTCCAGGGCGTGCAAGGCGGGGAGTGCAAGGTCCTCTTGTTGCAAGTTAGCATCAAAGGAAAAGCCCAGCCCGCATCGCCCGGCAACCACTGGCAGCTCCTCTGGGAAGGCCGCCGCGCCTCGGACAAGATCGAGCGTTTCCGCCTGTATCGCCGCCTAAACTGATACGCAACAGTGTTGCCGCCCCTTTCGGGGTACTGCTATCCTGTGAGCCGTCAGCGCCGGTTTTATTGCGCGACGGAATCATTGAGGAACGCATGGCAACTAGCATTTCAATACTCGCAATCTTGCTGGCGACCAGCGTGTCGCCAGCGGGTGCGAGCGCGCCTGCGGCTCCGCCGTTGAACATCACGGGCGAATACACGCCGCCTGCCAGCATGATGGACGGCAATGAAGTGGTCGGCCGCGAAGGCGAAAAGATCCGCGAGATGCTGCAGCGCTCCGGCATCAGCTACAAGATTGGCCTGCTGCCCTGGAAGCGCGCCTACATGATGGCGCAGAACGACGCCTTCACCTGCGTCTACTCCACCTCCCGTACCGCCGAGCGCGAAAAGCAGTTCAAGTGGGTCGGCCCGACCGACGAAGCGGAATGGGTCCTGCTGGGCCGTGCCGACCGTAAATACCAAATCAATAGCCTTGAAGATGCACGCGCTATGCGCATCGGCACTTACAACGGCGATGCGCGCGACGAGTACCTGCGCACGCGCGGCTTCCATGTCGACCCGGTGCCGAACGACGCATCCAATCCAAAGAAGCTGATGATCGACCGCATCGACCTGTGGGCGGTCGGTGCCCGCACCGGCAGCACCGTGCTGGCGCGCTTTGCACCGGACATCGTGCCGGTGCTGGTATTCAACCGCGTCAAGGTCTACCTGGCTTGCAACAACACCGTGCCGGATGCCATGATTGAGCGTATGAACGCGGCGCTCGACACCATGCGCCGCGATGGCAGCTTCGTCCGACTGGAGCGTAAATACGAACACTGGACAGAGCGGAAATAGTATTTATCGTTTTGCGTAGACAGCCTGTCATAGATGCCATTTTGAGCTGTTGCTGCGCGAATTTTTTTCTTGTCCGCACTAGACACAAAGCTTGCGGACGCCGTTATAGTCCCTATATACGGAGCATTGCCACACGGCACTCATCCTTCTCCGCGCCCAATCCCCCGCGCGATTCCTTCATCTGCTTTTGGTCGGAACGTCATGTTCAACTTCTACAAACTTCAGCTTGCGCTCAAGAACCCTATGGTGCGCATCACTCTGGTCCTGCTGACGGTTGCAGCGGTGGCATTCGCCCTCTTGCGCGGTGAGCCGGCGCAAGATGCGAGCCCTGTGGTGCGTTCGCAGAATATTTCCGAAATCACCAGCCTGGTGAACCAGCGCGAGCACCTGGATTACCTGTTGATCGCGCGCCCGCTGAGCGAGGCGCCGCGCTATATCTACAAGTACAAGGACAAGCCGGAACTGCACGTGGTAGTCGTGCCGTCCACCTCGCACCTGAGCCTGGAACGCGAAGTCCTGCTGCGCAATAACATCCCTTATGCCATCGCCAAGGAAGACTATCTGGCCGCGCACAAGAGCGTGCTGCAGGACGATGGCGGCGCCACCGCCGAAGTGGGCTCTTTCCTGAAGCGCCACGCCTTCGATATCTTCGTGATCGGCCTGATGCTGTTCGTGCTGAAGTTCGGCATTCCGGGCGTGGGCATGTCCGCTTCCGTCATCACGCCGGACAAGCTGAAAGGCTCGATGGATGATCTGATCGGCATGGAAGACATCAAGCAGGAAGTGCTGCACCTGGAAGACATGATCCGCAACCGCGAGGTGTACAAATCGCACAATATTGACAAGCCGTTCAACGTCATGCTGACCGGCCCCGCGGGTACCGGTAAGACCAAGCTGGCCGGCTACCTGGCCAAGCGCCTGAACTATCCGCTGATCCAGGCCTCCGGTTCGGCGCTGGAATCCGGCTATGTCGGCGGTGGTTCGAAAGCGCTGAACGCCTTGTACCGCAAGGCCTGCGCGCGCGGCAACTGCATCATCTTCCTGGATGAAGCGCAGGCCCTGTTCATGCCGCGCGGCCGCGGCGAGAAGAAATGGGAAGACGATACCGCCAACACCCTGCTCGGCCTGCTGGACGGCGTGAAGAGCGAAGACGGCGCGGGTGTGATCTGGGTTGTCGCGTCCAACTTCGACGATGCCAACTCGCAGATGGACGAAGCCATGCTGCGCCGCTTCAGCGTGAAGATCAACTTCCGCCTGCCGAATAAGAACGAACGCCGCGAGCTGCTGCGCTCCTTCCTGGAACGCAAGGAGAAAGGCCTGGTCGACTGGACCGATATGGACCTGGACCAGGTGGCCGAGATCACCAACAACCTCAGCCCCGCGCTGCTGGAGACCGTGGTCGATCGCGCTTCCATGATCTCGATCCAGGAGAAGCAGGTCATCAACACCGACCTGATGTTCCGCGCGTTCGAGCGCGCCACCATCGGCCTGACCGACCGCGCCACCACGGCTGAGAAAACCCGTCAGCGCGAGCGTATCGCCTTGCACGAGCTGGGCCACTTCTTCATGCAGATCGATCCCTTCCTGCGCGAAGGACTGCCGCTGGCGGAAGTGAAAGAGAAGTCGCACCTGCTGAAGATTTCGACCGAGTCGGTGTCGAAGCTGAATGCGCTGGGTTATGTGCTGTCGGCAGGCGACGATATGTCTCTGCGCACGCTGGAAGAACTGGAACGCGATGTGATGCAGCTGTACGGCGGCGTGGCGGCGGAAGAATTGTTCTACGGTGCGCGCGGTATTTCGGTGGGCAGCCAGAACGATATCGAGAAGGCCACCAATATGCTGGACACCATGGTGAACCGCCTATCGATGTATTCGCGCTCCAAGCTCGATTACAGCAAGTTCAAGAGCGAGACGGCCGGTGAGCATGGTCTGGCGCAGCTCGAGTCCAAGGCGGACGAGCTGTATAGCCGCACCCTGAAGTCCATTGGCGATTACCGCGCCGTGATGGAATCGATCAAGGGCGAGCTGATGGACCGCTATGTGCTGTCCAAGGATGACATCTTCGCCCTGCTGGAAGAACGCCTGGATACGGCGCCCTTCCAGCAGGCTGCGTAAAGCAGCTTAGCGTTTGGCCACCATCATCACGTTGGTGGCTTTCATTGCCACCGCCATCGGCAGCTTTTCATAGTTGCTGATGGCGACAGTGTCTCCCAGGTCGCGCAGTTCAACGCGCGCACCGGCATCCGTCACAAATGCATTCGGACCCACTGGCGTCAGTTCTGCACGCTGCTCGCCGGTCAGTTCAACATAGTAGTGGTTCACATGGCGCGACAGGCGCAGCTGCTGGCCGTTGTCCAGCGCGAAGCGGCCGGCATATTCGTCAAAGCTGGAAGGCGGCATATAGTAGCGACTTGCCTGGCCGGCACTGATTTGCACCGTGGGGTCTTGTGGACCAGCGGCCAGTACCGATGCAGAGGCGGCCAGGGAAAGCGCCGCAATGGCGCCCAGAATAGCGATCTTCTTCATTTTGATTCTCCGTTAGGGTGAGGCAATCAACGGCTTGCCCATGCAAGCCGTTTGGATTCTTTTAAGAGCAGCTTCAGCGGCGAGCGATGACAGTGATATGCATACCGGTCGCGGCAAGCGATGGCTGCAGACGTTCGAAATTCGCGATTTCGACCATGTCACCCTGATCCTTGAACTGCACCCGGGTTCCGGCGGCGGTCATGAAGACCCCTGGTTCGACGGGGAACATCTCTTCCCGTAGTTCGCCCGAAAGTTGGGCGTAATAGTGTTTGGCGTAGCGCTGGAAACGGATCTTGTACCCGTTGTCGAGCGCATAGCGATTTGCGTAGTCGTCGAACTCTCCGATTTTCAGCTTGTAGTTGCCTTCGCTGGCGCGGATTTGGACGGTTGCGTCTTGCGGGTCAGCTGCGAGCGCAGCACCCGTTGAGGCCAGAGTAAGTGCGGCCATGGCACTGAGCAGAACCTTGTTCATCATCTTCTCCGAATTTTGCCTGGTGGCCCCGCCTCTTTGGAATTGTGCGGGGACGGTTACAAGGTAGCAAATGCCGCCTCAGGCATGCAGTGGCAAGCGACGAACCGCAGATTTCGTGGACTAGAACGCACGGCGCGTCGATGAACTGCATTCGGCTTTACGGACCGGTGTTCCTCGCAAGGACGGTGCGGTCCGGATCATTATCGGCACGCCGCATACGGGGCGCCGATGAAGACGGGAAGCGGCGATTGTGTCGCTCTCGATCCCTGATGTAAGCCTGGTACCCAGCGCTAAGGCCAGTACGCCTTGCGCTTGCGGGTCTACTTCGACAGGCTGCTAGTTGTGCAGCTGTGTGTAGCGAATGATGGCGTTTTATCCCATGGCCGCAGCAGCGACCGCCACGCCAGCCAACACAGCCAAGGCCAGCAATTTCAGGACAACGTGATTCATTTCTTCACCCTCCGAATCTGCATCTGCATCACGTGGGTCGGCCATCTTCTTGGGGGATGACCACTTCATGCTACGCGTGTGTTACAGGGAACTCTAGCTCTGGTGGCCTTGAATTTTTTCAATGCGGCGCGCGTGGTCCATAGCTATATGCAACCATGAGTTACATGCATTTATTGCAATGCTTTTCACGCCAACTTGCCGCCCTTGGTCAAATCGGTAATAATGCACGGCGCATTTAAATGCCCGAGTGGTGAAATTGGTAGACGCAGCGGACTCAAAATCCGCCGCCGCAAGGCGTGCCGGTTCGATTCCGGCCTCGGGCACCACCCTCCCTCCTTCTGCGCTTCTCTCACAAACATGAGCATGCCGGCCCGTATGGCGCCGCTATGATCAGCTTCATTGTCCGCTCCGGAAATCGCAATGAAGAAACTTGCCTGCTGCCTGGCCCTGCTTGCCAGCACTGCCACGGCCGCTGAAATCGCACCTGCCGCCGCCTCGCTGCATCCCAACCTCGCTGGCCAGGTCAGCCGGCCGATACGCTATCGGCCCGATGGTCCCGATTTCGTGATCCACAACGGCGCAGAGTTCTTCAACCGCTCCCTATATGGTGGGCACAGCGCCTTCCGTGTCGACGGCGGCGACAATCCCGAATTCATGCTGTATCTGCCCGGCCGTGGCGGCAATCTGCGGCTGGCGCTGCGCTGGCCCGGCGGCGCGCGCTGGCTGCACGAGGCGGCCAGCATCGACACCCGCTACCGGCCCGGCGAACTGCTGTACGAACTGCGCGATCCCGCCTGGGGCGCCACCGCCGTGCTGCGGCTGGACGTATTGGCCTATGCGCGTACGGAGGGATTGATCCTGCGCGCCGAAGGGAAAGGTCTGCCGCCGGGTGCGGAACTGCTGTGGTCGTACGGCGGCGTGAACGGCGAGCGCGGACGCCGCGATGGCGATATCAGCACCGAGCGCGTGCCCATCGCTCAATACTTCCAGTTCCGTCCCGAATTCGCAGCCCGCAATCAATTCACCATCAGCGGCGAAGGCTTCACCCTCAGCAGCCCCGCTGCCACCATCGCGGGTGTTGTCCCCGCCGGCACCGCGCTGCATGTGGCAGAAGGCGGCGCCTGGAACGATCTGGCCGCCATGCTGTCGCCAGACGCCTCATCCGCCACGCCAGTGATGGTCGCCCGCACGCCGCTGATCAATGCGCAGCCGCTGCTGATATCGCTGCAGCGCATCGGCGCGGCGCAGGCCGCCGATCTGGACGTATATGCCGCCGTCACGACACAGCCAGCGCCCGCCCCTTCCGGCAAGTCCGGCGCACTGGACCCAGCGTATGCGCGCGCTCAGCTGCCACGCCTGTTCGATGAAACACGCCAGCACTTTGCCGCACTGCGCGATCGCGTGCGGATCGAAACACCCGATCCTTATCTCAACGCTGCAGCCGGTGCCCTCAACGTCGCCACTGATGCACTGTGGGACGACAGCGCACAATCCATCATGCATGGCGCCATCGCCTGGCGCACGCGCCTGCTCGGCTGGCGCGGCCCTTATGCGCTCGATGCACTCGGCTGGCATGAGCGTGCGCGTCTTAATGCAGAGGGCTGGACGCGCGGCCAGAACACCAGCGCTATTCCGCCGGCCCTGCCCTCAGCCGATACCGCCAGCAAACTGGCGCGAAACGAAGCGGGACTGCATTCCAACGGCGATATGTCGCACTCGCACTACGACATGAATACGGTCTTCATGGATGCCTTGCTTCGCCACATTCTGTGGACAGGCGATCTGGAATATACCCGCGCCGTCTGGCCTGTGATCGAACGCCACCTCGCCTGGCAACAGCGCCTGTTCCGGCGCGAGTTCGGTCCGGACAAGCTGCCCTTGTACGAAGCCTACGCCAGTATCTGGGCCAGTGACGACATCTATTACAACGGTGGTGGCGTCAGCTATGCGTCGGCCTACAACGTCTACGCCAATCGCGGGGCGGCCCGCCTGGCGCGCCTGTTGGGCAAAGACCCGTCGCCCTATGAACGCGAAGCGGCGCTGGTGGCGCAAGCCATGCGCAGTCTATTGTGGATGCCGGAGCAAGGTGCATTCGCAGAATACCGCGATGTACTGGGACTTCAGCAGCTTCATCCCAGCTATGGCCTCTGGACCTTCTATCACACCATCGATTCCGAAGTACCCACCGCCGCCGAAGCGCATCAGATGGCGGCTGCGCTTTTGCGCGACTTCCAGGCGATTCCTGTTGCTGGCGAAGGCGTGCCTGCGGATGCGGCTTATCACATGCTGGCCACCACCAACTGGATGCCTTACTCCTGGTCGGCCAACAATGTCGTCATGGGCGAGAACCTGCACACGGCGCTCGCTCTATGGCAGGCGGACCAGCCGGAAGAAGCGTACATGCTGGCCAAGAGCGCACTGCTGGCCAGCATGTATATGGGTATCTCGCCCGGTAATGTCGGTACGATGAATTACCTGGACGTCTACCGCCGCGAGTCGCAGCGTGACTTTGCCGACGGCGCAGGCGTGCTGTCGCGCGCCTTGGTCGAGGGTCTGTTCGGTATTCATCCCGACGCGCTGGCGGGGACGCTTTCTGTGCATCCCGGCTTGCCCGCAAGCTGGACGCATGCGCGCATCACGCATCCGGATCTCGCACTGAGCTTCTCGCGCAGTGGCGCCACGGATCGCTGGGCCTTGCAGGATGTGGCGCCGCGTTTCCGCAGCTTGCGGCTGCAACTGCCTTCCACATCACGTGCGCCGGCCAGCGTCACCGTCAACGGGCAAGCAATGAGCTGGCATACCGCTGCGGACATGACTGTGATCGAAACGCCGTTGAACCACGGGCGCGCTGAAGTCGACATCACCTGGCGCGCCGCCACGTTACCCACACGCGCCGCGGCAACGATGGCCGCCAGTAGTGAACACATCAGCAGTCCTGCTATCGACTGGACGACGCCGCGCAACGGCGCCCGCTACGACAGCATTTCGCTGGCAGCCTATTTCAATGATCGCATTACCGAAATCTTCAAACCCGGCAAATACCAGTCGCCGCGCTCGCCCTATGTGTCGCTGTCCCTGCCCGCGCAAGGCGCCGGTGCCTGGGCTGGCCATCTCGACACCCTGCCGGAGATCGACGATACCGGTCTACGAAGCGCAGCGCGCGCCGGCGGCGGCAATATCGTGATGCCAAACGGCGTCCCTTTCGCCACGCCATCGCAATCCGGTACGCCCAATATCGTCTTCACTTCGCAATGGAACAACTACCCGCGCGAGGCCCAAATCCCTCTAGCCGGCACGGCCAAGCGCGCCTGGTTGCTGATGGCCGGGTCTACCAACTTCATGCAAAGCCGCCTGGATAACGGTGAAGTGATTGTCCGCTATACCGATGGCACCAGCACGCGGCTCGCCCTGCACAATCCGGACAACTGGTGGCCTATCGAGCAAGATTATCTAATTGATGATTACCAGTTCCGCCGCCCCGGCCCAATCCCGCCCAGAGTCGACCTCAAGACCGGCAAGGTCCGCTTGCAGACAAGCGGCGGCGCCGTAGCAGGCGGCGCGGCGACCGCGCAATGCATACCGCTGGAATCAGCCAGAACCCTGCGCAGCCTGACACTGCGCACCCTAAGCAATGACGTAGTGATTGGTCTGATGAGCGTTACGCTGGAACGCTAGCGGACATTCAGGCCGTTGCGGTCGCCGGCACTGACATTGGTGGTGAGCGCTGCGCGAATGTCTGCGATCGGGTACATATTGAGAACCCAATCGAACGCGTCTCCCCAGCGCATCTCGGCCAGGGCAAGCAGCAGCACAAAGGTGATCTTGATTTTCATATTGGCCTCCCCGGAAATTTTTCCCCGGCGGGAGATTTGTATATATACCAAGTTACACCAAAACGGCTGAGCTGTCAGAAAGAAGTGAAGCGCGGGGCTGCCCGCACATGGCCTTGCTCTGTAAAGGTGCCGCGCGCGGCGTTGTGTGGATGCTGCATTGCTTCCGCCAACGTTAATACCGGCGCGAAGCAGGCGTCGGTTCCTTCAAGCAAGGCACACCAGTGACTACGCGATCGCGAGGCAAACAACGCGGCAAAGCGCTCCTTTAATGCCGGCCACTGGCTTGCATCATACTGGCTGCGCGGATCGACATCATGCATGCCTACTTTCTGTAACAGTAGCGCATAGAATTGCGGTTCCAATGCGCCGACCGTGATGCTGGCGCCGTCAGCGCAGCGGTAGACATCGTAGAAAGGCGAATCGTGGAAGGGGCTCGGCTTCGGGCCGCCCAGGCCACCGCTGGCGGCAACCCACTGCGCGATCCCGCCCAGCATTGCCATGACGTCCGTGATCGCCGCATCCACCACGCAGCCTTTGCCCGTACTGCGCGCCTGCAGCAAGCCGCTGACCATGCCGAAGGCCAGTCCCAGCGCACCGGCTGCGTCGCCCAGCGTGGGCGGAATGCCCTGCTGCGGCGCCAGCGACAGCAGGCCACTTAACGCCACGTAATTCAGATCGTGCCCCGCTGCCTGCGCCAACGGACCATCCTGTCCCCAGCCCGTCATGCGTCCATATACCAGGCGCGGATTGACTTCCGCGCAGTGCGCAGGACCCAGTCCAAGGCGCTCCATGACACCGGGCCGGTTGCCTTCAATCAGGCCATCGGCTTGCGCCAGTAGCGCCAGCGCGCGCCGAACATCTGCCGCATCTTTCAGATTCAAGGCCAGCTCCGTCTTGCCCTCGGCTAGCGGACGCTTGCCATCGCCGCCGAGCAGGCCAGCAACGAGGCCCGCGCCGGGACGCACCACCAGCGTGACGCGCGCGCCAAAGTCGGCCAGCATGCGGCCACATAAAGGACCAGGGCCCAGCCCTTCGAATTCGACGATGTGCAAGCCGGCCAGTGGCTTCATGCGAGTACCTTGCGTGCGATGAGATCCTTCATGATTTCATTGGTGCCGCCGTAGATGCGCTGCACCCGCGCATCTGCCCACAGGCGGCCGATCGGATATTCAGCCATGTAGCCGTAGCCGCCGAAGAGCTGCAGGCATTCGTCCGTCACTTTGCACTGCTGTTCGGAGCACCACCACTTCGCCATGTAGGCCGCTTCGTCGTCCAGCGTGCCGTCCAGCAGGCGCTGGATGCAGTCGTTGACGAAGCTGCGCACCACGTGCGCCATGGTCGCACATTCGGCCAGCTTGAAGCGCGTATTCTGGAAATCGGAGATCGGCTGTCCGAACGCCTTGCGCTCCTTGGTGTATTCGACCGCCAGTTCCAGCGAGCGCTCGATCACGGCTGCCGCAGGTACCGCCAGCAGCATGCGTTCATACGCCAGCTGGCTCATAAGCTGGCCAAAGCCGCGGCCTTCTTCCACGCCCAGCAGATTGGCGACCGGCACGCGCATATCTTCGAATGCCAGTTCGGCGGTATCGGATGCATGCATGCCGATCTTTTCCAGGCGGCGCCCAACACTAAATCCCGACAGATTTTCCGTCTCGATAACCACCAGCGAAATCCCTTTCGAGCCCGCATCGCCGGTACGCAGCGCCAGTACCAGCAGGTTGGCCGTGTAGCCATTGGTAATGAAGGTCTTGGCGCCGTTGATCACGTAATGGTCGCCATCACGCACGGCGCGCGTGCGCATCGATTTCAGGTCGGAGCCGCAGCCTGGTTCCGTCATTGCGATACCTGCCAGCAGTTCGCCGCTGCACAGCCGCGGCAGCCAGCGCTGCTTCTGTTCTTCCGTGCCGTAGTCGAGGATGTAGTGGGCGGCGATGGTGTGCACGGCCGAATTGGCCGGCACTTCGGCCTTGGCCAGTTCGTCCTGCACCACCAGCTGGTAGGCCAGCGTGGCGCCGGGACCACCGTATTGCTCATCCATCTCAGGCAACAGGAAACCCAGCTCGCCAAAGGGCCGCCAGGTTTCGCGTGGAATGAATCCCTGGCGCCGCCAACCATCCAGGTGCGGTGCCAGTTCGGCGTGGACGTAACGGCGTACCTGGTCGCGGAAGGCTTCGATGTCCGCGTCCATCCATGGGTGCTGGTGCAGGCGTGGCAGCATTGTCTTCCTCCTCACATGCCGGTCAGGCCGCCGGTGCACATCAGGGTCTGGCCGCTGACGTAATCCGATTCGGGAATGCACAGCATATAGACTGCGCCCGCTGCCTCTTCCGGCGTGCCGCCGCGGCCCAATGGAATGGTCGCTTCCATCATCGCCAGCAGGTCCTTGTTGACGCCGACTTTGATTTCGCGGCCTTCGATATTGGCGGTGCCGCCTTCAGCCGCGTTGCCGGTCAGGCGCGTTTTGATCAGGCCAAAGGCCACGCAGTTCACCGTGGTGTTCATGCGGCCCCATTCTTTCGCAAGCGTTTGCGTGACACCCATGATGCCGGCCTTCGCTGCCGAGTAGTTCACCYGTCCCGCATTGCCGAACACGCCGGCGACGGAGGAAATGTTCACCACCTTGCGCACGTTGCGGATGCCCTGTTCCGCTTCGGTCTTGGCCAGCGCCTTGATCACCGGCTGCGCCGCACGCAGGATGCGGAATGGCGCAGTCAGATGGCAGTCAAGCAT
This sequence comes from Pseudoduganella sp. RAF19, assembly GCF_052114165.1. Classification (NCBI taxonomy): domain Bacteria; kingdom Pseudomonadati; phylum Pseudomonadota; class Betaproteobacteria; order Burkholderiales; family Oxalobacteraceae; genus Pseudoduganella; species Pseudoduganella sp. RAF19. The sequence goes on along the minus strand of NZ_JBFREF010000004.1, from coordinate 369,016 downwards.
GGCGTACCACTGCTCGTCGGTCATCTTCTGGATCACGTTGTCCCAGGTGTAGCCGGCGTTGTTGATGATGATGTCCAGGCCCTTGAAATGATCGACTGCCGTGCCGATGAAGCGCTCGGCGAAATCCGGAGCGGTCACGCTGCCGACGCAGGCGATGGCTTCGCCTCCCGCAGCCTTGATGGCGTCGACCGTTTCCTGGGCAGGAGCTTCGTCCAGGTCATTGATGACGAGGCGCGCGCCTTCGCTTGCCAGTTTCATGGCGATGGCGCGGCCGATGCCGCGGCCGGAGCCGGTGACCAGCGCTACTTTTCCTTGCAGTTTCATTTTCTTTCCTCTCTGTTCATGCACGGCGGATCGATGATCCGCCCTACGCGGCGACGATGGCTTCGCCGATGATTTTTTGTTGTCCGTACTGGTTTGCTGCGACGACCGCGATGCGCGCACAGGGTTCGCCGTCGAGATCTAGCAGCTCTTTGACTTCGCCGCGGCATTGCATGGCATTGCCCAGGTGGGTAATGCCGGCGAAGCGGACTTCGTATTTGCGCAGGCGCGATTGCGGCACCCATTGCGTCAGCAACCGGCCCAGCCAGGCCATGCCCAGCATGCCGTGCGCAAACACGTCCGGCATGCCACAACGGCGGGCGAAATTGATGTCGATATGAATCGGGTTGTGGTCGCCCGAAGCACCGGCGTACAGCGCCAGCATGGTGCGGTCAACGGGCGGCAGTTGCAGCGTCGGCAGGATATCTCCCGGTTTCATCTGGCCTCCTTAGTGGCGCACAACCAGCAGCGAGCGCAGCTCGGCCACCAGTTCGTTATCCCGGTTCGTCACGCGCGAACTGCGCTCGACGAATTCCAGCGCACCATTTTTCTTGTCGTAGATTTCGCTGACCGTTGAACGCACGGTGATGTGATCGCCCGCGCACACCGGCTTGTAGTAGCGGAAGGACTGCTCGCCGTGCAGCAGCTTGGCCAGCGGAATCTGCATCTGGTGCAGCATCCAGTCTGTGGAACCGCTGTCCAGCTCTACTGAGAACAGGAAGGTAGGCGGCGCGGGGATGTCGGCATAGCCCGCGTCACGCGCAGCGCTCACGTCGAGATAAATTGGATCAGTCTCGCCGATGGATCGCGCGAAGAATTGCAGACGTGCCCGGTCCACCAGCATTTCGGAAGGAGGCAGCTCACGCCCCAGCCAGGCGCGGTCAATCATGCCGACACCTTTTCGTACAGCGTCACCACGCAGGCGCCGCCCAGACCGAGGTTGTGCTGCAGCGCCAGACGCGCGCCTTCGACCTGGCGCTTGTCCGCCTGGCCGCGCAGCTGCTGCACCAGCTCCGTGCACTGCGCCAGGCCGGTCGCGCCGAGCGGATGGCCTTTCGACAGCAGGCCACCGGATGGATTGGTCACGTACTTGCCGCCGTACGTGTTATCGCCGTCTTCCACGAACTTCTGCGCGCCGCCGCGCGGGCACAGTCCCAGCGACTCATAAGTGATCAGTTCATTGTGCGCGAAGCAGTCGTGCAGCTCGATCACCTGCACGTCCTCAGGACCAATACCGGCCGCTTCGTACACCTGCTGCGCCGCCTCGCGCGCCATGCTGAAGCCGACCACCTCGCGCATATCGCGCGCTTCGAAAGAAATGGCGCGGTCAGTCGTCATGGATTGGGCGCGGATGCGTACCGCGGCGTTCAGGCCGTGGCGTCTGGCGAAGTCCTCAGAGCAGATCACGGCCGCAGCTGCGCCGCAGGTTGGAGGGCAAGCCATCAAGCGCGTCATCACGCCGTCCCACACCATCGGCGCCGCCATCACTTCTTCTTCGGTGACTTCCTTGCGAAACAGTGCGACCGGATTGTTCGCCGCGTGGCGGCTGGCCTTGGCGCGGATCTTGGCGAAGGTATTGAGTGGCGTGCCGAATTCCTTCATATGCGCCAGGCCGGCACCGCCGAAGTAGCGCAGCGCCAGCGGGATCTGCGGCTCGCCCACCAGTTCATCGGCGGCATTGTCGAACAGTTCGAATGGGCTCGGACGGTCATTGAACACGGAACCCAGCGCACCAGGACTCATTTGCTCGAAGCCCAGCGCCAGCACGCATTCCGCAGCGCCCGATTGCACGGCCTGGCGCGCAAGGTACAGCGCGGTTGAGCCGGTGGAGCAGTTGTTGTTGACGTTGACGACCGGGATGCCCGTCATGCCCACCTCGTACAGCGCGCGCTGGCCAGCCGTGGAGTCGCCGTACACATAACCCATGTAAGCCTGCTGGATCTGGTCATAGCCGATGCCCGCATCGGCCAATGCTGCCAGCGCGGCTTTCGACGCCATGACGGGATAAGGTTCGTTGGCGCCCGGTTTCACGAACGGCACCATGCCGACGCCTGCGACGCATACTTTGGAAGTCATCTTTTGTCTCCTGCTGGTTGAAACCGGCGGTGGCAATTCGCCTCACGCCTCGGCTTATAATTCCCCCATCCTATGGGCTTGCAAGCTGCCCGGCAATTGCCGCGGACATTAAAACCAATGGCAAAAGACCTCACCGACACCCTGATCGCGCCCGCCTTCGTACGCGGCATGTTGTCCCGTATCGGCGCCAGCGGGGCCGATGTCACAGCCTACCTGCAGCGCGTGGGCGCCGATACCGCCGTGCTGACCGATCCGGCCCATCCCGGCATCAGTTCGCACCAGTATGTCGCATTGTTCTACACGCTGGCCCAGGAACTCAAGGACGAATCGGTGGGGCTGTTTTCGCGGCCCTTCAAACTGGGCAGCTTCGCCCTGGTCGCGCGCTCGGGCATGGGCGCGCCGGAGCTGGGCAGCGCGCTGCAGCGCATGAGCAAGGTATTGAATCTGCTGCAGGATGACCTGCTGTTTTCGCTGTCAGTGCAGAAGGACGAAGCGGGACTGGATGTGGCCTGGGTCGGCAAAGGCGAGAGCGCGCCGGCTTTCCTGCAGGAGACCATGGTGCGCGTGCTGTGGCGCCTGGCCGCGTGGCTGATCAACGGTCCGCTGCCGATCCGCCATTTCGATTTCATGTTCCCGGAGCCGGACTATGCGCGCGACTATGCGGCGGTATTCCCCGGCGAGCGCCGCTTCCAGCAGGCGACTTCGGGCTTCTGGTTTGATGCGGCCGTGCTGCAGACGCCCGTCAGCCGCGACGAGCAGGCCCTGCGCGCCTTCCTGCCGGATGCTTTCGCGCAGATTCTGCTACCGCCGCGCGGATTTGGCCCGGTGAGCCAGGAAGTGCGCAACTGCCTGCTGCGCCAGTATCCCGACTGGCCGGATCTGCCGGCCATTGCGGCCAGCCTGCACGTATCACCCGCAACCTTGCAGCGCCAACTGGCGCACGAGGACTCCTCTCTGCAAAAGCTGAAGGACGATCTGCGGCGCGGCATTGCCATCGCGCGCCTGACCACTTCGCGCATCGGTCTGGCGCAGCTTGCCACGGAGCTGGGCTTCAGCGACAGCGCCACGTTCCAGCGCGCCTTCAAGAAATGGACGGGAAAAACCTGCGGCGAATACCGCGCTACTTCTTCAGCAGCAGGTCGATGAGGGCAGCGGCGCTGGCGCGCAGCCGGGCCGGATCGGAATAAACACGCTCCATGATGACCAGGCCGCGCGTCAGCGTGACCATCAGCCGAGCGCCCTCTTGCGGCGGCAGCGACAGCTTGCCGGCTTTCTGCAGGCGCTCGGTCAGCAGGGCTTCCATGCCATCCAGCAGGCCTTGCAAAGCGCTGAGGATGATCTCGCCCTGCGCCGTTTCATCGGCCGCCGTCTTGGTGGTCAGGCAGCCGCGCGTGTGCGCACCTTCGCCGGGACTGGTCATCAGCGCGATCAGCTTTTCGAAAAAGGATTCGAGCGCAGTGCGCAGGTCGGGATGAGATAGCGCCTCGCGCGCCAGTTCGAGAATCTGGCGGTGATAGCGCTCGAAGGCCAGCACGAAAATCTGCGCCTTGTCGCCGTAGGCGTTGTAGAGCGAGCCACGCAGCACGCCGGTGGCCTGCGCCAGGTCCTGCATCGAGGTGGCACCATAACCGCGCTGCCAGAACAGCTGCATCGCAGCGTCCAGCACGGCATCTTCGTTGAATTGACGTATTCCGACCATGAGGGCGATTTTAACGCATTCTTGACACACACGTCAAACTTGACTACCCTGTCAAACATAATTCGAAATCTCGTGGGAATCTCGTGGGAACTATCATGGCTTCATCTCCTTCCGTTGGGCGGTCGATTTTTGCCGCCTTGTGTGCGAGCCTGGTCGGCATTGGGCTGGCGCGCTTCGCTTACACGCCCTTGATTCCGCCGCTGATCGAGGCGCACTGGTTTGCGGCCAATGATGTGCTGTATCTCGGCGCAGCGAATCTGGTGGGCTATCTGGTTGGTGCAGTGGGTGGACGTCCGCTGGCGTCGCGCTTGAGCGCACGACGTACCTTGCAATGGATGATGGCGCTGGCGGCGCTGGCTTTCTTTGCTTGCGCGGTGCCGGTGTCGGTGGCGTGGTTCTTCGCGTGGCGCTTCCTGTCCGGCGTGGCGGGCGGAATTATCATGGTGCTGGCGGCGATTACGGTGCTGCCGCATATTCCAGTCGAAAAGCGCGGCATGGCCAGCGGCGCGATCTTCCTTGGCTTGGGTATTGGAATCGCCGCGTCGGGCACGCTGGTGCCGCTGCTGCTCAAAGTCGGGCTGTGGCAAACCTGGGCCGGGCTCGGCGTCGTCTCCGCGCTGCTGACCGCCGCGAGCTGGCAGGGATGGCCCAGTGCGGCGCCCGCGACGCCGCGCAACGCCCCGGCCGCAGGGACATCGGCGGCGAGCGCCGATCCGGTAAGCGCTGCTGTGGCGGCGACGGCGGCGGTGCAGACGGAGGCGGACGCTGAGACTACGGCGGTGGAGGCCGCGGCGGAGGCGAACGCTGTGGCTACGGCTGTGGAGGCCGCGTCGGAAGCGGACGCTGAGGCGGTGGAGGCGGCGGCGACGGCCGCGGAGTCCGGCGGGACGGCCGCAGGCGGTCGTGGCGCGACCGCGGCTGGTGCATCGACGCATCCGGCGGCGACAGCGGATGGCGGCGCGGAGATGACCGTGCTCTACGTGCAGTACGCGCTGATGGCCGTTGGCCTGGTGCCGATGATGATCTTCCTGGTGGATTACATCGCACGCGGATTGGGCCTCGGTGCGCAGACCGGCGCCATGTTCTGGATCGCCTACGGCATCGGCGCCATCGCCGGCCCGATGATGTATGGCGCGCTGGGCGACCGCATCACGCCGCGTGTCACCAACCGCATCGCGATCGCCGGACAAATCGCGGCCATCGCCCTGCTGGTCAGCACGACGAAAATACCAGCGCTGATCCTGGCCACGCTGGTGATCGGCACTTTCCCGCCGGGGATCGTGCCCATCTACCTTGGCCAGATTCAGCGCATCCTGCCCGGCAATGCGGAAAGGCAATCGGCCGCCTGGAGCCGCGCCACCACCATCTACGCGCTAACGCAAGCGATTGTCGGCTACACTTCATCCTGGCTGCTGACTGCGAGCGGCGGACAACATCGCATGCTGTTCATGCTGGCCGCAGCAGGCTTGATACTGGCGCTGCTTACCGAGCTCGCCGCGCGAGCAGTGAGCGGTAAAGCTGAGCATAGTCCTCGGCCATCTTCCCCGCCGTGAACAAACTCCAGTAACGCTGTTCCGCACGGCGGCCCATATCGGCCGCCAGCTGCGGGTTCTCCCACAACACGCGCATCGCTTTGTCGAAGGCCTCGACATCGCTGGGCGGCACCACCAGGCCCGTGTCCTGATCGATGTTGATATAGGTAGTGCCGGTGCCAATTTCGCTGGAGATCATCGGTTTGCCATACATGGCACCTTCCAGCAGCGAGATGCCAAAAGCTTCCGAGCGCAGGTGCGACGGGAAAGCCATGGCGTAGCACAGCTTCAGCAGTGCGATCTTGTCTTCTTCATCGAGCGCACCGAGGAACTGCACCTTGTCGAGCACACCGAGACGCTTGGCGCGCTCCTTCAGTTCCTGCTCGATCGGACCGGCACCGACAATTGCGACGGGATAACCATTGCGCGCCACCGCATCCAGCAGAATGTGCAAGCCCTTGTAGTAACGCAGCACACCGACGAACAGGAAGAAGCGCTCGCCCATGCGGGCACGCCATTTCTCTATTACTTCCGGGGGCGGTTCGGGATAGGTGGATTTATCCAAACCGAATGGAATGGTAGTCACCTTGTTTTCATAGCGTCTCAGCACCGGCGAAGACGCCAGATAATTCGGCGAAGTCGCGACGATGGAGTCAACATCTTTCAGGAAGCGGCGCTTCAGCGGGGTGTACACACGCAGCAGCGTCTTCTGGCGCACGATGTCGGAGTGGTAAGTCACCACGCTCGGTTTCTTTACCCGCGCCATGAAGTGGGCCATATCCATGAAGGGCCACGGGAAGTGATAATGAATCACGTCCGCGTTTTTCGCCAACGCCGCCAGCTTGCGGATCGATGCAACCGACACCGCATTCGAAGCGATTTCGAAATCGAGCCGCACGCGATGAACCGAATGGCCTTCGATGTCCATCAGCTCCGGCCCGCCATTGCGGGTCAGCGTCAGCACTTCGTTGTGGACGCCGAGCCGGCTTGTGCCCACGCACATCTGGCGGATCACTTGCTCGATGCCGCCCCAGGAATCGGGATAATAAGTCTTGTAGAAATGCAGTACGCGCATGTTACTTGTTGCCGTGATTGGCAATTACGCCTCGTACATCCAGCGCAGGGTTTGCTGCAGCGGCACCGGCTCGATGGCGCCGATCACGGACGCGAGGCGGCGGTTATCGCCCGTCAGGCGCTCCACTTCATTGGCGCGCACAAAGGCTGGATTGACGTGGACATTGATTTTGTAGCCTGCAATCTCTTCCATCATGGCGATCGCCTCACCCAGCGAGTAAGCCTTGCCGGAGCTGATGTTGAACACCTGGCCAGCAGGTTTGGCCGCGAGCAGGGCGCGGTAGCTGGCGGCGACCATGCGCACGTCGGAGAAATCTCGCCATACCTGAAGGTTGCCCAGTTCGATGTCCGCGGCCTTGCGGCGGAAGTGCGACACGATCTTCGGCAGCAGGAAGTTCTCGTGCTGGCCCACGCCCGTGTAGTTGAATGGGCGCGCCATGATGATGGGCAGCTTGTCCATCCACAGGCGGGCCATGTACTCCATGGTCAGCTTGCTGACGGCGTAGTCATTGGCCGGCGACGCAGGAACGTCTTCGTGAATCATTTCCACGGCTGTGTTGCCATAGATATTGGCGCTTGATGCCAGCAGCACTGCACCAGGCTTTTTCGGCGCAGACGCCAGCGCTTCCAGCAGGTTGCGCGTGCCCATCACGTTGACACGATAGATCTGCTCGACGTCGGAATGGGCGACGAAGGCGATGGCAGCCAGGTGCACCACGACGTCCGGCTGCAATTCGTGGACCGCCGCGGCGACAGCGGCACGGTCAGTGAGGTCCAGCGACACCATGTCGCCGCCATGCTCGTGGCCGGGCACCGCAGTACCGATCACTTTGTAGCCGGCGGCACGCAGCTCCTGCGCCACATAGTGGCCCGTAAATCCAGCCAGACCGGTAACGAGGGCACGTTTGCCCTCGCCTTCACGCGCCGGGGACAGCAGCTGCAAGCGGTCGCTCATATCAGACGGAGAAGCCCGCGGTATTGCGGCGCAGATCTGCTGCCACCATCATCTGGCACAGCTCTTCCAGCGAAGTCTTGGCTTCCCAGCCCAGTTCCTTGCGGGCCTTGGATGGATCGCCGATAAGCAGGTCCACTTCGGCTGGGCGGTAAAACTTCGGCGACACGCGCACCAGCACCTTGCCGGTCTTGGCGTCGCGGCCTGTTTCGTTCTCCACACTTCCCTGCCACTCGATGGCGATGTCCACTGCCTTGAAGGCCATGGTCACGAAGTCGCGTACGGTCTCGGTACGGTTGGTGGCCAACACATAAGTATCAGGCTTGTCGGTCTGCAGCATACGCCACATGCCTTCCACGTATTCCTTGGCGAAGCCCCAGTCGCGCTTCGCGTCCATATTGCCCAGCTCCAGAACGTCCAGCTTGCCCAGCTTGATCTTGGCGACGGAGTCGGTAATCTTGCGGGTCACGAACTCGCGGCCGCGCAGCGGGGATTCGTGGTTGAACAGAATGCCAGAGGAAGCAAAGATGCCGTAGGACTCGCGGTAGTTCACCGTCATCCAGTGCGCGTACAGCTTGGCCACGCCGTAAGGGCTGCGCGGATAGAACGGCGTGTCTTCCTTTTGCGGGATAGCCTGCACCTTGCCGAACATCTCCGAGGTCGAAGCCTGGTAGAACTTAATTTTCGGATTGACGATGCGGATGCCTTCCAGCAGATTGGTGCAGCCAACGCCGGTAATTTCGGCCGTGGTTGCAGGCTGTTCGAACGACACGCCCACGAAGCTTTGCGCCGCCAGGTTGTAGACCTCGTCGAAATTCCCGATCTGCAGCAGGCGAATGATGCAGCCCATATCGGTCAGATCGAATTCGACCAGTTTCAGATTCCGGTGATTCTGGATGCCCAGTTCTTCGATGCGCCAGAAATTGACGGAACTGGTGCGGCGGAAGGTGCCGGTGACTTCATAGCCCTTTTCCAGCAGCAGCTGGGCCAGATAGGCGCCGTCCTGGCCGGAAATGCCCGTAATCAGGGCGCGCTTTGTGGTGGTCATGTACGAATCCAACTGCGGTGTTATCGAACCTGTAATTGTAACAGAGCAGGTATCGCCAAAAGGCGCGCTTTACAACATATTACAAGATAGCAATTATGCTACGTAGCCGTAGCCGCGGGCCATGGCGGCAGCCGCAATCGGGATCAGGGCGAAGACGTGAATTTCGGCCATCAGCAGCTTGCGCACGGCCTTGATTTCCACTTCCTGCGGCACGAATCCGGCGTCGGCGCGCAGCGCTTTCTGCCAGCGCAGCATGCGCAGCGTGGGCTTGATGGACAGCAGGCCCATGACAGCAAACAGGCCGACCTTGGTCCAGAAGATGTGGTTGTGGAAGTAGTAGTCGTGGCCCTTGGCGCCGAAGTAGACGCGCAGGAAGCCAATCACCAGAAGCCCAACTGCTAGCAGCCCGTAGGCTGCATCGTAGCGGGCGGCCAGGCGCACGGCCGGCGGCTGCATGCCAGGTCGTACCAGAACCAGTTCAGCGGTGACTACCGCCGCGATGCCGAAGGCGCAAAGGTGGTGGACGATGGCAAGCAGCAGATCGGTCATGCGTTGTCTTTCCTGGTAGCGTTGGCAGCAACGGCATCCACCACGCACAGCGCGGTCATGTTGACGATGCGGCGTACCGTAGCGGAAGGCGTCAGGATGTGCACCGGCGCGGCGCAACCCAGCAGGATCGGGCCGATGGTGATGCCGTTACCGGCCGAGCTCTTGACCAGGTTGTAGGCAATGTTGGCGGCGTCGATATTCGGCATCACCAGCAGGTTCGCGTCGCGCTCCAGATAGGAGTTCGGCATGATCTTCTTGCGCAGCTTGGAATCCAGCGCGGTATCGCCGTGCATTTCGCCGTCCACTTCCAGATCCGGCGCGCGTTCGCGCACCAGCTCCAGCGTGGCGCGCATCTTCTGCGCCGACTCGCTGTTGGAGGAGCCGAAGTTCGAATGCGACAGCAGGGCCGCGCGCGGCTCCAGGCCGAGGCGCTTCATCTCGTCCGCTGCCATGATGGTGATGGCCGACAGTTCGTTGGCGGTCGGGTTCTCGTTGACGTGGGTGTCCACCATGGCCAGCTGGCGTTCAGGCAGCACCAGGATGTTCATCGCCGCGTACACGCAGGCGCCTGGACGGCGGCCCAGCACCTGGTCGATGTAATGCAGGTGCAGCTGGGTGGTGCCGAAGGTGCCGCAAATCATGCCGTCGGCATCGCCCTTCTTGATCATCATGGCGCCGATCAGCGAATGGCGGCGGCGCATTTCCAGCTTGGCGTATTCCTGGGTCACGCCTTTACGAGCGGTCAGCTCGTAGTATGCCTGCCAGTATTGGCGGTAGCGCTCATCGTAGTCCGGGTTGATGACGGCATAGTCCACGCCCGGCTTCAGGCGCAGGCCAAACTTCTGGATGCGCGCTTCCAGCACGGCCGGACGGCCCACCAGGATTGGACGCGCCAGCTTCTCGTCGACCACCACCTGCACCGCGCGCAGCACGCGCTCTTCTTCGCCTTCCGCGTACACGATGCGCTTCAGGTCCGTGTGGGCCTTCTTCGCCACCGAGAACAGCGGCTTCATGAAGGTGCCGGAACGGTAGACGAATTGCTGCAGGCTGTCCGCATACGCTTCCAGGTCTTCGATCGGGCGGGTTGCCACGCCGGAATCGAAAGCGGCCTTCGCCACGGCCGGTGCGATCTTGATCAGCAGGCGCGGATCGAAAGGCATCGGGATCAGGTATTCAGGGCCGAAGGCCAGATTGGCGATGCCGTAGGTGGACGCCACGATGTCCGATTGCTCGGCGTGGGCCAGTTCCGCAATCGCGTGCACCACGGCGATTTCCATTTCGCGCGTGATGGTGGCAGCGCCGCAATCCAGCGCGCCACGGAAGATGTATGGGAAGCACAGCACGTTGTTGACCTGGTTCGGATAGTCCGAACGGCCGGTGCAGATGATGGCGTCGCCGCGCACCGCCTTCACGTCTTCCGGCAGGATTTCCGGGGTCGGATTGGCCAGCGCCAGGATCAGCGGGTTCGGCGCCATCTGCTTGACCATGTCCTGCTTCAGCACACCGCCGGCGGACAGGCCGAGGAAGATGTCCGCGCCTTCGATCACTTCAGCCAGGGTACGCGCGCTGGTTTCGCTCGCGAAGCGCTCCTTGTCCGGGTCCATCAGTTCTTTGCGGCCCTTGTAGACCACGCCCGCCAGGTCGGTCACCACGATGTTTTCGATCGGGAAGCCGAGGTCGACGATCAGGTCCAGGCAAGCCAGTGCCGCAGCGCCCGCGCCGGACACCACCAGCTTGACGTTCTTGATGTCTTTCTTGATGTATTTCAGACCGTTCAGGATGGCCGCGCCCACGATGATGGCGGTGCCGTGCTGGTCGTCGTGGAAGACCGGGATCTTCATCTTTTCGCGCAGCTTGCGCTCGATGTAGAAGCATTCAGGTGCTTTGATGTCTTCCAGGTTCACGCCGCCGAAGGTCGGTTCCAGTGCGGCGATGATGTCGACCAGCTTGTCCGGGTCCTGCTCGTTGATTTCGATGTCGAAGACGTCGATGCCGGCGAACTTCTTGAACAGCACGCCCTTGCCTTCCATGACCGGCTTGGATGCCAGCGCACCGATATTGCCCAGGCCCAGAACGGCGGTACCGTTCGAGATCACGGCGACCAGGTTGCCGCGCGCGGTGTACTTATAGGAATTGGCTGGATCGGCGACGATTTCTTCGCAGGGAGCTGCTACGCCGGGGGAATAGGCCAGCGCGAGGTCGCGCTGATTGGAGAGTTGCTTGGTGGGGGTGACGCTGATTTTGCCGGGTCTTGGACACTCGTGATATTCAAGTGCTGCTGCGCGAAGTTGCTGTCGAAGTTCTTCTTTTTTATCAGATGCCGAGTCCATATCTGTACTGCCCCCTTCCAATGTTCTAAATACGAATCCCCCGATTCTAACAGACGCTTGTACGGCCAATCCTAGGTAGTTTCACGAATTTATGCCAAAAAGTTATCGTGAAAATAACTATTGGATTGGCCATGCAGGCTTTATTCGGCCGCCAGCAGCTTGGGCAGCCCTTTCGATACAGCCTGGCGGGTAATCAGCTGCAGGTATTCCAGCTTCTTTTGGGGCGTCAGATTATTCCAGGCGAAGAGGTTGGCGTCGTCGGTGGGCGCCGGGGTCAGAATGCGCGCCTCCTTTTGCGATACTTCCTTCACCACCTGCAGGGTTTTGGCGTCCACCAGCCGCAGGTGCAGATAGGCCAGCGGCATCACCAGGCCGGTGGCGGTGCTGTTGTCTGGACGCCCGGTTGTGCGCGCTTCGTTATCGACGAAGAAGCCGATGCCATCGGCCTTCCCCATTGTCATTGATGTATTGGTGAATTTGACGTCGACATCGCCGTGTCCAGGCGTGACCACGATGACGTGGGTGATGTCTTTGCCCTGCCACATGCTGGCCAGGCGCTCGCGGCTGGACGCGTTCTGGTCCGGCTCTTCAAACATCGCGTTGCCGGACCTGAGCAGCTGCGCGTCCATTGTCAGCAGCGGCAGCACCGTGGCATCGGGCTCGTTCTTCTTGATGACGGCAGTGGCTGCCTTGATAGCCGCATCGTCCAACACCGGATTATTCAATGCGACGACCTGCTTGTTGTTTGGACCCTGATTCGTTCCCGTGCCAGTCACATAGGTCAGCACCGAGACATTGGCGCCTGCCAGCGAAACGATGGCGTATTTGTGCGGCGTTTGAGCATGGGCGGAGGCGGCGGCCACCACGCTGACAATCAAGGCAAAAGCTTGTTTCATGGAATCCCCGAAAAGTTTGGAAATACCAATTTAACAATAAATTACTTATTTTTCAATATTCCTGAGTGAAACTTTTATTACTATCGATAAATTTTAATTTCTTGAGGTTTCTTAAAATAAAGCTGACATGCGGAACGAAACCATAAAATCTTGTTGCGCGAAACCTAAAATAATTGGAATATTTGTCGACAACAAGTTTACATCTGGCACATCGTCTCCTAGACTGAGTTTTGTTGGCACCTTTACGGAAGGAAAGAACCATGCGCACTGCAATCTGGCACTCCTGGGCCCGTATGTCCGGCGTCCTGTTCCCTGCGACTGCTGCTGCACTCTTCTTCACTCCACCAGATTCCAGCTGGGTCGTTACCCTCGCCACCGCCGCCATCGCTTCGGGCGGCACCTGGATCTATCTGCGCGACAGGCACGTTTAAGAGCGTCCCCGCTACAATGGCGGGATGCTCTCAGAATTTGACCTGATCAAACACTATTTCGTTCGCCCAGGCCGCCGCAAGGCCGCATTAGGCATCGGCGACGATTGCGCCCTGCTCGCCCCGTCGCCGGGGATGCAGACCGCCATTTCTTCCGACATGCTGGTCGAGGGCCGGCATTTCTTCGCGGGCGAAGACCCGCGCCGCCTGGGGCACAAATGCCTCGCCGTCAATCTCTCCGATCTCGCTGCCATGGGCGCCCGCCCGGTAGGCTTCACGCTCGCTCTGGCCCTGCCGGCTGCGGACCGCGATTGGCTGTCCGCGTTTTCCGCCGGCCTGTTTGCGCTGGCGGACGCGCATGACTGCGAACTGATTGGCGGCGATACCACCAAGGGACCGCTGAATATCTGCATCACCATCTTCGGCGAGGTGGCGCCGGGACGTTCCCTGCTGCGCAGTGCAGCGCAGGTGGGGGACGATATCTGGGTGTCCGGCACGCTAGGCGATGCGCGGCTGGCGCTGGCGGGGTATCGCGGCGAACTGGCACTGCCGCCGGAGCAGCTGGCCGCCGCCGGCACGCGCATGCATATGCCAACGCCACGCGTGCAGCTTGGGCTGGCATTGAGCGGCATTGCGCATGCGGCGATCGATATTTCGGACGGGCTGGCGGGTGACCTGGGACATATCCTCGAGCGTTCGGGCGTTGGTGCGGTGCTCGATGTGGATGCGCTGCCGGCAGGGCCGGTGCTGGCCGGGCAACCCCTGGCGCTAAGACGCGCATTTGCGGCGGCGGGCGGGGATGATTATGAGCTGTGCTTTACGGCGCCGGCGTCGGCGCGCGAGGCGGTTATTGCCGCCGGCGCGGCCAGCGGCACCGCTGTCACGCGCGTGGGGCGCATTGAGGCCGCGCCGGGCCTGCGCTTCAGCAACGCGGCAGGCGCCACCCTTGATCTCAAGCTGGGCGGCTTCGATCACTTTACGGCGGCTCAATGAGCCGCCCTACGCCTCGTTTGGTTTTCGGCTGATCAATGCCCCGCCGCACACGCATCGTAGGGCGGATCATCGATCCGCCGTGCATGCCTCGTGATGGCGCGTCACTGGCCGCCAATGGCCGTGTTGTCCTCGCCCGGCTCGCCCGCGCGGCGGCCGCTGCCGTGCATGAGCCAGTAGTGGTGGAAAGCGAGGCGGATATTGTCGCGCAACTGCGTGTCATCCCAAGGCTTGGTGTAGAAGCGATAAATCGCGCCGCGATTGATCGAATCGAGTACCGCCTCCAGCCCCGTATAGCCGGAAAGGATAATGCGTATCGTGTCCGGATACATCTCCTTCACCTTGGCCAGAAACTCCGTGCCGCTCAAAATCGGCATGCGCTGGTCGCACACGATCACCTGCACCGGATACAACGCCAATAGCTCGAAGCCCTCAGCCGGCGACACCGCCGTCAGAATACGGTAGCCATCGCGGCGGAACAGGCGGTGCAGCGACGACAGCACATTGACATCGTCATCCACCAGCAGCAAGGTTTGCGGCGGTTCGGCCGCCTGGTTCGGGTCCGGCGGCAGGCATTTTCCGGCCTCGACGAGCTGCCCCATTTCGCCCGCAGGTATGGGACGGCTGAAGTAATACCCCTGGATCTCGTCGCAGCGATTACGCCGCAAGTATTCCAGCTGCGGACGCGACTCCACACCTTCCGCAATCACGCGCAGCTTGAGCGAGTGCGCCATGCTGATGATGGCCAGCGCAATCGCCGCGTCATTCGGATTGGTCGTGATATCGCGCACGAATGCGATATCGATTTTCAGTTTGTCGATCGGGAAGCGCTGCAGATAAGCCAGCGAAGAATAGCCTGTACCGAAATCGTCGATGGCCACCTTGATACCCAGTTCCTTCAAGGCGCCCAGCACCTGTATGGTGCGCTCCGCATTCGACATCAAGGCCGTTTCCATCAACTCCAGCTCCAGCAACTCCGGCGGAACCTTATGCCGCTCCAGCGATTCCTTCACCTCGTGTTCCAGATCGCCCTCCACGAACTGGCGGCTCGAAACGTTCACCGCCACATGCACCTGTCCAACGGGAGAGCGCATCCACGCCGCGATCTGGCGGCAGGCCGACTCGATGATCCACGTGCCGACGCGCACGATCAGTCCCGTATCCTCCAGCACCGACACAAACTCCGCCGGATACACCAGCCCATAGCCGGGACGATTCCAGCGCAGCAGCGCCTCCGCGCCACTCACGCGGCCAGTATGCAGATTCACCTTGGGCTGGTAGTACAGCTCCAGCTCATTGTTCTCCAGCGCGCGGCGCAGCGCCATTTCGAGATCGAGGCGCGCCAGCACCTGCACGTTCATTCCCGCCGTGAAGAAGCGATAGCCGTCGCGGCCCGCCTCCTTGGCCCGCTCCATGGCCGTATTGGCGTATTTCACCAGCGTCTCCGGGTCGTTGGCGTCGTCGGGATACATGGCAATACCAATTGACGCCGTCATCGTGGCCTGACGCCCATCCAGCTCGAACGGCGCGCGCAGCGCTTCACGCACTTCGTTCGCTACCAGCACCGCATCCTGCTGGTCACGTGTCATGGTCAGAATCAGCGCGAACTCGTCGCCGCCGAGACGCCCAACGGTGTCGCGAATGCGCACGCACTGCACCAGGCGATTCGAGAAATCGCGCAGCAGTTCGTCGCCCGCCGCAGCGCCCAGCGAATCATTGATATTGCGGAAGCGGTCCAGGCCAATGAACAGCACCACGATGCGCCATTCCTTGTCCTGCGCCAGCTCGATCGATTCAGCCAGCGTCTGGAAGAACAGCGTGCGGTTGGGCAGGCCGGTCAGGCTGTCGTAATGCGCCATATGACGCAAGCGCTCTTCCGCCAGACGACGCTCGCTGATATCGCGCGCCACGCAGATCAAAGTGCTGCCGGAGGATTCGCCTTCGCCGTGCTGCTGCCAATACGCCTCCACCGGCACCGTGACCAGATCGGCGCGCGTCAGCTCTGTTTCGAACAGCTCGGGCGCCCTGGACGCCGTGTTTGCGGCTTCACGCGCAGATTCGGCGCACTGCTCCAGCACCTCGCGTCCACCCAGGCCAATGCGGGCCGGCTCCAGCGCGAGCAGCTGCTCGCGCCCATAACCCAGCATGCGGCAGGCGCCATCGTTCACGTCCACCAGATGCAAGCTGCCGGAATCGATCAGGAAGATGGCATCCGCCGTCGCATCCATCGCGCTGCGGAAGCGCTGCAGCTCTGCCGTCCGTTCGCGCACGGTTTGCTCGAGCAGCGTGTTGTAGTCGCGCGCCTGGCGATGCAGCAGGCGCACTTCCAGCAGGTTGCGGATGCGGGTCAGCACTTCCACCGGATCGAAAGGCTTGCTGACGAAATCGCGCGCGCCTGCTTCCAGCGCGGCCAGTTTCTTGTCCGGTTCCGCCGTCACCACCAGCACCGGAAGATAGGCATCCGGTTCCAGCGGCTTCAGCGCATCCATGACGTCGAATCCGTTCATGCCGGGCATGTGCAGGTCGAGGATGATGATGTCGTAGCGATTCTGTTCGTGCCAGGGCGCCACCACGCGCGGGTCGGTGGTCGAACTCACCTGGGTGTAGCCGGTCGATTGCAGCAGGTATTCCAGCAGCTGCACGTTGACGGGCTGGTCATCCACGATGAGGATGTTGGCGTTCAGGATATCGGCTCGCGTAATCACGTCGGCGTGCTCCTTTCCTTCTCGTTCCTGCGGGAGAGGAACGCTAAAGTGCTGTTGATGGCGTCAGTAAATTCGTCGATGTTGATCGGCTTGATCAGGTAGCGGAAGAACCCTGCGGCCAGGCCTTTCTCCACATCGCGCGGCATGGCATTGGCGGTCAGTGCGATCACCGGAATCTCCGCCGTACGGGGATCGTTGCGCAGCAGCTTCAGTGCGTCGATGCCGTTCACGCCGGGCAGATTGATGTCCATCAGGATCATGTCCGGCAAATGGGCGCGCGCCAGCTCGATGCCAAGATGGCCGTCCGGCGCCGACAGCAGCCGCAGATCCGGACGGAAGCTGATGATTTCTTCCACCAGTTTCAAATTGGCCGGATTGTCTTCCACGTACAGCACGGTGGCTGGTTCGTTTTCGCTATGTTCGCGGGTGCTCATGGCCGCACGCTCGCCGCCCTGCTCCACGCGCGATGGCACGGGACTGGTGGCTTTCAGTTCAATCCAGAACATGCTGCCCACACCGAGACTGCTGGTCACGCCGATGGTGCCGTTCATCAGCTCCACCAGCCGCTTGGTCACGACCAGGCCAATGCCCGTGCCTTCTTCCGCCCCGCTTTCCTGTCCCAGCCGATTGAAGGGCTGGAATAGCATGCGCACCTGCTCCGGCTGCAGGCCCATGCCCGTGTCCTGCACCGAAACGCGCAACAGTCCCGGCCCGCTTGGACTGCAATCGACCACCACGGCGCCACCTTCGCGGTTGTACTTGATGGCATTCGACAGCAGGTTTAGCAGGATTTGCTTGAGACGCGTGCGGTCCGCGTTTACATTGGCCAGGCATAAGTCCGGGAACAGCAGACGTATGCCGCGCTGTCCGGCCAACGGCCCTACCATGCTCTCGCACTCCTGCAGGATTTCATTGAGCGCCACCGGCTCCATCGACAAGGCCACTGCACCGGATTCGATCTTGGCCAAATCCAGGATCTCGTTAATCAGCGTGAGCAGATGGCGTCCCGACTTCAGGATGTGGTTGGCGAATTCCTTCTTCTGCTGCAAGGTGGACGGTAGCTTGTCCGATGTCAGGATTTGCGCGAAGCCGAGAATCGCGTTGAGCGGCGTGCGCAGCTCATGGCTCATGGACGACAGGAAGGCCGACTTGGCCTGATTGGCGCTCTTCGCTTCTTCCATCGCCATCGCCAGCTCGCCGTTGGCCTTTTCCAGCTGGAGCGTACGTTCGTGCACACGCTTTTCCAGCTCTTCGTTCAGGCGCATGATTTCCTTTTGCGCCTCGCTGCGCTGCTCGGCCTCGCGCGCGATTTCGCGGTTGGAGTTCTCCAGTTCACGCGTGCGTGTTTCGATCTCGCTCAGCATCTTGTTGAAGGAATCGGCCAGGTCGGCCACTTCATCGTCAGACAGACGCGCGGCGCGGCGCGAGTAATCACCGGTCGCCACCACCTCGCGCGCCACATCGGCAATGGCCAGCACCGGCTGGGTAATCACGTGATTCAGGCGCCGCATCAGCAAGTAGGCGATGCCCATCGCCAGCAAACTGGCCAAAATGGCGATGATCAGGTAATCGACAAAGCGGCTGAGGATTTCATAATCGGAGCGCAGATAGACAGTGCCCAGCAACTCGCCATTGTCGCGAATCGGACGGAACATGATCATCTTGCCGTCCTCGAACTCCACGCCTTCTTCGCCCGGCGCGCGCGGCACGGTGACGTCGTGCGTGGGCGCGACATAAGCCGCGAACAGCTGGCCGCGTGCATTGTAGATGGCGCCTGCATAGATCTTGGGGCGCAGGCGCAGCAGAGACAGATTCTCCTTTGCCAGGCGCTGGTCGTCGAAGGCCAGTGCCGGTGCGCTCATGTGGCCAAGCAGTTCGGCCTGGGTGCTCATGTCGCCGATCAGGGTTTGATGGTAGGCCCGCAGATCGTAGGCGATCACCGTGCCCACCGACACCAGCAGCGCCACCAGCGTGACCAGCATGACCACGCCCAGCAGCTTTCGTCGCAGCGAGCGGCGCGCACTCATGACGCCACCTGCTGAACGCGCAATGCCGCCTGCAACATGCGCGCGCTGATGCGCAAGTGCGCTGTGGCGGCGTTCTTCAGTGCCACCTCGAAGCGCAGACGCTCATCGACCATGACGAAATTGATGATGCTGCCCATGGCCTGGCTCTCGTCGGCGTCGCTCACGGTCAGCACCGCCTGGCCGCGGCAAGCGGTCATCCACTCCTGGGCGTTGGCCTTGTCCAGGGCAGCGCTGACAAATAGCATGTGCAAGCCAGCCACACTCTCACCGCGCTTCAGCCGCTTCACCTGCAACGGACGGCCATTGGCGTTGCGTCCTGCGACCGCTGCCTCCAGTTGATCGGCCAGCGCATCGGCGCCAGCCACGCCGATGACGACCGGGCTGTCCGGTTTGGCGAAGCTGCCTTCCGGCCATTCGACGAAGCCTGCGAACTTGTATAGATAAGCTGCCTTGACCTGGCGTTCCAACACGCTGCCGGCCTGGGCGGAGGCGAATAAAGGAAAGATGGCCATAGCCAGCATGATTAGCCAGCCGCCGGGAATCTTTTGCCTGTGAAAGGAGTGCAGGGGAGCCACCTTGCCTCGCGCGCCGGGGTTGTTCCCCCTATTCTATCGTTGAGTATAAGAAAGCAGCGCATTATTGAGAAACCGCGTCATTGCAGCCTCTCCCGGCTAGCAATTGACATGTGATTCTGGCCTGGACAACACTTTTTGCGGTGCAGCGTGGTCAAGCGCTGCGGTGGCGAGCTAGAATGAAGCCATCGGAATTCGAAGCCAAAAGGAGAGCCTATGACTGTCGACATCAACCAACTGGCCGCCCAAGTGGGCAAGGCTCTTCAAGACAAAGGCTTCCTGCTGGCGACCGCAGAATCCTGCACCGGTGGCGGCGTATCTACCGCCATTACCGAAATCGCCGGCTCGACCGGCTGGTTCGACTGCGGCTTCGTGTGCTATTCGAACGCGTCCAAGAGCGAGATGCTGGACGTTTCCGCCGCGCTGATCGCGCAGTTCGGCTCCGTCAGCGAGGAAGTGGCAGCCGCGATGGCGCAGGGTGCGCTGGCGTCCAGCAATGCGCACGTGGCGCTGTCCACCACCGGCATCGCCGGCCCGACCGGCGCCGTGCCGGGCAAACCGGTAGGCACCGTCTGCTTCGGCTGGGCCAATGGCGATACCGTGCACACCGAACGTCTGGTGTTTTCCGGCGACCGTCACGCGGTGCGCGAGCAGACCGTGATCCACGCCCTGCAAGGCCTGCTACGCTTTATTAATTGAGCAGGGAGCTGCGGCGAGCGGCGTGCTGCTCGTCCGGTTCGAACAGCGTGAGGCCGGTAATCGCCCGGCTGGCCGCCACGTAGAAATAGCGCCGTTCTTCGGCCATATCCCCCCCCCGCGGGAACTGGCCCTGCTCCAGGCAGGGCAGCAGTACCTGGGCCCATTCCCTCCCCTTCGCGGCCTGCACTGTGGTCAGCACCAGCTGGCGGCGTTCGCGCAGATAATTCACTTCGGCGCGCGTGCGGTCCTGGCGCTGCTTCAGGTCTTGCAGGAATTCGGCGGCGGAGCGCTGCCCTCCACGCTCGGCGAAGGCGATGAACGCGCGGATGGTGCGCAGCGCAGAGTCGGCGCGGCTATGGCTGACGAAAGCCGTGCGCGTGGCGGCAGGCAGGTCCAGTGCCTGACTGGCCAGCGCCAGCAGTTCGGGCGCACTGGCTTCCGCAGCGCGTTCCTTCAGCATCGTCACCACTTGGCGGAAGCGCTGCTTCCAGCGCAAGGTGGTCGGGCTATCGCCTTCCTTGTCGGCACACAGCACGCTGGTGAACAGATTGTCCAGCGCCGATGGCTGCGCCACGACGTCATTGCGCGCCATTTCCAGCCAGCTGCCGCTGCCATAGATTTCGTGGCCGGTTTCCCAGTCGGTGCTGGCAGCGGAGACAGAGAGATAGACCAGCAGGCTGTCCACCATGCGCTCGCAGCTTTCCTTGTCGCCCTTCAGCGTATCGTAGTCACCGCTGGCGATGTGCAGCAATGCGCGCAGCATCAGGATTTCAGGACGCAGCAGATAGGATTCGACGCCATCGCATACGTAAGGCACGGCGCGGTCCAGCAGCAGGTTTTCGATATCCACCGTCTGGTCGGCCTCGCGCAGGATCACGGCGACATCGGACAGCTTCACGCCATCCGCAGCCAAACCCGCAGCGCGGTCGGCCACTGCTGCCGCGCCTTGGCCCGGCGCATACTGCACGCGGCGCAGTTCGGAATAAGTGTCCGCATGCGATTCGAAACGGCAGGCAGGCAGCACCTGCCTGAGCAATTTGGCGATCGACACGCCGCAGCGGCGCGACTGGCTCAGTGGCAGGCGCTCTGTGCGCGGCCACGCCAGATCGAAGGCTTCGGCCGAGAACTGCGGATCGGCGCCGCGCTCTGCGTTGATGACCTGATGGCGGTCGCCCACTACCACCAAGCGCGCGTCGCGTCGGAATAAGCGCAGCAGCTCGAATTCGGCGGCGTTCACGTCATGCCATTCATCGACCAGGCAGAGGTCCGCCTGCGGCAGCGCATCCAGCGCGTAGGGATTGCGGCGCAGGATGGCCACAAGATCGGTCACCATATCGGCCGGGCTTTGCCACACGTAGAACCCTTGCTGCGGCTGGCGGCGGCGTTCGAACTCGCGGCAGATCTCGATCGCTTCGCGGTCCACATTGAAGCGCTCGGCCAGTTCCTCGACGCCGTAATCGTCAAAGTCCTCATCGTCAAAAGATAGCGAAGCCAGCGTGGCCTTCAGCGTCGAAAGCAGTTGCAGCATTTGCTCGATGCGCGGCGTGCGGTATTCGAAGTCGAAATCGAAATCGGTATAGCCGCGCTGCTCATACTTGTTCCATACCGCGTTGGCTGCTTCCACCACGTGCGGGCGCAGTTGCTCGGCGCTGGCGAGGCGCGATGGCTTGTCGAAATAGCTGCCCTGGATCAGACGATTGAGCAGCGAGCGCGCCAGGCCTTCCACCGTCAGCACGGTGACCTTGCGGCCGGGCGCCTCGTCGCGCAGCTTGTCCTCGAAGCGGATGCGGGCTCCGTCCGAGAAGCAAAGGCCCAGCACCACGCCCGGCTCGCGTGCCGCCAGCATGGCCAACGTGGTAGTCTTGCCAGTTCCGGCGCGCGCCTCGATCATCAGCGTGGGCGCGCGGGATTGCAGAATGGCTTCCTGTTCTTTTGAAGGTATGACTTGCATGACCCGTATTCTAACCGCGCTGGCGCTGGCCGCCGGCGCGATGTCCGCCGACGCCGCGCCGCTGACCGTGTTTGCAGCGGGCGATATCGCCGACTGCCGCTACTCCCGCGCCGAGTATTCGGGCGCCGCGCAGACCGCTGCCATCATCGCGGCGGGCGATCCGCAGGCCGTGGTTCTGAGCCTGGGCGACCATACTTACCCGAACGGCAAGCCAGCCGAATTCACGGAATGCTATGAGCCGACCTGGGGCCGTTTTAAATCGCGCACCCATCCTACGCCCGGTAACCACGAGTATTACAGCGGCACGGCCAATGGTTACTATGATTATTTCGGCAACGCTGCCGGGCAGCGCGGCCGTGGCTATTACAGCTTCGACATGGGCGGCTGGCACTTCATCTCTTTAAACAGTGAAATGAAAGGCGAAGAGCACGAGCGCCAGCTCGTGTGGCTAAAAGACGACCTGGCGGCCCATCCGGCGCTCTGCACCCTCGCCTACTGGCACTCGCCGCTGTATAGTTCTGGCGGGCACCCCATGACCGACCACATGCGCGAAGCCTGGCGCCTGCTGTACGAAGCGGGCGCGGAGCTGGTGTTATCTGGCCATGATCACGACTACGAGCGCTTTGCGCCGCAGGACGATAAGGGCCAGCGGGACGACGCGCGCGGCCTGCGCCAGTTCGTGGTCGGTACGGGAGGCGCCTTTCTCACGCCCTATCGCTGGACGGTGGATAACAGCGAAGTGCGCCAGAACTGGCGGGTGGGTGTGCTGAAGCTTAAATTGAAAGACAATGGCTATGAATGGGAATTCCTGGCGGCCGATACAATGCGCCCGGGTTCGCAGGAACGGGAGGCTCGCGACAGCGGCGCGGCATCCTGCCACAAATAACAGGAGCAAGAATGCAAAACACGGTTCACTTCGTCCTGCAGGGTAAGGGCGGCATCGGCAAAACGCTGGTATCGACCATCCTCGCACAATGGCTGAAGTCCAAAGGCGACACCCCGCTGCGCTGCTACGACACCGACCAGGAAAACACCACCTTCTCGCGCTACAAGGCGCTGGACGTGAAGCACATTCCCGTCATGACGGAATCGCGTACCATCGATCCCAAGCGCTTCGACTCGCTGATGATCGATATCCTGGAAGCGGACGGCAACTGCGTGATCGACAACGGCGCCAATACCTTTTCCCCGCTGCTGGCCTATCTGATCGAGAACGACTGCTTTAACCTGCTGGAAGAATCGGGCCGCAAGGTCTACATCCACACCATCGTGGGCGGCGGCGATACGCTGCATGATACGGCGATGGGCTTCGTCTCCACCGCCAAGTCCACCCATGTGCCACTGGTACTGTGGGAGAACGAGCATTTCGGCCTGCTGCAATCGGCCTCCGGCAAAGCCTTCATCGAATCGCAAACCTACGCCGACAACTCCGCGCGCGTGCGCGGCCGCGTGGTGCTGGCCCAGCGCAATGCCGATACGTTCGGCGCCGACGTGAAAAAGATGAACACTGCGCGTCTGACCGTGGACGAAGTGAAGTCCAGCGACAAGTTCAACGTCATGGAAAAGCAGCGCATCAAGGTCGTGTTCCGCGACCTGTATGAGCAGCTGGACCTGGTGAACTGGTAAGTCGCCATGGACCGCGCCAAACTGCGTAGCCAGGTGTTCGACAAGACTGGCATCAAGGTCGATGTGGACGATCCCATCTTCGCACTGGTGGCCCTGAATGAGGCGGTGCTGGAGGAAACGGTCGACCGCCATCTGGAGCGCATCGAAGCGGCTTCGATGGAGCTGGCGCAGCATGCACGCAGCGCGGGCGGCCTGCCGCCGGCGCGCGCTGCTTCCGCGGCGGCGCATTCCGAATTCGAGCCGGCGCCCGCGGTGCCCGGCGTGCGCCCCATCGCAACTTCCCACCAGGGATTCTCGCCGCGCGAACTGCGCCTGCTGGGCGCCGCTGCGGGCATCGCGCTGGTCGCCGCACTGGTGGTGCTGGCGGGACAAGCCATGTTCCGCAGCGCGCCTGCACTGACGCCGGCGCAAACCGCCGCCATCGCCCGCGCTGAAAAGCTCGACAAAGTCCTGCCTACCCTCGACGCCAAAACCCGAGGCGCCGTGGAAGAGGCACTCGCCAAACCCTGAACCGCTGGTGGCAGGCACATCGTGCCTGCCACCTGTTTTACGCCGTGGGTTGTGATAACATATGAAGACCTATTCATATGTTAAGCTATGGCGATATTTCCTGACAACGACGGCTCGGTGGCGCAGTTGGCCGACCTGTTCCACTTGCTGGGCGATCCGACGCGGCTGCGCATCGTGCTGGCTTGTGTGGAAGCGCCGATTGCGGTCAGCGAGATCGCGTCCAGCCTGCAGCTTTCCAGTTCCCTGGTAAGCCACCACCTGCGCCTGCTGCGCGCGGCGCGCATCGTGAAGTCCGAGCGCCAGGGCAAGCAGGTTTTTTACACCGCCGCCGATGCGCACATCAGCGGTGTCCTCCACGATATGCTCGAACATATCGCTGAACCACCTAACGGGAACGAGCCATGAGCGGCCACCATCATCATCACGGCCATGGCCACGACCATGGGCATCACCATCACCACGGAGAAGTCAGCCACGGCAAGGCTTTCGCCATCGCCATCGCGCTGAACGCCATTTTCGTGGCCGTGGAGTTCTTCTACGGCTTCCTCGCCAATTCGACCGCGCTGATGGCCGATGCGGGCCACAATCTGTCCGACGTGCTGGGCCTCGCACTGGCCTGGGCCGCTGCGATCCTGGCCGCGCGCAAACCGTCCCCACGCTACACCTATGGCCTGCGCAGCACCTCCATGCTGGCAGCGCTGGTGAACAGCATGCTGCTGATGGCCGCTTGCGGCGCCATCGCATGGGGGGCCGCGCAACAGCTGCTGCATCCGGTACCGGTGCAGGGCCTGACCGTATCCGTGGTTGCGGGAGTGGGCATTCTGGTGAACGGCGTCTCGGCCTGGATGTTCATGGCCGGCAGCAAGGACGACATCAATATCCGCGGCGCCTACCTGCACCTGGCAGCCGACGCGGCGATTTCGCTGGGCGTGCTGATTTCCGGCCTGCTGGTGATGTACACCGGCTGGAAGTGGCTCGACCCGCTGGTCAGCCTGGTGATTGTGCTGTTTATCGCGAAGAGCACCTGGTCCATGCTGCGTGAATCGATGGACATGGTGCTGGCTGCCGTGCCGCTGAATGTCGATCCCACCGAAGTGGAGCAATTCCTGCGCGCGCGCAAGGGCGTGACCGCCATTCACGACCTGCACATCTGGTCAATGAGCACCACTGATGTGGCGCTCACCTGCCATCTGGTGATGCCGGGCGGTTACCCGGGCGATGCGGCGGTTGATGAAATTGCGCGCGAGCTGCGCGAGAAATTCTCCATTCATCACACCACACTGCAAACGGAGCAAGGCACGACGGAGCATAATTGCTGCCTGCAATCGGGCGCCGAGGAAGAGAAGCACGGCCACGATCACGATCACGATCATCATGATCATGGCCACGCCCACCACGATCACTAATCAGCCAGCCCCGCAAACAGTGGGGTACTGAGATAGCGCTCGCCGAACGAGGGAATGACGGTCACGATCATCTTGCCCGCATTCTCCGGCCGGCGCGCCACCTGCAGCGCTGCCCACAGCGCCGCACCTGACGAAATCCCCACCAGCAGCCCCTCTTCCGCCGCCGCGCGGCGCGCGGTGACGAAGGCGTCATCGTTTTTCACGCAAATCACTTCGTCATAAATTTTGGTGTTCAGCACCGCCGGCACGAAGCCCGCGCCGATACCCTGGATCGGGTGCGGTCCCTTGGTCCCTTTCGACAGCATGGGCGAAGCTTCCGGCTCCACCGCAATGCACTGGAAGGACGGCTTGTGTTCCTTGATGATTTCACCGACGCCGGTAATCGTGCCGCCGGTGCCCACGCCCGCAACGAGAATGTCGATCTGGCCATCCGTATCGCGCCAGATTTCTTCGGCGGTGGTGCGGCGGTGCACTTCGGGATTGGCGGGGTTGTTGAATTGCTGGAGCATCAGGTAGCGCTTGTCCGCGGCCACCATTTCTTCGGCGCGGCGAATCGCGCCTGTCATGCCTTCGCTGCCCGGCGTCAGCACCAGTTCCGCCCCATAGGCACGCAGCAGCGTGCGGCGTTCCTTGCTCATCGTGTCCGGCATCACCAGCGCACATTTGTAGCCGCGCGCAGCGCACACCATGGCGAGCGCGATGCCCGTGTTGCCGCTGGTCGGTTCGACGATGACGGTGTCGGGATGGATTTGCCCGGACGTCTCGGCCGCCTCGATCATCGAGAGGCCGATGCGGTCCTTGACGCTGTGGGCGGGATTGTAGAATTCCAGTTTGGCGAGCAGCTGCGCCGGTGCGCCCGCAGCCATGCGATTGATGCGCACCAGTGGCGTATTGCCGATCAGCGCCGTGACGTCGTTGGCGATATTCATATGGTCTCCTCCTCAGCCGGGATGGAGACCAGTGTAACCTTATTTAACGTCCAGCAGTTCGACGTCAAAGATCAACGCGGAGTTCGCCGGAATCATGCCGACCGAGCGTGGACCGTAGGCCAGTTCGGCGGGAATAATCAGGGTGCGCTTGCCGCCCACCTTCATGCCGGCGACGCCCTGGTCCCAGCCTTTGATCACTTTACCGGCGCCCAGTGCGAATTCCAGCGGCTCGCGGCCCTGGCCGATGGAAGTGTCGAACTGGCGACCCTTGCCGTTGCGCGCCAGCGGGCGATACAGCCAGCCGGTGTAGTTCACGCGCACGGTGGCGCCGGCCATGGCTTCCTTGCCTTTGCCGACTTTCACGTCGTTGACGATCAGTTGCTCGGCAGGCGGACCGGGTTCGGCGGAACCTGGCACGATCGGCGCCGGTGCGGCGGCAGGTTGGGTGGCAGCGGCGGGATTGGCGGCTTGCGCGTCGGCGGAGGTCGACGGCTGCGCGGCGGCGGCCGGCTGGGCTGGCGCAGCTGCTTGCTGGGCCGGGGTCTGGGCCTGCGCCAGCGAGGCGGCGGCCGCACAAATAAATGCGAACAGAACGGAGCTGCGGGTCATCGTGTATTCTTCCTAAGGGATATCCAGGGCGGCATCATGATAGCAAATCACTCAAGCCTCAAGCTGTTTTTCGCGCTCTGGCCGGACACGGCCACCCGCGCCGCCCTCGCCCGCCTGCAGGCGCCCGTCGCAGGACGCCATACGCCACAGGCGAAATTGCACCTGACCATGGCCTTCCTTGGGCAGCAATCCGCCGATGCGCTGCCGGCGTTGTTCGATATTCTGGAGACGGTGGCTGTGCCGCCGATGCGGCTTGTTGTGGATTGCTACGGCTATTTCACCAAGCCGCGCATTGCCTGGGCGGGCATGAACGAGCCGCCTGCGGCGCTGCTGGAAATGCAGGCGGAGTTGATGGCGCGGCTGGAGGCTTCAGGATTTTCAGCGGCCACGCATGGAGCGTTCAAGCCGCATGTCACCCTGGCGCGTGAGGCCCGCGAAGCGCCGCCCGGCCAGCCGCCATCACCCGTGACGTGGGATGTGCGCGAGCTGGCGCTCGTTGAGTCGGATACGGCGACCGGCCAGTATCGGCCGATCAGCCGCGCACGCACGGCGGGTCAATGACCCGCCCTACGCCCTGCTGGATCGATCACCGGCTTGTCGTAGGGCGGATCATTGATCCGCCGCCTCGGCGGCGTGTACCTCAGCCGGGGCGTTGGCCTGCTCGGCGAGCTTGCGCAGCAAATGTCCCGCCGCGACCATGCCGAAGGTCGCCGTCACCACCATCGCCGAGCCGAAGCCCGCGCAGTTGATGCCGGTAATGCTGGTGGTCGGTATGCGGTCATCGCCATCGACGGAGCACACTTCGCCGGTTTCCGGAAACTTCAACGGCTCCATCGAAAACACCGCATCCACATTCAGCTTGTTCTTCGAATTCGGCGGATAGTTATACTGGCTACGCAAACGGCGTCGCACCTTTTTCAGCAAGGGTTCCTGCTCGGTCTTCGACAGATCGCGCACTTCGATGCGGGTCGGGTCGGTCTGGCCGCCCGCGCTGCCGATCACGATCAGCGGAATGGACTTGGTACGGCAGTAATGCACCAGCGCCGTTTTGGCCTTGGCCGAATCCATGGCGTCGATCACGTAATCGTAGTCGTGCGAACCGATCATCTCGTCCAGATTGTCCGGCGTAACGAAATCTTCGATCTGCTCCACCACGCAGTAGGGGTTGATCTGCGCGATGCGCTCGGCCAGCGCGGTGATCTTCGCCATGCCGACGGTGGAAGTCAGCGCCTGGATCTGGCGGTTGATATTCGACTCGGCCACGTTATCGAGATCGATCAGGGTCAGGCGGCCGACCGCGGAGCGCGCCAGCGCCTCCACGATCCACGAGCCGACACCGCCCACGCCGATCACGCAGATATGCGCGGCGCGGAAACGGGCCAGGGCTTTGTCGCCATACAGGCGGGCAATGCCGCCGAAGCGGCGTTCGAAGTCGATGTCATGCTCATCGACCAGTTGGGTATTCAGGGAACTCATCCCGCCATTTTACCGGACACCCGCTACAATGATTGCCTTGGTGCGACACGCCGTCGCGATCGCCGCCTTCGCGGCATAGAGTATTACGCAGCACTACCATCTTGCACGTCACGCGGCAAGTCATTGATTTTATTGATCTTTGACTGACATGAAAGCCGTGGGCTCCCGAATTGCGTCCGCAATAAGGGTTAGAAACCAGATCAACACAACGCAATAGAGCGGCGGGTAATTAGGCCCAAGATCGCAAGTTCGCCTGTCGATTTTGACGTCAAATCGCTCAGTTTTTCGTTCGCAAAAGCACCTCGTGTTGTTTCAATGCAACAAGTCCAAAACAAAATTCAACGTCGCGGATTCCCTGATTTTAGGGATGTTGCAAGGTTGGCTCCGCTCGGGGCTCGTAAACAAGATGGCTATTCAAGATCGCGCAAACTCTGAGATGCCTTGTCACACCCGCCTCCCGTAGGCGGGGCCGTGACCGGGTGTACGATCACCTGTCACCTATTCGGACATGCGCTTCTGGCAACGGAAGGGTTTGAAGCTCCGATGACAATGTACCCCCGCGTAAGCGGTGACCTCCCATGTGAATGAGGAGGTCAGAGACTGTTAGCAGCAATACGGTTAAGGGGCTAGGTGAGGCTGTATGGGTAATGTAATGTGAACTGACGTTTGAACCCTCGTGAACATTGACAGGCTTAAGCTGCTGCTGGCCTGAACCAAAAGGTGTGTGGTTGGTTGTTCCCTTCAAGGCTGGGAACACGTCGTCATCAAACCACCGGGGGAGAGTCAGACCCTAAACAGTCACGTGCGGCGCAGTATGGCCGTGCTGGTATCACAGGGAACGTGGTAAGCCCGACTCGCCGCCTGCCCCCGAACATTGGGGCAGGCAAGCAACCCGCGAGGGGAGCCCATGGCGGAGCGGGTATGGGAGGATGGAAAAAGCGAACGCCTGCCTGTAATGGGTGGGATAGGGATTCGAGATTTGTCTCACGCGAAAGCGGGCAGACTTCCATCTGGTGTAATAGTCGTTAACGAACACATAGACGAGTAGTTAGATTTTTCACAGTCGCCCGAAGGGATGCAGTTCTTCCCTTCGGGGCAGAATTGCGTCCTCGGCGGGCATCTCTACACCGAGGAACAGCAATGAAAGAAATCGAAAGCAATTTAGATTCTGCGTCCTCACACATTCCGACTGAATGGGCTGCCATAGATTGGCGGCGTGTTCAAAAGAATGTAAGAGTCATGCAGATTCGACTAACGAAGGCGACACAGGAAGGCGACTGGCGCAGGGTGAAATCCCTACAACGGTGGCTGACCCGCTCGTTTAGTGCGAAAGCACTGGCAGTCAAACGAGTGACAGAAAACCAAGGCAAACGTACCGCAGGTGTAGACCGGCAATTATGGGATACACCGCCGCAGAAGTTTGCGGCAATAGCGCAGTTGGAGAAACGTGGATATCGGCCCCTGCCACTAAGGAGGGTCTACATCCCTAAGGCCAATGGAAAGGAACGCCCCTTGGGCATTCCGACCATGAAGGATCGAGCCATGCAAGCGCTGCATTTGCTGGCGTTCGACCCAGTCTTGGAGGCAGTGAGCGACCCGAACTCTTATGGATTTCGGAAAAACCGCGCCACTGCCGACGCAATGAGCCAGTTGTTCATCAAGTTGTCCCAAAAGGCTTCGGCCCGGTGGGTACTGGATGCGGACATTGAAGGCTTCTTCGACAACATCAATCATGACTGGCTGATCAAACATGTCTGTATGGACAAGGAGATTCTCCGGAAATGGTTGAGGTCAGGTGTAGTCGACCGGGCGCAATTGCTGGCAACCACAGCGGGAACCCCACAGGGCGGCATCATCAGCCCTGCATTGGCAAACTGGACGCTAAATGGTTTGGAGACGGGACTGCTCAAGCACCTTAGTGCGAAGTTTGGTACGTCAAAAATCAAAGGGCTCAAAGTTGGTGTAATACGATACGCGGATGATTTCGTGGTTCCAGGCGGTTCAGTAGAACTGCTTGAAACAGAAATCAGGCCATGGATAGAAACCTTCCTCGCACAACGAGGTCTGCGACTGTCTGAGGCCAAAACCAAGATCGTAAGCATCGACCAGGGCTTCGATTTCCTCGGATGGAATTTCAGGAAGTACGATGGAAAACTGTTCATCAAGCCGAGTAAGAAGAACGCGAAATCGTTCTACGACAAGCTGAGGAAAATCATTGGCGAGCATTTGATGGTCCGGCAGGAAGACTTGATCCGGCTGTTAAATCCAGTTCTACGCGGTTGGGCGCAGTATCACAGCCCCGTAGTAGCCAAACAGGCGTTCTCGCGCATGGAGTCGTTGCTGTTCTGGCGACTGATGCGGTGGGCCAAGCGCAGGCATCCGAACAAGAGTGTCGATTGGATTAACAAGAAGTACTGGCGGCCAATCGGTGATCGAAAGCGGGTATTTGCTGCGGACGTTGTAACGAAAGATGGCAAGAAAGGTGTAATGGAACTGTACTCGTTAGCGAGTACAGCTATTGAGCGCCACAAGAAGGTCATTGGGGAGTACCACCCCTATGATCCGCAATGGGAAGCATACGGTGAAACTCTCCGGCAGGAACGCATGTTGAAAAACATGAGCTACCGAAAGGAGTGGGCCAAATTGTATGCGGACCAGCGCGGCCTGTGCGCGCTCTGTGAATGCGAGATGGACATGGACACAGGATGGCACGACCACCACATTGAATACCGTGTGATGGGCGGGTCGGACGCCCTTGGAAATCGCGTACTATTACACCCCAACTGCCATACTCAAGTGCACCGCCTTGGGTTAAAGGTTGTGAAACCGGTTCCTGTATAGGGACTCTTATTATGCTTGAGCCGTGTGCGGTGAAAATCGCATGCACGGTTCTTAGGGGGGAGGGGTTCTGGTAACAGACCCTTCCTACCCTACCCTAACTTGCCACGCCTACCGCCATGAGCAACTCCCTGATCGACACGGCACCCGGCTACGACCAGCCCATCGCCGTCCTCAAACATTGCCACGACAAGATCCGCAAGCAATTGCAAACCTTGCAAAACCTGCTGAGCCACTTGCCCCAGCACGGCGCCGATGCGGCAGCGCAGCAGGCGGCGCAGGCGGTGCAGAAATATTTCAACAAGGCTGCCCATCTGCATCACGACGATGAGGAAGTCGACCTGCTGCCCATGCTCCAGGCGACGGCGCAAAACGAGGACGCCGCCCTCCTGCGCACCCTGGCGCCCGCAATTCTGGAGCAGCACCAGCAAATGGATAAAGACTGGCATATAATCGATTCGCAACTCGACAAGATTGCCAACGGTTCCAGCGCCGCCCTGAATGCAGAGGATGTCACGCGCTTTGTGCAGGCCTATAGCGCCCACATGGAAACCGAAGAGGCCCACATCGCCCCCATGGCAAAACGGATTCTGAGTCCCGCCCAGATGGCTATCCTGGGCGAGGCCATGCAGCAGCGCCGCGGCCTGCTGCCGTCTGCCGGTGGCATCGCCCTGGCCGACCTGAGGATGGATTACGGGCGCGCCAGCCTGTCCGAAGCTGATACGCTGGCTGAACCGGTAGCGCAATTTGCCAAGTGGTTCAATGAAGCCATGAAGGCGCAGGTGAACGAGCCGAACGCGATGAGCGTGGCCACCGTGGGCAGGGACGGGCGCCCCAGTTCGCGCATCGTGCTGATCAAGCAGTACGACGAGCGCGGCTTCACCTGGTACACCAACTATCAGAGCCAAAAAGGCCAGCAACTCGCGGAAAACCCGCATGCCGCCATCCTGTTCTTCTGGCCCGAGCTGGAACGGCAGGTACGCATCGAGGGCCGCGTGGAACAGACATCGGCCGAGGACAGCGACAAGTATTTCTACAGCCGTCCTTTGAAGAGCCAGCTGGGCGCCATCGCGTCGCAGCAAAGCCAGCCGATTGGAAGCCGGGAGCAGATGGAGGCGCAATTCGCCGCGGTGGAAGCGGCAAGCGGCGACAAGCCGCAGCGTCCGGTGCACTGGGGGGGTTACCGCCTGGTGCCGGACCGTGTGGAATTCTGGCAAGGTCGCGCTTCGCGCTTCCACGACAGGATTGTGTACACGCTGCAGGCGGACGGCAGCTGGACCAGGGAACGCATCCAGCCATAAAGCCACCGGGCCTCCAGCGGAACGATGACCAATGGAGGCTCAATGTTTGTACAGAACCGCATCAACGCCTGGGTCGATAGTGTCGCTACCCAGATCTCCATACCCTTGCGGGTCGAACTGTGGAATGGCCGCAGCTTCGATTTCTCCAAGGAGGCCCCGCGCGTGACGATCCGCGTGCCGAATCCTTCGGCTGCGCGCTATCTGCTCTCGCCTTCGCTCTCCAACCTGGGTACGGCGTATGTGGAAGGCGCGATCGAGGTCAAAGGGCGTGCAGCGGATATGATCAAAGTGGTCAACGCGCTGGCGCGCAGCACGCTGCAGGAAAGCGGCAAGCTGTCGCGCATCGTGCGCACCTTCCATCACGACCGCAAGAAAGACGCGGAAGCGATCCGCTACCACTACGACGTCTCCAATGAGTTCTACCAGCAGTTCCTGGACCCGAACATGGTCTATTCCTGC
Source organism: Pseudoduganella sp. RAF19 (assembly GCF_052114165.1). Taxonomy (NCBI): domain Bacteria; kingdom Pseudomonadati; phylum Pseudomonadota; class Betaproteobacteria; order Burkholderiales; family Oxalobacteraceae; genus Pseudoduganella; species Pseudoduganella sp. RAF19. Next base: position 336,013 of record NZ_JBFREF010000004.1, on the reverse strand, counting down.
GCCTATTTCGAAAACGGCGACGAGGACCTGGCCAGCGCGCAAATCAAGAAGATCGATCACATCTTGAAAAAAATTCAGCTTCAGCCGGGGCAGACCTTGCTCGACATCGGCTGCGGCTGGGGCGCCCTGGTGATCCGCGCGGCGCAGCAGTATGGCGCGCGCTGTGTGGGCATCACGCTGTCGGAGAACCAGCACGCGCTGGCGACTGAACGGGTGCGCGCGGCAGGACTGGAGCACCTGATCGATATCAGCCTGCAGGATTACCGCGATGTGACCGGCACCTTCGACCGCATCACCAGCGTGGGCATGTTCGAGCACGTCGGCATTCGCCACCTGCAGGAATACTTCGGCATCATCAACCGCCTGCTGGCCGACGATGGCGTATGCATGAATCACGGCATCACATCCACCGATCCGGACAACGGCGAAACGCCTTATGGCGGCGGCGAGTTCATCGAGAAGTACGTGTTCCCGCACGGCGAGCTGGCGCATATCGGCCAGGTACTGAAGGCGATGCAGCAAGGCCAGCTGGAAGCGTTCGACGTGGAAAACCTGCGCCGCCATTACGCCAGGACCTGCGGCATCTGGACCGAGAATTTCGAGCAGAACGAGGAAAAAGTACGCGAACTGGCGGGCGACAAGCGCTTCCGCATCTGGCACGTCTACCTGGCCGGCTGCAGCTACGCCTTCGAACAGGACTGGATCAGCCTGTATCAGATCGTGTGCGGCAAGGCGGGGCGCGCGTCGCAAGCCCTGCCCTGGTCGCGCAAATACATCTACGCGTAGGGCGGATCATCGATCCGCCGTCCACGGCGCGCGCACAACGGCGGATCGATGATCCGCCCTACTTGAGCTTGTTCGAATACATCTTGCGGAACTTGGCCACCTTCGGCTCCACTACGAAAGCGCAGTAACCCTGCAAAGGGTGCTGCGCGAAGTAGTTCTGGTGATAGTCCTCAGCCTTGTAATAGGGCTGGGCGGCCGACAGTTCCGTCACGATGGGCGCATCCCACACATGGGCCATCTCCGCGATGACCTGGCGCGCGGTCGCTTCCTGCTCCGGCGACTGGTGGTAAATCACCGAGCGGTACTGGGTGCCGACATCGTTGCCCTGGCGGTTCAGGGTGGTCGGGTCGTGGATGGTGAAGAAGATTTCCAGAATGTCACGATAACTGATGACGGCCGGGTCGTATTCCAGCCGCACGACCTCCGCATGGCCGGTATCGCCCGTGCATACCTGTTCGTAGCTCGGATTCGGCGCAGCGCCGCCCGAATAGCCGGATTCCACCTTGGCAATCCCGCGTACTTGCAGATACACCGCCTCGGTACACCAGAAGCAGCCGCCGCCTAATACTGCGACTTCGCTCATAGAAACCTCCCTGACATGTCAGTTTCCCTACTGTATCCCAAACCAACCCTGTATGCTTGCAGTTTGCCGCCATACTGAAAATCGAGGTCGCTTTCGCCAAGGTTTTACTGGACGGCTTTTGAGATAATTGTTTCGAATTAAACAGGTTCAGCATGAATACTAGCTCCCCCCGCGCCGAATTGCGCGAGTTCGACAGTACCCAATTTCGCCAGGCGCTGTCGCAATTTGCCACAGGTGTCTGCGTGATCACCACACGCTTGGCCGATGGCGGGTTCCGCGGGTTGACAGCCAGTTCATTCAATTCCGTTTCCCTGGAGCCGCCGCTGGTGCTGTGGAGCCTGGGTACGGGAGCCAACAGCCTGCCCATATTCAGTGGCAATTCGCACTATGTGATCAATGTGCTCAGCGCCGACCAGGCCCATCTGGCGAAGCTGTTTTCCACCCGCACCGAAGATCCTTTCGGCAATGTGGAATTCGAGCTGTCGCGCACGGGCCAGCCTGTCCTGAAGGGTTGCACCGCGTGGTTCGAATGCCACAACCGCAGCCGCTATCCGGAGGGCGACCACGTGATTTTCGTGGGCGAGGTCGAGCATTGCGAATTGACGCCGCGCGCGCCGCTGGTCTTCCACGGCGGGCAGTTTGTTGGGCTGGAGCGCCCCTGAAGTAGAAACTTTATCAACCAATAGAGAGAGACAATGAGCCAGACGAAAGCCCCCTTCCACTGGGACGATCCGCTGCTGCTGAACAGCCAGCTGACGGACGAAGAGCGCATGGTGCGCGACGCCGCCGCCGCCTACTGCCAGGACAAGCTGGCGCCGCGCATCCTGGAAGCCTTCCGCCACGAGCGGATGGATACGTCGATCTTCAAGGAGATGGGCGAACTGGGCCTGCTGGGCCCGACGATTCCGGAACAATACGGCGGCCCAGGCCTGGGCTACGTGGCCTACGGCCTGATCGCGCGCGAAGTGGAGCGCGTCGACTCCGGCTACCGCTCGATGATGTCCGTGCAATCCTCGCTCGTGATGGTGCCGATCTATGAATTCGGTACCGAAGAACAGCGCCAGAAATTCCTGCCGAAGCTGGCCACCGGCGAATGGATCGGCTGCTTCGGTCTGACCGAGCCGAACCACGGTTCCGATCCGGGCTCCATGGTGACCCGCGCTCGGAAAGTGGCGGGCGGCTATTCCCTGACCGGCTCCAAGATGTGGATCACCAATTCCCCGGTTGCCGACGTGTTCGTGGTGTGGGCCAAGGATGACGAAGGCGCGATTCGCGGCTTCATCCTGGAAAAAGGCATGAAAGGCCTGTCCGCGCCGGCAATTCACGGCAAGTTCGGTCTGCGTGCTTCCATCACCGGCGAAATCGTGATGGATGAAGTGTTCTGCCCGGAAGAAAACGCCTTCCCGGACGTGCGCGGCCTGAAAGGTCCGTTCACCTGCCTGAACTCGGCACGCTACGGCATCGCCTGGGGCGCGCTGGGCGCTGCGGAAGCCTGCTGGCACACCGCCCGCCAGTACACCCTGGACCGCAAGCAATTCGGCCGTCCACTGGCCGCCAACCAGCTGGTGCAGAAGAAGCTGGCCGATATGCAGACCGAAATCACCCTGGGCCTGCAAGGCTGCTTGCGCCTGGGCCGCATGAAGGACGAAGGCACGGCTGCGGTCGAAATCACCTCGATGATGAAGCGCAATTCCTGCGGCAAGTCGCTGGACATCGCCCGCGTGGCGCGCGACATGCTGGGTGGTAACGGTATTTCGGACGAGTTCGGCATCATCCGCCACATGGTGAACCTGGAAGTGGTCAATACCTACGAAGGTACCCACGATATCCACGCCCTGATCCTGGGCCGTGCCCAGACCGGCATCCAGGCCTTCCAGTAATCAAAACCCCCGGCCCAAAAGCAAGTGGCAGGCACGATGTGCCTGCCACTAGAGTTACGCTCTTGGTCTTAAATCAGAACTTGTAGCCGATTGCCAGGGTGACTGCGATCGGGTCGAGCTTGGCAGTGATGCTCTGGCCGGTGCTGAAGTGCGCGGTGGTCTTCAGCTTGGTCTTGATTACGGAAACGTCGCCGAACCAGTGCTCATTGATGCGGTAAGTGCCACCGATCTGCGCGTTACCGGCCCACTTGGAATCCATCTCGAAGGTCACCGGCTTGCCTGCGCCCGGATCGATGAAGGCGGTCAGCGTGGCGGAGCCAGTTTCCTTGCGGAAGTAAGCGTAGGTGATGCCCAGGCCGACGTAAGGACGGAACTTCGCGTTCGGCTCCATGAAGCGGTACTGGAACATCAGGGTCGGTGGCAGCGCTTCCGCGGTGCCCAGCTTGCCAACGCCCTTGATCATGCCGTCGCCGCTCAAATCATGCTTGAGCGGTGCACCCAGCAGCAGCTCGGTGCTGATGTTATCGGTGATCATGTAGGCGCCGGTGACCAGCGGCTTGGTGTCGGCACTGACATCGGTCTTCGAGCCCGGCAGGGTCGGCGCGGTGAACTCGCCGCTTTCCACTTGCGGCATCAGGCGGTTGACACCGACCTTGACCATGTACTCGCCCTTCGACTGCGCTTGCGCGCCCATCGACAGGCCCATTGCGGCGGCCAGGGCCGCCAGCTTGGCTACGTGTTGCATACGAATTTTCATAGTGTCTCCTGTGGTCTTGGGCTGATTACATCCAGCCCTTGAGGGCCATCTTTTCAGACACATAGCGTGCCAGCAGCTTGTGGTTGAACGGGGTCGGGTGCACCGAGTCCGCATAGGAGTAGTGGCTCACGTCGCCGGCCTTCAGGTTGCCGCCGTTGCAGGTCAGCGAGCTGGCCAGCGGGTTCTTCGGCGAAGCCAGGTCGCAGGCGGTGTCCTTCACATTGGTCAGGCCGTATGGCGCAGGGTTGGTCGCCTGGTCGTGGCTGACGAAGTACACGTCCACCAGTTGCACATTGGCTTCAGTGGCCAGGCCGTTGGTCAGCTGGTCGTTGAAAGCTTTGACCATGGCGCCGATCAGGGTGCGGGTATTGGCATCCTGCGCCAGGCCGCTTGGCGTGCTGGCCACGTCAGGCATATTGTTGACGACCACGAACTTGGCGCCATTGGCCAGCAGCTGGTTCTTCACCAGTGCCACCAGTTCGGCACCGGCCTGGCCCAGTGCCGCCACCAGATCCGGGCCGTGCGCTGCGGCGTAGTCGGCGCCGGCCTTGGTGCCGGCGGCAGTCGCGTCGGCCTGTGCCTTGGCAACCATCGGACCGTACACGGCAGGGGAAGCGGCGGAGGTATTTCCTGCCATCACGGCAGCAGTCACGGCAGCCTGCACCACGCTGGTGTCGGTGTGGCCAGGACGTGCAGCCTCGGAAGCGACGGCCAGGCCGATCGATTGTGCTGCGGTTTGCGGATTCGGTGCGCCGGCAGCCAGCTGGCCGACCAGGCTGGTAGCAAAGGTCTGTGCGCCCGCCGCGGTACCGGCGGCGGTGGCGTTCTTGCTCAGCTCGTCCAGGCCTTCCAGAATGTCGTTACCGCCGGCCATGACCAGCACCAGCTCGTCCCCTTTGAACTTGCCGCCGACCTTGGCCAGGTGATTCGAGATTTGCTTGGCGACAGGCACGGTCAGTGCGCCCAGCGCGCTGCCGGTAGCCTTGTTGCCCGGACCAACCGGGTTGGTCACACGGGCGCCGCCCTGTGCATAGTTATTGCAGCTGGTGTTGGTGGCCACAGGCACGTTGAAGCCTTTGGTGGCATCGCCTTCCAGGCCGGTCATGTATGGGCACTGAGTGCCCAGGCCGACCTGATTCGCCAGCAGCTCGGTCCAGGTGAGGCCGGTCAGCGCTTCGTTGACCGAGGTATTGTTGCCATTGATGGTGAACTTGCCGCCGCCCAGGGCTTTGACGGTACCCACGGCGTAAGTACCAATGTCGGACAGGCTGTCGCCAAAGACAATCTGTGCGGAATATTTGACTTTAGGGGTTTGATCGCCGGCACGTGGGCCGCTGCCACCACCACAACCTGCAATTACTGCTGCCGCAGCCGCTGCAACTGCGGCCAACGCGAATTTCGTATGACGCATTTTGTCTCCTGGGGGTAAATATTCTTATGCATGCGAACGCTTGTGCTATTCGCAGTCCAAATAATATGCCAGCACCAATGAGACTTATACAAGGGAAATTTTGTAGAAACGGCAGTATTTACACTGCCGCGTTGCATGATCAGCGCAGCGAGGCGTTGAAGAACTGGCGAGCGGCTAGCAAGCAGAAAGGCGCTGCATAGCGGGAGTGATAGCGTTCGCCGACGGCTTCATCGGGATTTTTGCCGTCCTTGATGGCGCTGGCGCGCGCCGTTTCAAGTACATGCGCGAACGAAAGACGCAGCGGTGTGAACTGGTCCTGCTGGGCATGCGCTTCCAGATCGAGCAGCACCGGCTTGCTGCCGTGCGCTTCGAAATAGCTTGCGGTCGCCGTGGCATTTGCGAACGGCACGGCCTGGTCGCCGGCGCCGCCGCACAGCAGCAGCGGGCTTTGCGGCGTATAGCTGCGCAGGTCGTTCTTCAGCATCCATTTGCGCAGATTGTTATGCGAGGTGCAGCCCGCGCCCGGATCGCCATTGCAGGGGAAGCTGGCCATGTCCTGCAGATAGGCGTCGCGGTAGCTGCTGCGCACCAGGTGCGGATCGGCGAAGAAGGCACTGGCGCCGGCCGACTGAGGCTGCGAGTCCGGCGCAAACAAGCCGCGCGTCGGCAGCTTGCCGCGCTTGAACAGATCGGTGCGCGACATGCTGCCGGGCAGCAGTGTTTCGATGCCCGCTGCGTACTGGCTTTCATAGAAGTCGCCCGGCGTGCCGTAGATGGCAGCTCCCGCCTTCTGCGCCGAGGTCGCGATCAGCGGCAGATAGACCGTGATGCCCGCATTCGGTTTGCCGCTGAAAACGTTATCCGAGAACTGCGCCAGCGCATACGGCCCGGACAGACCTGCTGCCGCCGTCACAGTGAATTCATTGCTGTACTGCTGCTGGATGGCGCGCTGCGTGGCCAGCGCCACGAAGCCGCCCTGGGAATAGCCCGCGACGAACAGCTGCTGCGAGTAGCCCTGCTTCAGGCGCGCCAGCGCGATGTGCGCAGCGCGCAAGGCATCGACCATATCCGCCGATTGCTGCTCCGCGTTCAGATACGGATGGTAAGGCAGCGAGGAACCGTCATACCCCGCGTAATTGGGCGCCACGACGATATAGCCCTGCGATGCGAACAAAGCCGCCACCAGTTGCGCCTCGCCGCGCAGGCGGGCCATATTGTGGTCCTTGGCGATCGACGTGCCGTGCGCGTACAGCAGGATGGGACGATCGCCTTTGCACATCGCCTCCTTGCCGGTGGGCGTGATGATGGCGGCGCTGGCGTCGGTCGGCTCGCCATGGCCGCCCACGGTGTTGTAGCGCACCGAATACGTGGTGATGGTGCAGTGCGGCTCGCCCACCGCTTCGCGCAGCGCGTCCGATGCGCGCGTGAGCAACTCGTTCAGCGTCGAAGGTTCGATGTGCTTCATGCTGATCGGACCCACGCTGATTTTCTGCATCGTAGGGCCGGACAGGATTTTGCCGCGTTGCGAAGGCTGCACCGTCATGGCGGAACGCGCCGCCGATGCGCCGCCGGTGGCCGTGGCAACACCTGCCGCAGAAACGGGCGGCGCGGCACTCAGGGGCAACAGGCTTGGTTCTGGAGGGTCGGCAAAAACCGGGGCTGCGGCCAGGACAGCCGCCAGCGTTGCTGCGAGAAGTCGTAAAGAGAACATCACAGCCTCCATGCGCAACGCGCAGGAGGCTGATCTCCCCGGCGGTTACGGCGTCAGGAAACGCTCGATAATGCCGGCGGAACCGAAGGCGGCACGGCGCAGGCGATCGTTCACGCCAGCCCATGCGGCATCCTGCGGCGGTGCTTCAACGAGGATCAGATCGACCTGCTCCTGGTCCATCGCACGCAGCGCGGCATACACACCATAAGCATACCCCTTTGGCTCATCGGGGAGCGCAACATATGGCGCCCTGGCTGCGATTGGCGTGTAGTGAATCAGCGCCACCCTGCGGCCACGGGCGGCGAGCGCGGAAACGGTGTCCGGGATGTCGCGGGTTGGCAACAGCGCCACCGGCGCTTTCGGTGCGTAATGCGATTCCAGCGTACCGGATGCGCGCGGCGCGGCCTGGTCGGGTGCCTGCGGCAGTTGTCCGATCACTTGCGCGATCTCCTCGGCGGAGATGTGACCTGGACGCAAGAGTACCGGGCCATGCGTGGCCATACGCGAGAGATCGAGGATGGTCGATTCGATGCCGACCTGGCTGTTGCCGCCATCGAGCACCGCAGCGATCACGTTGCCCGCGCCGACTTCTCCGGCGAATTCATCGCGCACGTGCTGCGCGGTGGTCGGGCTGACGTTGCCAAATTTATTGGCCGATGGTGCAGCGACGCCGCCCTTGCCGTTCTTGAACGCGGACAGCAGTTCAATTGCCACCGGATGCGATGGGCAGCGGATGCCAACGGTGTCCTGCCCGCCGGATACCGCATCGGGAATATGCGCGTTGCGCTTCAGGATCAGCGTCAGCGGACCGGGCCAGAACGCCTTGACCAGCTGGCGCGCTGCGTCAGGGACATCGGTTACCCAGTAATCGAGATCGGCGCCGGGAGCGACGTGCACGATCACCGGATGGTCTTGCGGGCGGCCTTTGGCGGCGTAGATCTTTGCCACCGCGGCCGGATTTTCAGCGTCCGCACCGAGGCCATACACGGTCTCGGTGGGGAACGCGACCAGCTCGCCGGCCGCCAGCGCATCGGCTGCCGCGGCAACGGCGTGGAACTGCTCGGTCATGGCGCGATACCCAGGATGGCGCAGGCGGCGTTCAAATGCTGCTGCGCTTCCGCCAGCGTCGGCGCGACGAAGGTCAGGTGGCCCATCTTGCGTGCACGGCGCGGATCTTCCTTGCCGTACAGGTGCAGATTGGCGCCCGGCAGTGCCAGCACCTTGTCCCACGCCGGTTCACGCTGCAAATCGCCGTCAAACCAGATATCGCCGAGGATGTTCAGCATCACGGCCGGCGAGTGCTGGCGCACATCGCCCAGCGGCAGCCTGGCCATCGCGCGGACTTGCTGCGCGAACTGGCTGGTGACGCAGGCATCGATGGTGTAATGGCCGCTGTTGTGCGGACGCGGCGCCATCTCGTTCACGACCAGCGAACCATCCGCCAGCACGAAGAACTCGATGCACAGCACACCCACATAACCCAGCTCCGCCACGATGGCCTGTGCCGCATCCTGCGCCTTGCGGGCGCATTCGGCGGACACATTCGGTCCCGGCACCGTGGTGGTGAACAGGATGCCGTCGCGGTGCACGTTTTCGGCGATCGGATACACAACCGACTGGCCATCGGCGCCACGCGCGGTCAGCACGGACACTTCATACGCCAGCGGCAGCATCTTCTCCAGCAGGCAGGTGACCTCGCCCATGGATTCGAAGGCGGCGCGCACATCTTCACGCGACTTCACGCGCACCTGGCCCTTGCCGTCGTAACCCATGCGCACCGTTTTCAGGATGCCCGGCAGCAGATCATCGGCGATGGCGTCGATGTCGGCTTGCGAAGCGATTACTTTATGCGGTGCAGGCATCACGCCGGATTTCGGCGCACAGGAAACGAAGAAGGATTTTTCCGCCACGCGGTCCTGCGCCACGGACACGCCGTGCGCATTCGGCGCAACGAAGACCGATTGCGCCAGACGCGACAAGCTGTCGGCCGGCACGTTCTCGAACTCGGTGGTGACCGCCACGCATTGCGCGGCCAACGCATCGAGGCCGGCAGCGTCGCTGTAGCCGGCGTTGATCAGGCGATTGGCCGCCTGGCCCGCCGGGCAATCATCGGATGGTTCCAGCACGGCCACGCTGTAGCCCATGCTTTGCGCGGCGTGGGCGAACATGCGGCCAAGCTGGCCGCCGCCCATCACACCCAGCCACGCTGGTGGGTTGGTTGCATTACTCATTATTCAGACGGCAGTTTCATGGCCTGTGCGGCGGCGGTTTGCTGGGCGCGGAAATCGGACAGCTTGGCAGCCAGCGCATCGTCGGTGGTGGCGATGATGGCAACGGCAGTCAGGGCCGCGTTGGCGGCGCCCGCTTCACCAATGGCGAAGGTGGATACCGGCACGCCCTTCGGCATCTGCACGATGGACAGCAGCGAATCTTCGCCACGCAGGTACTTCGACGGCACAGGCACGCCCAGCACCGGCACGATGGTCATGGCAGCGACCATGCCAGGCAGGTGGGCAGCGCCGCCAGCGCCGGCGATGATGGCGCGCAGGCCACGCTCACGCGCGCTCTTGGCGTATGCGTACATCTCGTCCGGCATGCGGTGCGCGGAAATCACCTGGGCCTCGTAAGGCACGCCAAACTGCTTGAGGATGGCCACGGCATTCTGCATCACGTCCCAGTCCGAGGACGAGCCCATGATCACGCCGACCAGCGGCTTGTTCTGGTCTGCCATGCTTATACCTTCAGCTTCTCGCCGGTCAGGCGCTCGATGGCTTCGAAATACTTGGCCTGGGTTTTGTCGATCACGTCAGCCGGCAGCGCTGGTGCTGGCGGGGACTTGTTCCAGTCCTTCAGCGTTTCCAGGTAGTCGCGCACGAATTGCTTGTCGTAGGACGGTGGCGAGATGCCTGGACGGTAGGAGTCGGCTGGCCAGAAACGCGAGGAGTCGGCAGTCAGCACTTCATCCATCAGGTGCAGCACGCCGTTGTCATCCAGGCCGAACTCGAATTTGGTGTCGGCGATGATGATGCCCTTGGTGGCGGCGTAATCGGCGGCGGTGGTGTACAGCTTGATCGCCACGTCGCGGATCTTGGCGGCCAGTTCGGCGCCGATGCGCTGTTCCATGTCTTCGAAGCTGATGTTTTCATCATGCTCGCCCAGGTCGGCTTTGGCGGCCGGGGTGAAGATCGGCTGCGGCAGCTTGTCGGCTTGCTGCAGGCCTTCCGGCAGCTTGATGCCGCAGATGGAACCGGTGGCCTGGTAGTCCTTCCAGCCGGAACCGATGATGTAGCCGCGCACCACGGCTTCCACCAGGATCGGCTTCAGACGCTTGGCTACGACGGCGCGGCCTTTGACCTGGTCCACTTCATCGGCTGCCACCACGGATTCCGGCGTAACGCCGGTCAGGTGGTTCGGCACGATGTGCCCCAGTTTCTCGAACCAGAAATCGCTCATCTGGTTCAGGACCATGCCCTTGCCGGGGATAGGCTCGTTCATCACGACGTCGAAGGCGGACAGGCGGTCGGTGGTGACGATCAGGATCTTGTCGGTGCCAACGGCGTAGTTGTCGCGGACTTTGCCGTGGCCCAGCAGCGGCAGGGATTTGATAGTGGACTTGTAAAGGCTGTTCATAGCGGGGGAATTCTGAAAATTTAAAACCGGGGGAAACCTGGTGGCAGGCACGTTGTGCCAGCCACCTTGGACGCGGCAGTGGCCGGATGGCTGCCACATCGTGGCTGCCATCAGCACTTACCGGTTTTACTTCACGATCTGGGCCAGTTCACCGGCCTTGTAGCGCTCTGCCATCTTCTCCATCGGGATCGGCTTGATCTTGCCGGCCTGGCCTTCGCAGCCGAATGCCTGCAGGCGCGCCTTCACGATTTCTTCAGCGGCAGCACGGGCTGGCTTCAGGTAATCGCGCGGGTCGAACTTGGATGGGTTCTCGAACAGGTACTTGCGGATCGCAGCGGTCATGGCCAGACGGATATCGGTGTCGATATTGATCTTGCGCACGCCGTGACGGATGCCTTCCTGGATCTCTTCCACCGGCACGCCGTAGGTTTCCTTCATGTCACCGCCGAATTCGCGGATGATGGCCAGCAGATCCTGTGGCACCGACGAAGAACCGTGCATCACCAGGTGGGTGTTAGGAATGCGGGCGTGGATTTCCTTGATGCGGTCGATCGCCAGGATGTCGCCGGTTGGCTTGCGGGTGAACTTGTACGCGCCGTGCGAGGTGCCGATGGCGATCGCCAGCGCGTCGCACTGGGTCTTCTGCACGAAGTCGGCGGCTTGCGCCACGTCGGTCAGCAGCTGCTCGCGGGTCATGGTGCCTTCCGCGCCGTGACCGTCTTCCTTGTCGCCCTTCATGGTTTCCAGGGAACCCAGCACGCCCAGTTCCGCTTCCACGGTCACGCCGATGGAGTGGGCGAACTTCACCACTTCCTTGGACACGTCCACGTTGTATTCGTAGGAAGCGACAGACTTGCCGTCAGCCTGCAGGGAGCCGTCCATCATCACCGAGGTGAAGCCGGAGCGGATGGCAGCCATGCAGACGGCCGGGGACTGGCCGTGGTCCTGGTGCATCACCACTGGGATGTGCGGGTAAGCTTCCACGGCTGCATCGATCAGGTGGCGCAGGAAGGCTTCGCCGGCGTATTTGCGGGCGCCGGCGGACGCCTGCATGATCACCGGGCTGTTCAGCGCGTCGGCGGCGGCCATGATGGCCTGCACCTGTTCCAGGTTGTTGACGTTGAATGCCGGGATGCCATAGCCGTGTTCAGCGGCGTGGTCCAGCAGTTGACGCATGGATACGAGAGACATGGTGGTACTCCAATCAATAAAGAAATCTGTCGTTTAGCGCTGTTCTGCGCGGTGCGTGAATTCGCCGACCTTGACGATGCGCAACGCATTCGTACCGCCGACTTTGCCCATCGGCGCACCCCAGGTAACCACAATCATATCCCCCTTTTTGGCAATGCCCTGTTGCACGAGCAGGTCTTCCGCGGCGCGCAGCACGACGTCGGTCGGTGCGTCCTGCATCAGCTGGAAGGAGCGTACATTGCGGTACAGGGTGGCCTTGCGCTGCGTGGTGACGCTCGGCGTCAACGCAACGATCGGAGTGTCGATACTGTGGCGGCTCATCCACAAGGCAGTGGAACCGGATTCGGTGAGGGCCACGATGGCTTTCACGCGCAGGTGGTGCGCAGTGAACAGGGCGCCGTAGGCGATCGACTGGTCGATGCGGGTGAAGCGCACGTTCAGGAAATCAGCGTCCAGCTTGTTGTATTCGGATTGCTCGGCTTCCACGCAGATCGCGGCCATCATTTCGACAGTCTCGACCGGGTACTTGCCGGAGGCGGTTTCGGCGGAAGTCATCACGGCGTCAGTGCCGTCCAGCACGGCGTTGGCCACGTCGGATACTTCGGCGCGGGTCGGCACGGCGTTGAAGATCATCGACTCCATCATCTGGGTCGCGGTGATGGCGATCTTGTTCGATTCGCGCGCCATCTTGATCATACGCTTCTGCAGCGCAGGCACAGCGGCATTGCCCACTTCCACCGCCAGGTCGCCACGCGCCACCATGATGCCGTCGGAGGCGTTCAGGATTTCCTGCAGCGCAGGGATCGCCTCAGCGCGCTCGATCTTGGCGATCATCATCGGCTTGAAGCCGAAAGGCTCGCCGGCGATGTTGGCCAGCTGGCGTGCCATTTCCATATCGGTGGCGTTCTTCGGGAAGGAGATGGCCAGATAATCAGCCTGGAAGGACATCGCGGTCTTGATGTCTTCCATGTCCTTGGCGGTCAGGGCCGGCGCGGTCAGGCCGCCGCCCTGGCGGTTGATGCCCTTGTTGTTGGACAGCTCGCCGCCGATTTTTACGGTGGTGTAGATTTCGTGGGCAACGATCTTGTCCACGGTCAGCACGATCAGGCCGTCGTTCAGCAGCAGCACATCGTTCGGCTTCAGGTCGTTCGGCAGTGCCTTGTAGTCCAGGCCCACGCGCTCCTGGTTGCCCAGCTCGCCGTTCTCGCCCCACTTCGCATCGAGGATGAATTTGTCGCCGTTGGCCAGCTCGATCTTGTTGTTCTCGAATTTACCGATGCGGATCTTCGGACCCTGCATATCGGCCATGATCGCCACTTCCTTACCGCATTCAGCAGCGGCCTGGCGCACCAGTTTGGCGCGGTCGATGTGGTCTTGCGCCTTGCCGTGCGAGAAATTCAGACGCACGACGTCGGTGCCGGCCTTGATCATGCGGATCAGGACGTTCAGGTCAGTGGATGCAGGGCCGATGGTTGAGACGATCTTGGTGCCACGAGACATTAGAGAGTTCCTCGATATGTGCGGTGAGAGTAAAAAAGGCGCTTTGCGAGCGCCTTTTGCCTTTACTGCTGGGCGCGTTGCGCCAGGATTTCCACTGCCGGCAGGGTTTTACCTTCCAGGAACTCAAGGAAGGCGCCGCCGCCGGTGGAGATATAGCCAATCTTGTCGGTGATTGCGTATTTTGCGATGGCGGCCAGGGTGTCGCCGCCGCCGGCGATGGAGAAGGCCTTGGAGTTGGCGATTGCCATGGCCAGGGTCTTGGTGCCTTCGCCGAACTGGTCGAATTCGAACACGCCTACCGGGCCGTTCCACACGATGGTGCCGGCGGCCTTGATCTGCTCTGCCAGCTTGGCGGAGGTTTTCGGACCGATGTCCAGGATCATGTCGTCGTCGGCGACGTCGGCCACGGCTTTCACGGTGGCGGCCGCGGTTGGGGAGAATTCCTTGGCGCAGACCACGTCTTCAGGAATCGGCACTTGCGCGCCGCGGGCGGCCATGATGTCGATGATGGCTTTCGCTTCCGCCACCAGGTCGGCCTCGGCCAGCGATTTGCCGATCTTCAGGCCGGCAGCCAGCATGAAGGTGTTGGCGATGCCGCCGCCGACGATCAGGTTATCGACCTTGTCGGCCAGGGATTTCAGAATGGACAGCTTGGTCGACACTTTCGAGCCGGCCACGATGGCCAGCAACGGACGGGCCGGCGCGCCCAGGGCCTTGCCCAGCGCGTCCAGCTCAGCAGCCAGCAGCGGGCCGGCCGCGGCGACCGGTGCGTACTTGGCGATGCCGTGGGTAGTGGCTTCGGCGCGATGCGCGGTGCCGAAAGCATCGTTCACGTAGACGTCGCACAGCTTGGCCATGTTCTGGGCCAGCTCATCGGAATTCTTCTTTTCGCCCTTGTTGACGCGGCAGTTTTCCAGCAGCACGACCTGACCTGGCTTCACTTCCACACCGCCGGTCCAGTCCTGTTTCAGCTCAACCGGCTGGCCCAGCAGCTCGGACAGGCGCTTGGCGATCGGCGCCAGGCTGTCTTCCGGCTTGAACTCGCCTTCAGTCGGACGGCCCAGGTGGGATGTCACCATCACTGCAGCGCCACCCTTCAGCGCCATCTGAATACCCGGCACGGAAGCGCGAATGCGCGTATCTTCGGTGATATTGCCCGCATCGTCCTGCGGCACGTTCAGATCGGCACGAATAAATACACGCTTGCCCTGCAGCGCATTCTGCGCGGCCAGGTCTTCCAGGCGGTTAAATTTCAGCATGGCTACTCAAAGGGACAATAAGTTGGAAAGACCGCTATTTTACCTGAATGCCAGCACGTTTCGACCGTTTGTTATCACCTCGTCAACCACCAAATTCGGGGTCCAGGTCTGTCCTTGGGACATGCAGACAGACCCGACCCCGCATTTAGGCGAGCAGGAGCCGCAGAGCGGTGTAGGCGAGCATGCCGAAGATGATGGTTTCGAGCATGCTCTTGCGAATGAGGTAGTAGGCGCCGGCGGCGATGCCCGCGAACAGCTTGTAGTTGTGAATGCCAACCGAAACCACGCCCGCCGGATCGAGCAGCAAGTCGGGGCCGATGATGGCGGCCAAGGCGCAGGACGGCGCGTAGCGCAGCATGCCCTGCACGCGGGTCGGGATGGAAATGCGCTGGCCCACCAGCCAGAATGAACTGCGCGTGGCGGCGGTCGCGCAGCCGAGCGCAATGATGGTCAGCCAAACCTCCAGGTCAGACATGCTTCACCATCTTCTTTTCCTGAAGACTTTCCACGCCCATTGCCACCGCCATGCCAACCAGCACGGCCATCAGCAGGCCCAGCTTGTACGGCATACCGGCCGCCGCCACGGCCACAGCGCCGGACACCAGCACCCCGCACAGCGCCGGGCTGGTCGTCACCATCGGCACCGTGATGCCGATAATCGCCAGCGTTCCCGCAAAGCCGAGTCCCCACTCCGCCGGTACCGTACTGCCCAGCAGCACGCCGGCAATCGAGCCCACTTGCCAGGCCGCCCAGTTTGGATACAGCAAACCTTTGAGGTAGGACACCTTGCCCGGCTCCGGCTTGTCAGTCGGGAATTTCTGCAAATACAGCGCCACCGTCATGTCCCCGGCCGCATAACCAAGGAAAAAGCGCTGCTTCAGCGGCAGTTTCGCAAAATGTGGCGCCAGGATCGCGGCAAAAATAACGAAGCGGAGATTGACCACCAGCGCGGTCAGGAAGATCACCCAGATCGGCGCGCCCGCCGCGATCAGCGGCAGCGAGGCCAACTGGGCGGAACCGGCGTAGACAAATAAAGTCATTCCCAGCGCTTGCGGCACGGTCAGGCCGGATTTGACCATCGCCACGCCGACCACCAGTCCCCACGCCAGAATGCCGAACAAGGTCGGCAAGCCTTTGCGCACGCCCTCGCGCCACAACGCTGGGTCGTGTGCAGCAATATCAGGCTCGGCGGCAGGAAAAGTCATGTGGTCTAATAGCCACACAATGAAATCCTTCGCTGGCGGCGCTATCAATGGAAGGCGTCATTTTAACGGCGAATTCTTCTCATTGCGCGAATGGATTAAAATCGTGCTTTTTAATACCCCGGAGCATTAGAAGATGAGCAACGCCCCAGCCCCAGTCGAACTTGATGGCAAAGATCTGCCGGCATACTGCCCGAATCCGGCCATGCCACTGTGGTCCTCGCACCCACGCGTATTCCTCGACTTCAAGCACGGCGAAGCCAAATGCCCCTACTGCGGCACCGCGTATCGCCTGAAGCCGGGCACCGAAGCCGGCCATCACTAATCTTCCCGAAAACGCCCGGAGCCCCCATGGTTCGCAAGCACCAGATCGGCAGCGCCAAAGAAGTTGAAGCAGCTTTCTATGACGCGTTGAACCGGGCGGATCTCGATGCCCTGATGGCGCTGTGGGCAGACGATGAAGAAATCGTCTGCATTCACCCCGGCGGACCGCGCCTGATTGGCCACGCGCAAATCCGCGAGTCGTGGCAGTTGCTTTTAGAGCACGGTGGCTTGCATATTACCCCCTCCCAGCTGCACGAAACGCACAACCTGATGAGTTCGGTGCATACTGTCATAGAAGGCGTTACGGCAAAAAGTGGCGAGCCAGCACACCTTGTTGCGACCAATGTGTACGTTAAGACACCGAAGGGTTGGCGTATTGTGTTGCATCATGTGTCTGTAGCGCCGGGTCCCGTGCCACTTGATACGCGCGCCCCGATTCTGCACTAGATAAACGGCGGATCAATGGTCCGCCCACGACGCAGAGTGGACTCATAAGGTCCGCCAAAGACGCATCATGAACTACATCGCTCCTTTCTGGCTGCCTAGCGGCCATTTGCAAACCATTTATCCTGCCACCTGCATGGCCAAGCCGGCTGTGCGCTTCCGCCGCGAACGCTGGACCACTCCGGACGCGGATTTCATCGACGTCGATTTTGTCGATGGCCAGGCGGATAAACCCTTCGTGGTGCTGTTCCACGGCCTCGAAGGTTCGTCCGATAGCCACTACTCGCGCGCCTTGATGGCAGAGCTCGCGCAGCGCGGCTGGTCGGGCGCCGTGCCGCATTTCCGCGGCTGCTCCGGCGAAAGCAATCTGGCGCCGCGCTTCTATCACTCCGGCGATATCGTTGAACTGGACTGGATCGTCCGCCGCCTGCGCCCACGCACCAGCGGCAAATTCTATGCTTGCGGCGTCTCGCTGGGCGGCAATGCCCTGCTGCGCTGGCTGGGCGAGTCGCAGCATCAGGCCGAATTTGTGGATGCTGCATGCGCGGTATCGGCGCCCATGGATCTGGCGAAAGGTGGCAATGCCTTGTCGCGCGGCTTCAATCGCCTGTACAGCCGCATGTTCCTGCAGACCATGAAGCCGAAGTGCGTGGCCAAGTTGAAGCAGTTCCCCGACCTGTTCGATCTCGATGCGATGATGGCGGCCACCGACCTGCACACTTTCGACAATATCGTGACGGCGCCGCTGCACGGTTTCCGCGATGCCGACGATTACTGGGACCGCGCCAGCGCCAAGCATGTGCTGGACGACATCACCGTGCCGACCCTGGTGCTGAATGCGAAGAACGATCCCTTCTTTCCTGGTGTGCATTTGCCAAGCACCGCGTCGCCGCAGGTGGTGTTGGACTATCCGGAAGAAGGCGGCCATGTGGGCTTCGCCACCGGCAGTCTGCCGGGCAGCCTGAGCTGGCTGCCCTTGCGCATGCTGCATTTCCTGGAAGGGAATCGCTCGGTGCCTGCGCCAAAAAACGGCGCCTTGTGCGAGGCTTGATGCATGGATGAAATCGTCAAACAGGCAATCGCGAAATGGCCCAATGTGCCGCACTGCTACGGCTGGCTGGCGCTGGATGCGCGCGGCAACTGGCGCATGCGCGATGAGCGCGCCCAGCATTTCAATCAACCGGGCGATAAGCTGAACAATCCAGCGCTGGTGGGCTTCATCGTCCGTAATTACCTGAAGGACGAGCGCGGGTGCTGGTATTTCCAGAACGGTCCGCAGCGCGTTTATCTAAATCTGGAAGCGACGCCCTTTATTGCCCGCACCGATCCTGTGCAGGGCTTCGTGCTGCATACGGGTGCGCCACTCGGCGTGCCGGATCAGGCATGGCTGACCGAAACGGGCGAACTGATTTTGCGCTCAGGCGAAACCGTCGCCCAACTGGACGATCGCGATTTCGCGCAAGTGCTGCCGTTGCTGGAACTGGACGGAACGCCCGCCAGTGATGAAGCGCTGCTCGACTGGCTGGAGCATGCGGACGGTGAACTGGTGCTACGCACGGGCGGCCGCGCAGTGCCTGTTTCGCCGATTGCGCGCACGGATGTGGAGCAACTGGGCTTCCGCCGCGTGCCGACGCCGGCGTAAGCGCTACGCTTGAACGGCGGATCGATGATCCGCCCTACGCATCTTCGATGAAATACGCGATGTTTGATGTAGGGCGGATCATCGATCCGCCATGAACCGCCGCCGGCTTTAATCCTTATCCTTGTCCTTCTTCTTATCGCCCAGCATCTCGCGGCGCTTGGCCTGCAGTTCGCGCTCGCGGCCATCGATCACCGACTGGTCGTAGTAGGTCGCATCAGGCGCCTTGCGCGCCAGACCGAGCTGATCCAGTGCCGCCATGGTGCCGCCTTGCAGCACATAGGACTCGGCCAGCGCAATGTGCTGCAGCGCGATCTTACCCTGCTTCGAATACGCCTGCGCCAGGAAGTCATACAGCTCCGGCTCGCTGCGGTACATCTGCAGCTGATCGCGCAGGAATAGTGCCGCCTCGTCCGACTTGCCGCCTTTAATCATCGCGTCCGCATACTGCCAGGCCAGGCCGCGCGACAGCGGATAGCGCGCATGCGCCGCCTCCGCCTCCTTGACCGCCGCCGCAATCACTTTCGGATTGTCTTCCTGCGCCAGCTTGATTTCCAACGACAGGAAGGCCAGTTCGGTATCGGTCTGGCCGCGCGGCATGGGAGAACTGAAAGCCCCGGCGGTGGGCGCCTTGTCGAGGGTGGCGCGCGCCTTGTCCAACCATTGCTGGGCGCCCGCGTAATCGTGCTGGCGCATTGCGACCATCGACAGGCCGTACTGGCCGGCCGCGACTTGCTGGCGGCCCGGCGCTTCCGTCTGCGTCTGGAAGAATGCCTTTGATTCGGCCAGGCCTTTTTCGCTCTCATCCTGCAGCACGCGGGCGCGCGAGCGCACCAGGAAGAAGTCCGTGCCATCCACGCGCGGACGGAAAGGCGTTTCGCGGATGCGTGCCTGGATATCGGCGATACGCTCCGTGGTCAGCGGGTGGGTCTGTAGCCACGCCGGCACGATGTCACTGTAGTTGCGCGTGGTCTGCTGCAGGCGCTGGAAGAAGCCCACCATGCCACTCACGTCATAGCCCGCTTCGCCCATGATCTGGAAGCCCACACGGTCCGCTTCGCGTTCCGCATCGCGGCTGAAATTCAGCTGGCGCTGGATGGCCAGGCCCTGCCCGCCCATGAACACGCCGATCGCCGCGTCACTGCTGGCCTTCGATGCCAGCGCGGCGAGAATCATCGCCGCCAGCGGAATCAGCGCATCGGTTTTCTGTGCGCCGATCTGGCGCGCAATGTGGCGCTGCGCCACGTGGCCGATTTCGTGCGACAGCACTGACGCCAGTTCGGATTCGGTCTGCGCCGCCAGCAGCAGCGACGAGTGCACGCCGATATTCCCGCCTGGCAGCGCGAACGCGTTCAGCATCGGATCGCGCACCACGAAGAAGAAGTAGCTGTAGTTGGCATCGCCGCGCGCGCCGGGACGCGCCGCGACCAGCGTCTGCCCCAGGTTGTTCAGGTATTCGATGATGGGCGGATCGTCGAGATAATCGCGGTCACGCCGGATGTCGTTCATGATTTCTTCGCCCAGGCGCTGTTCCATCACGGGCGACAGATCCTCGCGCGACGCGTCGCCTAGGGTGGGCAGGTTGGGGGTAGTCGTTGCAGACTGCGCCTGCCCATTCGGCGCCGTAATCAGCAGCGACGACAGCAGGGCCGCCAGCAGGCGGCGGGGAAAACGATGTGCATTCACAGTGCTATCATACCCGTTCAATCAGAGTGACACGATGACCAACAAGAATCCAGAACTTACCCATTTCGACGCCTCCGGACAAGCCCACATGGTCGATGTCGGCGCCAAGGCGGAAACCCACCGCGTCGCCGTCGCCGCAGGCAGCATTCGCATGCAAGCTGCAACGCTGGCCATCATTCTAACGGGAAGCGCCAAGAAGGGGGACGTACTGGGCATTGCGCGCCTGGCCGGCATCATGGCCGCCAAGCGCACCAGCGACCTGATACCCCTCTGCCACCCGCTGGCGCTGACCCGCGTGACAGTGGATTTCGAGTCCGACGAAGCCTCGTCCACCATCCACTGCCGCGCTCAGGTCGAAACCTATGGCAAGACCGGTGTCGAAATGGAAGCATTGACAGCCGTGCAAGTCGGCCTGCTGACCATTTACGACATGTGCAAGGCTGTCGACCGCGGCATGGTCATGAACAATATCCGCGTGGTGGAGAAGGCCGGCGGCAAGTCCGGCGACTGGAAGGCTGACTAAGCCCACAGATCCAACTGGGAAGTATCCACTTTCTGCCGCGGCGCCAGCGGCTCTTCCCAGGCGCGCATGCGGCTCACCGGGTAGTGGTTGAGGAAGGCGCGCGCGTGTTCGGGGTTGCGGCAGCCGAGCCAGTCTTCGTAATGCTCGGGCGGGATGATGACCAGGGAGCGCTTTTCGTCACCGTCCTTGTGGAAGCGCTTCATCAGGCGGTGATGGTCGGCGTTGATGGTCAGCTGGGTGAAGGAGTAGCTTGAGCTGCCGTCCGCCTCGATCCAGCGCCGCCACAGTCCGGCTACCGCAAAGGCACGCTCATCGGCCATGCCTATCCCCCAGCGCACTGCTTTGCCCGACTCGTAATTCGGTTCATAGAAATGATTCATCGGCACCAGGCAGACCTGGCTGTCGTGCCAGGCCTGCGAGAATGAACGCAGCTCGCCGACGGTTTCGGTACGCGCATTCATGGTGTCCCAAGGCTTTACGCCAGGCGGAATATGCCGGCGCGGTACCATGCCGTAAGACGCGACCAGACATTCGGCCTTGCCGCTGCTGCCGCGCCGAATGATGGGTGCCGCATAGTCCTTCCAAGTCTCGTCCGGCCAGTCCTCAGACGCCAGCATATCGAGCTGCATCATCTCGGCAACGAGATCGCGGGAGGTGGGTCGGTAGTTGGTGCACATGGGCAGCTATCGTACAACAACCGCTGAGGTCGCCCTCGAATTATACTTGTGACAACGTCAGCTTTCGGGATAGCATGGACAGATGACATCCAAGGCGACGGCCCTGCGTTTACTCCTTTCCTCTGCGCTGCTGATGGCGCTGGCGGGCTGCGAGCGCGAGGACGGGCAGTTTGTGAACGCGGACTGGCATCGCAAGGATCTCAATGCTCACCTCGCCCGCTGGGTAGCCGTGGCGCCCACGCCATCAGGCTTGATGCTGGGCCAGTTCAACCGCAACTGGCAGCCGCAAAAAGGCGCCAGCGGCGATCTGACAATACATAGCCGCGTGGTGTACGCCATGATCGTCGGCTACGAAGCCACGGGCGATCAGCGCTACGCAGATGCGGCAAGGCGCGGCGCGGACTTCATGCTGCAGTATTTCCGCGATCCGCAGTACGGCGGCTTTTATCAGCACGTGGATGCGGCCGGCAAAGTGGTCGACAACAGCAAGAACACCTACAGCCACGCCTTCGCCGTGTTGGCGCTTTCGCACATGGCGCGCGTGACCGGCGATGAGCGCTACAAGCAGGCCGCGCTGACGGCCTGGCGCGACATCCGCAGCAAACTACGGGATGCGGATGGCGGCTTCGTCGCCAATGCCAGCCGCGACTTTGCGCCCGCCTCCGGCCTGCGCACGCAGAATCCGGTGATGCATATGTTCGAAGCCCTGCTGGCCCTGGTCGAGGCCACCGGCGACCCAGGCGCACTGGAAGACGCGCGCAGCGTCGGCAACTTCGTCCTGTACAAACTGATGGTCGGTTTGCCCGGCGGTGGCGCTTATATCCCCGAATGGTATGACGCGCAATGGAAGCCGCTCGCGACCGCCGACCAGGGCGCCTATATCGACATTGGCCACCAGTTCGAATGGAGCCATCTGCTGCGCACGGCGGAACGGCGCGGCTTGCCACCCATGTTTGCGGATGTGGGCGACCGTTTGCTGAAGTACGCCATCGCCAACGGGTATGACGAAGCCAGCGGCGGCATCTTCAATCGCATCTTCCCCGACGGCTCGGTGGACCGCCACAAATACTGGTGGCAACAGGCGGAGGCGATGCGCGCTTTCATGGCTGTGGGCCAGCGTCCCGAAATGGCGCGGCGCTACCAGCAAACGCTGGAGCTGGTCGATCACGAAATGCTGGACCGCGACCACGGCGGCTGGCGCCTCGGCGCGAAGCGCACTTGCGATGACGGATTGTGCGGCGATTTGCAGCCGGAACCTTATCATTTGGTTGGACTGGACGTGACAGCGTTGTCCATGGCATCCACGCAATGAATATTTAGTTCCACTTAGAACTATTTATTCCGTGACAATGTATAATCGTGCAAGTTGCTCAACAACCAAACGGGACCCAAAGGCATGGCGAGCGAGGCGAAGACGCAGGAATACGAATTTGAACAGATGAACCTGCAGGTGGGAGGGCGAATCCAGCTCCTGACCCACCGCACGCTGCGCCCGATCCAGCACTTCTCTACCGTCATCGGCTGGGTCCGCGACGAGTACATGATCGTCAAGATCCCCATGGAAAATGGGGCGCCAATTGCGCTACTGGAAGGGGATAAACTGACCGTTCGCGTGTTTTCAGGCGTGAATGTGTGCGCGTTTTCGACTGTGGTGCTGCGCGTGTTTCAGCGTCCGCTGCTGTATGCACACGTGACCTTCCCGGCCAATATCCAGGGCACGAGCTTGCGTACGGCGATGCGCGTGAAGGTGGAAATTCCGGCTCAGCTGACGCGGGCGGATGGCATGCAGGCCTCGGTCTTCCTGACCAACCTGAGCGTTTCGGGTGCTTTGATTGAATCGACCCAGCCGCTCGCACGCGAGACTGAAACCGTCGGCCTCGATTTCACTTTGCTCTCAGCGCCGGGACAACACCAGGTGCGCGTGAACACGCAGGCCCTGGTGCGCAACGTGAGCGTCGCCGCTTCACCTAGCGGGACGGAAGAAGTGTTCAGCTACGGCGTGCAGTTCTCGAACCTCGATCCGGTCCACTTCACCATGCTGCAGAACCTCACTTACGAGGCCCTGCTCGCAGATCGACAAAAAATCGTTTGAACAAATAAAAAAACCGGGCCGAAGCCCGGTTTTTTTTGGGTTCAACTAGCTATTACGGATTGTTCTTGGTGATAGCGGTTGACAGGGTGGTGTTGGTGATGTCGGTACCAGCGGTCCACTTCATCGAGCTGTCGCCAGCGGTCAGCACAGGGGCAAAGGTGATTTTTTTGCCGTTTGCGTCGGTGGAGATACCGTCTTGCAGCATCAGGGTGATCGTGCCGCCAGCAACAGTAGCACCGGCTTTAACTTCTTTGGTTGCGAGGAACAGGTTAGCTGCTGGAATGCCGCCGCTGCCGTTGGAGCAGTTGGTCAGGTCACCGCCGGCTTCCTGTGCGCACAGCGCTACTGCGGTCTTCAGCGAGTCTGCTGCGGAGATTGCGTTAGCGATTTTTGCTTTAGCGGTGTAGTCCGAGTATGCAGGGATAGCAACTGCTGCCAGGATACCGATAATTGCAACAACGATCATCAGTTCGATCAGGGTGAAGCCGGCTTGAGCTTGTTGCTTCATCATTTTCATGGATTTCATTTTGCTGCTCCTCAGTAAAGAAACTAAAAATTGGGTGGGACACAGGGATAAGAGCAATCGGCGTGCCAGCCTATTTTTTAAGCAAAATGAGGGTTTTTGGACCGTAAACTGTCAAAATTTGTCGACACCACTGTCGAGATTTGTCAGGGCGCTGTCGAATTTTGTCAGTAGTAGCGTTTCCACGTGACAATTTTCGTCATGCCGTACGGAAACTCATGCGGGTACCGCCGAGGTCGAGCACATCGCCGTCGGCCAGGCGCTTGGCCACGCGGCCAAGAGGTGTGTCATTTAATAGTGGCGCTTGTTCGCCTTCGACGTGAGCTGCCGTGTAGCCGTCCGCCGCGCGGGCGATTACCACGACCTGGACGCCAGGACGGCCCAGGCTGGTGGCCGGTTTGGTCAGAGTGAGCGATTTGCCAACATTCGGGCCGTTCAGGAGTTCGATGCGGCCAAGCGGCAGGCCAACCTCCCCCGCAGCGGCGTCCATCGCCGCAGCAGAGGCCGCGCCAGGGCTGGCGCCGCTGCCATAAACTGCAGCAGCGGCAGGCGTAACAGATGTCGCCGGCGCCGGGCGCACGCCCGGCATGATGGTGGACGGTCCGGCGGCCGCAGCGGCAGCAAGCGGTCGGATGCCGTCCTGAATGAATTCGAGGTGGTACTTTGCCATCTTGATCACGTCCTTGTTTTGCAGGAAGTGCTTGCCGATGCGCAGGCCGTTAACAAATGTACCGTTGGTGCTGTGCAAATCTTCGAGGAAGGAATCGTCCAGAATAGTCGTAATCACCGCGTGCTCCCCGCTCACGGCAGGATGGTTCAGCACGATATCGTTATGGCGATGGCGGCCGAAAGTCATGCGCTCTTTACTGAGCTGGACCGTCTGCTCCACGATGCCTTCACGAGTGATGACTAATTTGGCCAATCAAATCCTCCAAACAAACAAAAACGGGGAGCCGCAGCTCCCCGTCATCATACCGAAACGATTACAGCATTGCCTTCAGCAGGCGTGCCATCTCGGACGGGTTCTTGGTCACGGTGATGCCGCAGGCTTCCATGATTTCCAGTTTGGCTTGCGCGGTGTCGGCGCCGCCGGAGATCAGTGCACCGGCGTGGCCCATGCGCTTGCCCGGAGGAGCGGTCACACCAGCGATGAAGCCTACCACTGGCTTCTTCATGTTGTCCTTGATCCAACGGGCTGCGTTGGCTTCGTCAGGACCGCCGATTTCGCCGATCATGATCACAGCGTCGGTGTCAGGATCTTCGTTGAACATGCGCATCACGTCGATGTGCTTCAGGCCGTTGATCGGGTCGCCGCCGATACCCACTGCCGAAGACTGGCCCAGGCCCAGGGCGGTCAGCTGAGCCACCGCTTCATAGGTCAGGGTGCCGGAGCGGGAAACCACGCCGATGCGGCCCTTACGGTGGATGTGACCAGGCATGATGCCGATCTTGATTTCGTCAGGAGTGATCAGGCCTGGGCAGTTCGGGCCCAGCAGCAGGGTCTTGGAACCGGCTTTAGCCATGCGATCCTTAACTTCCATCATGTCGCGGACTGGGATGCCTTCGGTGATGCAGATTGCCAGGTCCAGGTCAGCTTCAACAGCTTCCCAGATTGCCGCAGCAGCGCCTGCTGGTGGAACGTAGATCACGGACACGGTCGCACCGGTCTCGGACTTCGCTTCCTTCACGGAGGCGTAGATTGGGATGCCTTCGAAATCTTCGCCGGCTTTCTTCGGATTCACGCCAGCTACGAAGGCGTTCTTGCCGTTCGCGTAGTCGCGGCACATGCGGGTGTGGAACTGGCCGGTCTTGCCGGTGATGCCCTGGGTGATGACTTTGGTGTCTTTGTTGATCAGGATAGACATAGTGATTCCTTAATTATTTACCGGCAGCGGCAGCAACAACGGCCTTGGCTGCTTCTTCCATGGTGTCAGCGGCGATGATCGGCAGGCCGGATTCGGCCAGCATCTTCTTGCCCAGGTCTTCGTTGGTGCCCTTCATGCGCACCACCAGCGGTACGGCCAGGGACACGGCCTTGGCGCCGGCGATCACGCCTTCAGCGATCACGTCGCAGCGCATGATGCCGCCGAAGATGTTCACCAGGATGGCTTTCAGTTCCGGATTCTTCAGCATCAGCTTGAAGGCTTCGGTCACTTTCTCGGTGGTGGCACCGCCGCCCACGTCCAGGAAGTTGGCCGGCTCGCCGCCGAACAGCTTGATGGTGTCCATGGTTGCCATGGCCAGACCGGCGCCGTTCACCAGGCAGCCGATGTTGCCGTCCAGGGAGATGTAGGCCAGGTCGAACTTGGAAGCTTCCACTTCAGCTGGATCTTCTTCGTCCAGGTCGCGGTAAGCCACGATTTCCGGGTGACGGAACAGGGCGTTGGCGTCGAAGTTGAACTTGGCGTCCAGCGCGATGACCTTGCCGGAGCCGGTCAGGATCAGCGGGTTGATTTCAGCCAGGGAGGCGTCGGTTTCCCAGTAAGCCTGGTACAGGCCCTTCAGGTTGGCGACGGCGTCGGCGATCGAACCTTCCGGCACGCCGATCTTGGCAGCGATGCCAGCGGCTTCAGCGTCGGTCAGGCCCACGGCTGGATCGATAGCGATCGAGTGGATCTTCTCCGGGTGGGACTCGGCAACTTCTTCGATGTCCATACCGCCTTCGGAGGAAGCCATCAGCACAACCTTCTGGGTGACACGGTCGGTCACCAGGGATACGTACAGTTCTTTCTTGATGTCCGCGCCTTCTTCGATCAGCAGGCGACGTACCTTCTGGCCTTCAGGGCTGGTCTGGTGGGTGATCAGCTGCATGCCCATGATCTGGTTTGCGTATTCTTTTACCTGCTCCAGCGACTTGGCTACTTTCACGCCGCCGCCTTTACCACGGCCACCAGCATGGATCTGTGCCTTCACGACCCAAACCGGGCCGCCCAGGGTTTCAGCAGCTTTCACTGCCTCGTCCACGGACATGCACGGGATGCCGCGCGGTACGGTCACTCCGAACTTTCGGAGGATCTCTTTGCCTTGATACTCATGGATTTTCATGCTGGCTTTCCCTTCTGATACAGATGTGTGTATGAATACGGTTTATGTTAGTTTGGACAGCACCTAGGCTGCGTCTGCCTTTTGGACAAACCAGCGCGGGTAAAACTCGGCAACTGCCTCGCCATCGGTCTTCAGGGCGTGGCACTTATCAAGTTGGAACGGCTTTTCATGATGCTCGGAGCGTTCACGCACCGGCCATACGTCGTTGGCGAAGGCCTGAATGGCAGCCGTGGGCAGGATCTGAGCCAGTTCGGTCAGATGCGTGCAGCCCAAAACACCAGCAAGGCGTTGCTTCACTTCGTTGCGGAATCCCTTCATCAGATTGAGGCCGACGAGGGTTTTATAGGCGGAACCGATGGTGTTACAACGGCCGGGGTAAGGAACTGCATCCGAGACAGCTTCAGCGTCCACAATAGTCAGCTGCTTATCGACAGTGATACGCAGCCAGAGGTCGTGCAGGGCTTCTCCGCCTTTGCGGGGGCCCGATGCCAGCATGGTATCAATGGATTTGATGTCCGTTATATGAGCGTCAAGATCCCATAGGCCATCTTCGCGGGCGAACGCTTTGATGTCTATGGCGCGCGTATGTCTCAGCGCACGTCGGGAGACTGGATTTGACAAGGACATAAGACCGATGCCACTTTCGTGGCCAAATTAATAAGCAGCTAATGTACGCCGCAGCTTCTACGGACAACCACCGCACCCGCGGTGCTGCATAAAACCCTAAAAGTGTAGCACACCGCGCCGCAACACGGCTATTTCAGGGTTTCGTAGTCCGCTGTGGTCTGCAGGTCCACCAGCACCTTGCGCGGCCCTTCCGTGAAGGAAGGTGAAGCGAAGCTTTCGCGCGAATCGCGGCCATCCCAGTCTATATCTGCTATTTCCAGCAGTGATGGGAAGATTTGGGTGTGCGTGATTTTGCGATCGCGATTGGCTTGCAGCGCCGCGGCAATTTGCGGATGGGACTCGCGATAAGCGGCGTTCATCCAGACCAGCATCGGCACATGGGTGTCAAAACGTGTGGCCGGATGCTGCGTGTGCATAAACAGGCCGCGCTTGTCGTCGAACAGGTTTTCGCCATGGTCGGAGGTGAACAGCAGAATGGCCGGGCGCGTCTCCTGCGACAGCGTGGCGATCACGCGCGACAGGAATTTGTCGGCTTCGATCACCGTGTTGTCGTACGAGTTCACCGTCGCTTCGCGGTCGGCGGGCTGCGGCGCGTTGATGCCCAGGTCACTCAAGGTCGGCGTGAACACCCGCGAATCGGCGCCATACCGTTCTTCATAAGGGATATGGCTGCCGATCATATGGAGCAGCACAAACTGCCGAGGCCCGGCCTGGCGCACGAAGGAGCTGAACATGGGCAGCAGATTGGCGTCGGTGCGCAGATGGAAATCCTGAGCGTCGTGACCCTGCTCCACAACATTGGCATCGCGCGCATACGGGGAGCGTTCCTGATTGGATATCCAGGCGGTCTGGAAACCGGCTTCACGGAAGGTCTTCACCAGCGTCGCTTCCTGCTTGCCGATATGGCGCGCAACGATGTTCGGCACCGCGGCATTGGTCCAGTTAGCGGTCGATGCGACATCGCTGAAGGACAGCAGGTCCGGCCCCAACGCGGCAAGATTAGGCGTCGTTGGCCGCTTGTAGCCGTTCAGCTGCAAGTGGTCATAGCGCAGGCTTTCGCCAAGCGCGAAAACAACCAGTACCGGCTGGGACGGCGCAGCCGGGCGGCCGTGCACGCTGGCAAAGCTGGCCGTTTTGTTTTGCTGGTGATACATACGGGTCAGCGACATTGCCAGGCCACTGGGAAATGCCAGATTGGCCGTCGCGTGCTCGAAGAAAGGCGGCAGGCGCAATTGCTGCGACAAGGTCACACGCGTGACCATGGCCAGCATGGCCGCCATCAGCAAGCCGGCGAACAGACGCTTGCGTGCTTCAGCGCCAAGCTTCCATGTGCGGTCGATGGATAATGCCAGCAGCACATAGGCGAGCACGCTGAGCGGCACCAACCACACCAGCCAGCCGAAGGAGGCCAGCACCTGCCGGGTCTGCGCCCATTCGGTATTCCATGTGGCGGAAATCAGGGCATCACCGGGGACGCTGTGATAGGCGAGGGTCAGGTAGGCGAACGGGCCGGCCAGCAGTGCGAATGGCGTCAGCGCCAGGAAGTAGTGCCGCGGCCGGGGCAGCAGCACCAGCGGGCACAGCAGCAGGAACAGCGAGAAGCCCAGCAATCCAATGGCATCGCGCGGGGATGCCAGCTGGTCGGTGGTCAGCACAACAAGGCTGGGCAACCATAGCCATCCGGCCAGGAGCCCCGCCTTCAGGACATTGCTACGCATGTTGCTGTTTCTGAAGGGAAAAGCCGATTGTAGCCGATGACGGGTGCTTAGTAATCTTCGTCGGGCATCGTGCCCTTCATGGCGGTGCGGATGGCTTTTTGCGAGAAGCCGCGCGCCAGCAGGAAGCGCATTTGCTTGTTGCGGCCTTCGGGATCGGTGGCGACTTCGCCGAATTTGCGCTGCCAGACTTCGCAGCAGCGCTCGACTTCGTTTTCCTTCAGCTCGGTCTTGATCCCGGTCAGCATCTCGCCCTCGATGCCGTGGCTTTGCAGCTCGGCGACGATGCGGCTGTTGCCGTAGCGGGCGCTGCGGCGATGCACGAGATTTTCAGAGAAGCGCTCTTGCGAGAGCCATTTGTTTTGTTCGAGGAAGTTGAGCAGGGCTTCGAGGTCGTCGCCTTCTTCCGCATAGCGCGAGAGTTTGCGCGACAGTTCCAGACGGCTGTGCTCGCGCTGCGAGAGCAGGCGCAAGGCGCGGGCTTTGAGAGAGAGGGGGGGGCGGGGCATAACAAAAACGGCGGATCGATGATCCGCCCTACGACACATTGTTGGCATGTCCAACGCATGGCGTAGGGCGGGTCATTGACCCGCCGCTGTGCGATTATTCGACGGCTTTGAGCTTCGGTGCGGCGACTTCTTCGCCGTCGTCGTTCACGACCGGCAGTGCGCGCACGCCGAGGGCTGCGCGGACCTTGTTCTCGATTTCGCGCGCCAGCGCTGGACGCTCTTTCAGGAACAGGCGGGCATTGTCCTTGCCCTGGCCGATGCGTTCGCCTTCGTAGCTGTACCACGAACCGGACTTCTCAACGATCTTGGCTTCCACGCCCAGATCGATGATTTCGCCTTCGCGGGAAGTGCCTTCGCCATACAGAATGTCGAAGTGGGCTTCCTTGAACGGAGGCGCGATCTTGTTCTTGACGACCTTGACCTTGGTTTCGTTACCGATCACCTCGTCGCCGGACTTGATGGAGCCGGTGCGGCGGATGTCCAGGCGCACGGAGGCGTAGAACTTCAGTGCATTACCGCCGGTGGTGGTTTCCGGCGAGCCGAACATCACGCCGATCTTCATACGGATCTGGTTAATGAAGATGACCAGAGTGTTGGTGCGGTTGATGGTGCCGGTCAGCTTGCGCAGCGCTTGCGACATCAGACGGGCCTGCAGGCCTGGCAGCGAGTCACCCATATCGCCTTCGATTTCCGCTTTCGGGGTCAGCGCGGCGACCGAGTCGACCACGATCAGGTCCACGGAACCTGAGCGCACCAGCGCATCGCAGATTTCCAGGGCCTGTTCGCCGGTGTCCGGCTGGGAGATCAGCAGCTCGTGCAGGTTCACGCCCAGCTTCTGCGCGTAGACCACGTCCAGCGCGTGTTCCGCGTCAATGAAGGCGCAGGTGCCGCCCATTTTCTGCATTTCGGCGATGGCCTGCAGGGTCAGGGTGGTTTTACCGGACGATTCCGGACCGTAGATCTCGACCACGCGGCCGCGCGGCAGGCCGCCTACGCCCAGGGCGATGTCCAGACCCAGGGAGCCGGTGGACACGGTCTGTACTTCCTCGATCGGAGCCGAGGCGTCCATGCGCATCACGGAGCCCTTGCCGAACTGCTTTTCAATCTGTGCCAGCGCGGCGGCCAGCGCCTTGGCTTTTTCAGATGCGGGGATTACAGCTTTTTTATCGTCCATGATGTTCTTTCGCGCAGTTGGTTGGTCGCAATTAGTCGCTACAGACGGTACTGTATAAAAAAACAGTGCTTTTGACAAGCACTGTTTTTAAATCTTTGAGGGGGATCAAAAAGTAGCTACATTAGCGTTATGCGTATTTTACTTGCCGAAGATGACAGCGTCCTTGCCGACGGCCTGACACGTTCCCTGCGCCAGTCCGGTTATGCCATTGATTGCGTAAAAAACGGGCAGGAAGCCGACACCGCCCTCTCCACCCAGGAATTCGATCTGCTGATTCTGGACCTTGGCCTGCCCAAGCTGTCCGGTCTGGAAGTGCTGCGCCGCTTGCGTTCGCGCGGCTCGCTGCTGCCGGTGCTGATCCTGACGGCTGCCGATTCGGTCGAACAGCGCGTCAACGGCCTCGATCTGGGCGCGGACGATTACATGGCCAAGCCTTTCGCCCTGTCCGAACTGGAAGCGCGCGTACGGGCGCTGACCCGGCGCGGCCAGGGTGGCGGTTCTACCGTCATAAAGCATGGCCCCCTCACCTACGACCAGGTGGGGCGCAGCGCCTATATTAATGACCAGATGCTGGACCTGTCGGCGCGCGAACTGGGCCTGCTGGAAATCCTGCTGGCGCGCACGGGACGGCTGGTGTCGAAGGAACAGCTGGTCGACCACCTGTGCGAATGGGGCGAGGAAGTCAGCAACAACGCCATCGAAGTCTATGTGCACCGCCTGCGCAAGAAGATCGAAGTGGGCGGCGTGCGCATCGCCACCGTGCGCGGGCTGGGCTACTGCCTGGAGAAGTTTTCCGCCGCATCCGGCGCTGAAGGCAAGTGAGCGAGGAAAAGGCCAGCTGGCAACAGGCGCCCGCCGCCGAAGCCAACGAAATCCAGCACTCCCTGTTCGGCGAGATCCTGGACTGGATGCTCGCCCCCCTGCTGCTGCTCTGGCCAATGAGCATCGCGATTACCTACCTGGTCGCAAAATCCATCGCCAACCAGCCTTTCGACCACGCGCTGGAAGATAACGTCACCGTGCTGTCGCAGCAGGTGCGTGAAGTGGATGGCCAGGTGATCGAGCGCCTGTCCGGCTCCGCGCGCGACATCCTGCGCGCCGACGATGTGGACAGCGTCTACTTCCAGATCATGGACCCGCGCGGCAATCATGTGGACGGCGACCGCGATCTGCCGCAGCCGCAAGCCGCGCCCGATCCGGACAGCTTCCGCGCCGGCAGCGTGAACTTTCGTAACGACACCCTGCACGGCACGCCAATCCGCGTGGCCTATTCCTACGTGAACCTGGAGAAGGACAAGGACCACGATCCGCGCCTGGCCCTGGTACAGGTGGCGGAAACGCTGGAGAAGCGCGCCAAGCTGGCCAATGAAATCATCAAGGGCGTGATCCTGCCGCAGTTCATCATCCTGCCCATCGTGCTGGCGCTGGTGTGGTTTGCGCTGTCACGCGGGCTGCTGCCGCTGGCCGAGCTGCAGGAGCGCATCCGCGCACGGCCGGAGGATGACCTGAGTCCCATTCCGCCCAATCAGGTGCCGGAGGAAATCACGCCGCTGGTACGCTCGCTCAACGAAATGCTGGAACGCCTGAAGCTGTCCATCGATATGCAAAAGCGCTTCATCGCCGACGCGGCGCACCAGATGAAGACGCCGCTGGCGGGGATGCGCATGCAGTCCGAGCTGGCGCTGCGCCAGACGGACAGGAACGAAATCCACCGCTCGCTGGAACAGCTGGCGAAAAGTTCGGAGGCAGCCACGCGCCTCGTGAACCAGTTGCTGGCGCTGGCGCGCACCGAGAACCAGCCGCAATCCGGAGCCGCTTTCGTGCCGATCGAACTGGGTGAGCTGGCGCGCACCACGGTACAGGACTGGGTGCAGGCGTCCTTCAATTACAAGATCGACCTGGGCTTCGAGCCGCCGACCGAGCAGGTGCCGGTATCCGGCAATCCGATGATGCTGCGCGAAATGCTGTCCAACCTGATCGACAACGCCCTGCGCTACACGCCACGCGGCGGCGCCGTGACGGTGCGCGTACGGCGTGCGGGCGATCACGCGATCCTCGAAGTGGAAGACAACGGTCCCGGCATCCCACCAGCCGAACGTGCCCACGTATTCGAGCGCTTCTACCGGATTCTCGGCAGCACGGCCGAAGGCAGCGGCCTTGGCCTGGCCATCGTGCGCGAAGTCGCGCAGCAGCATAATGCGGAGCTGGACCTGTTCAGCAATCCGCGCTGCCATGATCCCAAATATCCCGGCTGCCTGTTTCGGCTGACGTTCGAGATCCGTCCGCCCGAGCCGATTGAAAACGACGAGGTCCCGCATTTTGGATAAGCGCGAACAGCACTGGCGCAAAGCACGCCGCGTAACCGGCCTGCTGCTGGCAGCATGGCTGCTGACGACTTTCTGCGTGGTGTTCTTCGCACGCGAACTGAATGGCTTGTTCATCTTCGGCTGGCCGCTGAACTTTTATCTGGCGGCGCAAGGCGCATCACTGGCCTACCTGGGCATCATCGGTGGCTACGCCATCTATATGCGGCGGCTGGACCGCGCCTACGCAGCGGAGGCCGGCCAGTGAAAAACAGCTTCTTCCGCCGCCTGTCGCGCTACTACCTGATCTTCACTTCCTGCTTTGCGGCCTTCCTGATCGCGCTGGCAGTGCTGGAAAAGGAAGGCATGCCCCGCCTGTGGATCGGCTATCTGTTCATGTTCGCCACCATCGTGCTGTACGCATCGATCGGCGTGATTTCGCGCACTTCGAATGTGTCTGAATACTATGTGGCCGGGCGGCGCGTGCCCGCGCTGTTCAACGGCATGGCCACCGCTGCGGACTGGATTTCCGCCGCCAGTTTCATCTCGCTGGCGGGCGGCCTGTATCTGCACGGTTTCGACGGACTGGCCTACATCATGGGCTGGACCGGCGGCTACTGCCTGGTCGCGCTGCTGATCGCGCCCTATCTGCGCAAGTTTGCGCAGTACACGATTCCCGACTTTCTGGCAGCGCGCTATGGCGGCGATTATCACGGGCGCCCTGTGCGGCTGCTGGCGGTGGCGGCGACCATCATCGTGTCCTTCACCTATGTGGTGGCGCAGATTTATGCGGTGGGTCTGATCGCTTCGCGTTTCACGGGTGTGGACTTCTCGGTCGGTATCTTCCTTGGTCTGGCCAGCATTCTGGTGTGCTCCTTCCTCGGCGGCATGCGCGCCATCACGTGGACCCAGGTGGCGCAATACATCATCATCCTGGTGGCGTTCTTGATTCCGGCCATGTGGCTGTCGGTGAAGCACGCCGACAATCCGATACCGCAGGTGGCCTACGGCAAACTGCTGCCCCAGCTGACGGCGCGCGAGAACGTGCTGGCCCATGATGAAGCGGAAGCGGAGGTGCGATCGATCTTCCGCCAGCGCGCGGACGACTATGATGTTCGCCTGAATGGCCTGCCTGCTTCGTGGGAATCGGGGCGCCAGGAAGCCCAGCACAATCTCGACGCCGTCAAGCGGCGCAGTGGCTCGCTGCTGGAAATCCGCGCCGCCGAACGCGCGCTGATCGCCTATCCGAAAAGCGTGGAAGAAGCGGCCGCGCTGTGGTCCAGCCAGCGCGACTACAATATGGCGCGTGCCGCCGACATCGTGCCGCATGCGGAGCCCTTCCCCGGCGCCACGCGCGAACAGTCGGACAACAAACGCCTGAATTTCCTCGCCCTGGTGTTCTGCCTGATGGTGGGCACGGCCGCCCTGCCGCACATCCTGATGCGCTCCTACACCACACCGTCGGTGCATGACACGCGCGTCTCCGTGTTCTGGACGCTGTTCTTTATCCTGCTGGTCTACCTGTCCATTCCGGCACTGGCCGTGCTGGTCAAATACGATATTTACAGCGCGCTGGTGGGCAGCGATTTCTCGAAGCTGCCAACCTGGGTGTCCTATTGGGCCAATGTGGACAAGACCAACCCGCTGCTGGCGATCAACGATGTGAATCACGACGGCATCGTGCAGCTGGGCGAGATCCTGATCGATTCGGACGTGCTGGTGCTGGCCACGCCGGAAATCGCGGGACTACCGTATGTGATATCGGGACTGGTGGCAGCGGGCGGCTTGGCGGCGGCCCTGTCCACTGCGGACGGGCTGCTGCTGGCGATCTCGAACGCGCTGTCGCACGACATCTACTACAAGCTGGTCGACCCTAATGCATCCACTCAAAAGCGAGTGACAATTTCCAAATTGCTGTTACTGGCGGTTGCCTTTATCGCTTCCTACGCAGCTTCAACCAAACCGGGCGACATCCTGTCGCTGGTTGGCGCCGCCTTCTCGCTGGCGGCTTCCACCCTGTTCCCGGCCCTGGTACTGGGCGTGTTCTGGGATCGCGCCAATCGCCAGGGCGCCATGGCAGGCATGGTGGCGGGCTTCTTTACCTGCCTGTTGTATATGCTGCACACCAATCCAGTGCTGGGCGGCAGCCTGTCGGGCGAATGGTTTGGCATTGCGCCCATTTCGGCGGGCGTGTTCGGCGTGCCAGTCGGGCTGCTGGCCGTGATCGTTGTCAGCCTGCTGACGCCGCAGCCGGACGAGGAAAGCGTGGCGCTGAT
Source organism: Pseudoduganella sp. RAF19 (assembly GCF_052114165.1). Classification (NCBI taxonomy): domain Bacteria; kingdom Pseudomonadati; phylum Pseudomonadota; class Betaproteobacteria; order Burkholderiales; family Oxalobacteraceae; genus Pseudoduganella; species Pseudoduganella sp. RAF19. The sequence goes on along the minus strand of NZ_JBFREF010000004.1, from coordinate 300,546 downwards.
CCGCTACATCCACACACCTGAAACGCCCCCTCAGCCCAAGCTGTGACAATTAGTGGATTTTCAACGGATGTTGCCGTGCTAATGTCGCGGCATGATAAAAACTATACTCGCCCTCCTCATTGCTGCGGCGACGTCTGCGGCTTCCGCCCAGCAGCAGCCCATCGAAGACTTCTTCAACAACCCTGAATTCAACGAGCCGGTCCTATCGCCAAGCGGCCGCTATCTCGCCGCCAAAGTCGCCAGCAAAGAGAACGGCCGCGACATGCTGGCGGTGGTCGATCTGCGCGACAACAAGGCGCAAGCCATTGCCGGCTTCTCGAGCGCCGACATCGGCCATCTACAATGGGTGAGCGATAGCCGACTGTTGTTCGACCTGAACGACAAAACCGCTAGCGAAGGCGAGCGAATCTACGCGCCGGGGCTGTTCGCCGTTGACCGCGACGGTACCCATTTCCGTCAGCTGGCCGAGCGGGCCAATCATTTCGTGCGCGACGGCATGGCCAAAAAGCTGCTGCCCTGGCATACCTTCATGCTGTCGCAAGTCGGCGCGCAGGACTCCGAATGGGTCTACGTCACCGACAATAATATCGCCGGGCTGGGCGATCTGCGCGACGTCGCGCTGCTGCGCCTGAACACTTTGAATGGACGCACCGAGGAAGTCAGCCGCCCTGGCGATACCATGGGCTGGGTGCTCGATAACAAAGGCGCGCCGCGTTTGACCTATACGCTGGACAAGAGCATGCGCAATATTTATTTGCGCGACAGCGGCAACGATACATGGCGCAAGGTAGCCAGCTTCGATACCTACCGCGGCGGGCTGGACGCCTTTACGCCACTGGCCTTCGGGCCGGAAGGCACGCTGTACGTCATCAGCAGCAAGGTAAAGGACCGCGCCGCTGTCCATACCTTTGACGTCGCCACCGGCAAGGTCAGCGAGCAGCCCCTGATTCAACTGGACGGCTACGACTTCAGCGGCCGCCTGATCATGCGCGGCGACAAGCTGCTCGGCATCCGCTATTTGCGCGATGCTTATGACACCCTCTGGTTCGATTCCGACATGAAGCAGATGCAGGAGGCGGTGAACAAGCTGCTGCCGAACACGATCAACATGATTGACCTGCCAACCCATGCGGAAACGGCCAATGTGCTGGTGACGGCCTACTCCGACGTGCAGCCCTCCGTCTACTTCATCTACAACAGCGAAACGAAAAAGCTGGACCGCGTTGGCGCAAGCCGTCCGAACATCAAACCATCGCATATGGGCGCGGAGGAAGAAGTACGCTACACCGCGCGCGACGGGCTGGAAATCCCTGCCATGCTGACGGTTCCGCTCCAAAGCAGCGGCAAGAATCTGCCCATGGTGGTGCTGGTGCATGGTGGTCCGTATGTGCGCGGCAGCCGCTGGGGATGGCGCTCCGACGTGCAGTTCCTCGCCTCACGCGGCTACGTCGTGCTGGAGCCCGAATACCGCGGCAGCACCGGCTTTGGCGAAGCCCACTTCCGCGCCGGCTGGAAACAGTGGGGCCTGAAAATGCAGGACGATATTGCCGACGGCGTCAAATGGGCCGTGGCGAAAGGCTATGCCGATCCGAAGCGCGTCTGTATCGCTGGCGCCAGCTACGGCGGCTATGCGACCCTGATGGGCCTCGTCAACGATCCCGATCTGTACAAGTGCGGCGTGGACTGGGTGGGCGTGACCGACATCAAACTGCTCTACACCGGCCACTGGCTGCACGCCGACGACATGCCGGAGCGCTGGAAAAAATACGGTATGCCCGACCTGATCGGCGACATGGAAAAAGACGCGGCCCAGCTGAAGGCCACCTCGCCGCTGGAGCAGGCCGCGCGCATCAACCGCCCGCTATTGCTGGCCTACGGCGGCGCCGACAAGCGCGTACCCATCGTACACGGCACCAAGTTCCGCGATGCCGTCCAGGCCACCAACAAGGATGTCGAATGGGTCGAGTATCCGGAAGAAGGCCACGGCTGGGCCCTGCCGAAAAACCGCATCGATTTCTGGACCCGCGTAGAAAAATTCCTCGACCGTCAGATTGGACCCAACGCCAAACCATGATTAAAAAAGCCCTGGCCGCAGCCCTGTTCACCTTTGCCGCCAGCGTCGCCGCCGCGCCGCTGCCGGTCAAGCTGTTTTTCGAAAATGCGCAATACAGCGACGCCCGCATATCGCCGAGCGGACGCTATGTCGCGGTCAAGATCGGCAACGACAAGCTGCGCGACAGCCTGGGTGTGCTCGATACGTCGACGATGGCGCTGATCGGCACCATCCGCATGTCCGACCAGGACATCGGCAGCTTCCGCTGGCTGAACGACAAGCAGCTGCTCTACACCATTGCCGACCGCACGCAGACACCGGGCGATATGCGCTACGCGCCAGGTTTGTTCCTCATCGACCGCGATGGCGGCAACGGCCGCATCCTGGCTGCGCGCCGCTGGGATACCGGGGCCGAGACCGGCACCATGATCAAGGCCCGTTTCCAGCCCTGGAATACTTACCTGATGAATCAGGAAGGTCCGCAAGACTCCGACATTCTCTATGTGAGGCGCCCGGTCTGGCACGAAGAGAAAAACACCTACGAGATCATGCGCACGGACCTGGTGCGCATCGATGCCGGCACCGGCATGGGTGAAGTCATCAGCCGGCCGGCCAACCCGGAAGGCTGGCTGCTGGACGTCAAGGGCGTGCCGCGCCTGATGACATCGCTCAGCGAAGGCATCGAGACGCTGCACTATCTTGATCCGGCCACTTCTTCCTGGCGCGTCATTTCCAGCACCAAGGCTTACGGTCCGCACGCGGGCTTTGCGCCACTCGGCTTCATGGACGAGCATCACCTGCTGGTGCAGTCCTATGCCGGCGGCGACAAACTCACCTTGCGCCAGTTCGACCTGGTCACCGGCAAGATGGACAAGGAACCGCTCATGGAGCTGGCCGACTTCGATTTCAGCGGCACGCTCGTTTATATCAACGACAAGCTGGCAGGCATTCAATACCTGGCGGACGGCTATGGCAGTGCATGGTTCGATCCGGGTATGAAGGAGGTGCAGAAGCAGGTAGACGCTTTGCTGCCGGGCCTGAATAACCGGATCACGCCGCCGCGCCATCCGCAAACGCCATGGGTGCTGGTTCGTTCCACCTCCGACCGCCAGCCATCGCTGTTCCAGCTGTATAACACCGAGACGCACAAGCTGGTCGTGCTGGGCAGCCGGCATCCAGGCATCCATGCTGCGGACATGGGTCAGATGGATCTGGTCAAGTTCAAGGCGCGTGACGGTCTGGCCATTCCGGCCTGGGTCACGATGCCGAAAGGTGGCGGCAAGAAGCTGCCGATGGTGGTGATCGTGCATGGCGGTCCTTATGTGCGCGGCACCGACTGGACCTGGGATGAAGACAGCCAGTTCCTCGCCTCGCGCGGCTATGCCGTCATCCAGCCCGAGTTCCGCGGCAGTACCGGCTATGGCTTCCAGCTGTTCTCCGCGGGCCGCAAGCAATGGGGTCTTGCCATGCAGGACGATATCGCCGACGCGGTCAAATGGGCCGTGGCGCAGGGTATTGCCGATCCGAAGCGGGTCTGCATCCTGGGCGGCAGCTATGGCGGGTATGCGACGCTGATGGGCCTAATCAAAGATCCGGATCTGTACCGCTGCGGCGTTGCCTTCGCCGCCGTCACCGATATTCCTCTGATGTTCGACAGCGGCGATATGGTGCTGTCCGATATGGGCGACGACTACAAACAATACGGCGCGCCTCACCTGATCGGCGATGTGAACAAGGATACCGAGCAGTTCATCGCCACTTCGCCGCTGAAGCAGGCCGCCCGCATCAAGCGTCCGCTGCTACTGGCCCATGGCACGGACGATCACCGCGTGCCATTCACGCACTACAGCAAACTGCGTTCAGCTTTGCAGGCCAACAAAGCCGATGTGGAATATATCGAGTATTCGGGCGAGGGCCATGGCTGGCTGCTGCCGGAAAACCGCTACGACTTCTGGACCCGCGTGGAGAAATTCCTCGACAAGAATATCGGTCCTGGCGCGAAAACGGAGTAAGCTGGCGGCTCGTCATCCAATTTCCTCGGGAGGCTGCGCATGTCGTCGGGCAAAATTCTGGTCGCACAGGGAGGCGGTCCTACCGCCGTCATCAACCAGTCGCTGGTAGGTGTGGTACTGGAGGCGCGGCGCTTCCGCGAAGTGACGAAGGTGTACGGCGCGCTGCATGGCGTGCGCGGCATCGTCAACGAAGACTTCCTGGATCTGACGCAGGAGACCAGCCATAACCTGGAGCTGGTTGCAGCCACGCCCTCCTCCGCACTCGGTTCCACGCGCGACAAGCCGGACCTGAAGTATTGCGAAGATATCTTCAAGGTGCTGAAGGCGCACGACATTGGCCACTTCTTCTACATCGGCGGTAACGATTCGTCGGACACGGTACGCATCGTCAGTGAACAGGCGCGCGCCGAAGGCTATCCGCTGCGTGCCGTGCATATTCCGAAAACCATCGACAACGATTTGGTGGGCAATGACCATACGCCGGGTTTCCCGTCGGCCGCGCGCTTTGTGGCGCAGGCCTTTGCGGGCGCGAACCTGGACAACGCGTCGCTGCCTGGTGTGTACGTGGGCGTGGTGATGGGCCGCCACGCCGGCTTCCTCACCGCGGCTTCGGCGCTCGGACGTAAATTCCCCGACGACGGACCGCACCTGATCTACCTGCCGGAACGCGTGTTCTCGCTGGAGCAGTTTCTGGCTGATGTGAAGGAGACTTACGCCAGACATGGCCGCTGCGTGATTGCGGTGTCGGAAGGCATTCACGATGCGTCCGGCGAAGCGATTGCCTCGCTGCTGGCGAAAGAGGTCGAGCGCGATGCGCATGGCAATGTGCAGCTGTCCGGCACCGGCGCGCTGGCCGATTTGCTGTGCGATGAAATCAAGGAGAAGCTCGGCATCAAGCGCGTGCGCGGCGACACCTTCGGCTATCTGCAGCGCTCCTTCCTCGGCTGCGTTTCGGACGTGGACCAGCGCGAGGCGCGCGAAGTCGGCGAGAAGGCCGTGCAGTTTGCGATGTGGGGCGACCGCGATGGTTCCGTGGCGATCCGCCGCAGCGGCGACTACGCGGTGCAATATGAGCTGCTGCCGCTGGAAACCGTGGCCGGCAAAACGCGTACGATGGAAGACGCCTTCATATCCGCCAGCGGCACCAACGTCACCGACGCCTTCATCAACTACCTGCGCCCCCTGCTCGGCTCCGGCCTGCCGGACGCGCACCGCCTGCGCTCCCCTGCCGTACCGAAGATCCTCAAGCGCTGATGCGCCGCTGACCTCATTAAAACCCGGGACTAAAAGCAAGTGGCTGCCACGATGTGGCAGCCACTAGGTTCACGCCGTCGGTTTTAATTACTTGACGATCGTCTGGTGTTCGCCTTCCGCGCGGGCGCGGATTTTGCCGATGCGGTAGACGGTTTCGCCGGCGGCCTTCAGCTGGGCTTCGGCTGCGTCGGCGTTTTCGGCGGAGACGATCACGGTCATGCCGATGCCGCAGTTGAACACGCGGTGCATTTCAGCGTCGGCCACGCCGCCGTGCTGTTGCAGCCACTGGAACAGCGGAGGCATGGTCCACGACGAACCATCCAGTTCTGCGGTCAGGTGCTCGCCCAGCACGCGAGGGATATTCTCGACCAGGCCGCCGCCGGTGATGTGCACCAGGCCCTTCACTTCCATCGCTTCCATCAGCGCCAGCAGGGGCTTCACGTAGATGCGGGTCGGTTCCATGATCACGTCCGCCAGTTTGCGGCCGTGGAAGTCGGCGTTCAGATCCGGCTTCGCCACTTCGATGATCTTGCGTACCAGGGAGTAGCCGTTGGAGTGCGCGCCGGACGAAGCCAGACCCAGCACCACGTCGCCAGGAATAATCTTGGTGCCGTCGATCAGCTTGGACTTTTCCACTGCGCCCACCGCGAAGCCGGCCAGGTCGTATTCGCCGGCTGGGTACATGGAAGGCATTTCAGCGGTTTCGCCGCCGATCAGCGCGCAGCCGGAAATTTCGCAGCCCTTGGCGATGCCTTTGATCACGTCGGTCGCGGTCGGCACGTCCAGCTTGCCGCAGGCGAAGTAGTCCAGGAAGAACAGCGGCTCGGCGCCCTGCACCAGGATGTCGTTCACGCTCATGGCAACCAGGTCGATGCCCACGGTGTCATGACGGTTCAGCTCGAAAGCCAGTTTCAGCTTGGTACCCACGCCGTCGGTACCGGACACCAGCACTGGCTCCTTGTACTTCTTGCTGATCTCGAACAGCGCGCCGAAGCCGCCGATGCCGCCCATCACGCCTTCGCGCATGGTGCGCTTGGCGAACGGCTTGATCGCTTCAACTAAGGCATCGCCGGCGTCGATATCGACACCCGCGTCACGGTAGGACAGGGAAACATTCGAAGGTTGGCTCATGGTGTATTTCGCAGCGGAGGCGGTAAAATAGAAAGCGGTGGCCCGATTCTGCGCCGAAATGGGGGCAAAATCCGGCAAGTCCGCTATTTTATCAAATTAGCCTCTCAACCCACCGTTTTTCGACCACAAACCCGCCCGCTCATGCCATTTCCCCTCACGGTAGAACAAAAACAAACAGTGTTTTGGGTGGCAGTCTGGCTGGCATTCCTGTTCCTTCTGGTGACGCTGGGACCGGTGCTGACGCCATTTCTGGCGGCCGCCATCCTGGCTTACGTGCTGAATCCCGGTGTGGATCGCCTGAGCCGCTTCAAGTTCGCCCGCTTCCCGCTGCCGCGCGCGCTGGCCGTGACCATTGTCGTGGTGCTGTTCTTTGCCGCCATCTTTGCCCTGGTGCTGATCGTGGTGCCGGTGCTGCAAAAGGAAATCCCCCTGCTGCAAGCCGCCATCCCCACCGCGCTGGCCCGCATGAACGACGCCTTCGGACCGCGCCTGCACCAGTTGGGCGTGGATTTCAGCTTCGACTCGGCCAGCATCAAGGCCATGGTGACCGAGCAGATGGCCAAGAGCGGCGACCAGATCTGGTCCGCCGTGCTGAATTCCGCCCGCATCGGCGGTACGGCCGTGCTGGGGTGGCTGGCAACTGCGGTGCTGATTCCCGTTGTGTTGTTTTACATGTTGCTGGATTGGCATGATCTGCTGGCGCGTGTCGCCGCGGCCGTGCCGCGCCGCTGGATCGGCTCCACCGTCGGCATGGCCCAGGAAGCGGACACCCTGCTGGCCCAGTATCTGCGCGGCCAGCTGCTGGTGATGCTGGTGCTGGCCTGCTACTACTCGGCCACGCTGGCGCTGGCGGGCTTCGACGTGGCGCTGCCGGTCGGCATCCTGACCGGTCTGCTCGTCTTCATTCCCTATCTCGGTTTCGGCCTCGGCCTACTGCTGGCCCTGATGTCGGCTGTGCTGCAATTCAGCGACTGGAGCGGCGTGATCGCGGTGGCCGTCATCTACGGTTTCGGCCAGATTATCGAAGGATTTTTCCTCACGCCGCGCCTGGTGGGCGAGCGTATCGGCCTGAATCCGCTGGCTGTGATTTTCGCCTTGCTGGCTTTCGGACAGCTGTTCGGCTTCGTCGGCGTACTGCTGGCGCTGCCCGCTTCCGCCCTGCTGATGGTGGCTTTCCGCCACCTGCGCCGCCACTACCTTAGCAGCAGCTTTTATAATGCGTAGTGTGAAGATCGAAATCGTTATTCAAAAGACCACAAAGCCGGGGCAATACCAATGAAACAATTGGTGCTTGACCTGGGCGCGGAGCCGGTGCACACCCTGGAATCATTCGAGGTGGGCCGCAATGCCGAGGTAGCTGCGCTGATGCGCCAGTTCGCCGACCGCAGCTCGCGCGAGCATTTTGCCTATCTGTGGGGGGAAATCGGGGCAGGCAAGTCGCACCTGCTGAAGGCGCTCGCCTCGACCGAGCGCGCCCGGTATATTTCCCCGTTTTCGATCGAATCCGAGTTTGTGTACTCGCCGGAAGTGGATCTCTACCTGCTGGACGACTGCGAAAAGCTGTCGCCGGTAGCCCAGATCGACGCCTTCGCCCTGTTCAACGAGATCCGCGCCAACAACGCCTTCATGGTGTGCAGCGGCGATGTGGCCCCGGCCGTGCTGCCGGTGCGCGAGGATCTGCGAACCCGCATGGGCTGGGGCCTGATCTACCAGATCCATGGTCTGACCGATGAGGAAAAGGTGGCCGCGCTGAGCCAGGCCGCCGCCGCCCGTGGTTTGACCTTGTCTCCCGGCGTGTTACCCTACTTGCTGTCCCATTTTCAGCGTGACATGCGTTCGCTGTCTTCGATGCTGGACTCGCTCGACCAGTATTCCCTGGAAACCCAACGACCAATTACCCTGCCGCTGCTGCGCGAATGGCTGCAAGCGGAAGCGAAAGAAGAATGAAGCTCGCCCTCTTTGACCTCGACCACACCCTGCTCCCCATCGACTCCGACTACGAATGGGGCAAGTTCCTGTGCAAACTGGGCGTGGTGGACGTCGCCGAATTCCGCCGCCGCAATGACGAATTCTTCGCCCAATATCAGGCCGGTACGCTGGACCCCGTCGAATACCTTGAGTTCTCCCTCGGCACCCTGGCTAAATTCGAGCCGCAGCGCCTGGCCGAACTTCAGCAGCAGTTCATGCAGGAAGTGGTGATGCCGAACGTCCTGCCTGCCGCCCGCGCCATTTTGCAGAAACACCTGGAAGCCGGCGACCTGGTTGCCATCGTTACCGCTACCAACCACTTCGTGACGGCGCCCATCGCCAAAGCCTTCGGTGTGGAGCATCTGATTGCCGCCATGCCCGAACGCGATGCCGAGGGCCGCATCACCGGCAAGCTGCTTGGTACGCCAACCCAGGGCGAGGGCAAGATCGTGCACACCAAGGCCTGGCTGGAAAAGATGGGACATACGCTGGACAGCTTCGAGAGCGTGCATTTCTACAGCGATTCGCACAACGACTTGCCGCTGCTCTCGATCGTCAGCCACCCGATTGCGACCAACCCCAACGCCACCCTGAGCGCACACGCCGCGGCAAAAGGCTGGGAACTACTCCATCTGTTCAATGATTAAGAAATTCATCCGAAAAATCCTGGGCGTCAAAGGCAAGGCCGGACGCAATACCAGCGAGCCCGAAGTCATGGGACCGAAAGACCACGGCATCGATCCGAAGCTGCTGTCGTCGAACGCCGTCCGTGTCACCAGCACCTTGCAGGAGGCAGGATTCCAGGCCTTCGTGGTTGGCGGCGCCGTGCGCGACCTGCTGCTGGGCGTGAAGCCGAAAGATTTCGACATCGCCACCAACGCTACGCCGGAGCAGGTCAAGCGCCTGTTCCGCCGCGCCTTCATCATCGGCAAGCGCTTCCAGATCGTGCACGTCATGTTCGGTCAGGACCTGCTGGAAGTAACCACCTTCCGCGGCACGGCCATGGATAACGCGCCGCGCGACGAGCATGGCCGCGTCCTGCGCGACAACACCTTCGGCAGCCAGGCGGAAGACGCGGCGCGCCGCGACTTCACTATCAACGCCATGTACTACAACCCGGCCACGCAGGAAGTGCTGGACTATCACGGCGGTATTGAAGACATCCGCGCCAAGACCCTGCGCATCATCGGCCAGCCGGAAGCGCGTTACCGCGAAGACCCGGTACGCATGCTGCGCGTGGTGCGTTTCGCCGCCAAGCTGAAATTCGATATCGAGCCGACCACTGCCGAACCGATTTCGGTGATGGCGCCGCTGATCAACAACGTGCCTGCCGCACGCGTGTTCGACGAGATGCTGAAGCTGCTGATGTCCGGCCAGGCGCTGGCCTGCCTGCAGCAGCTGCGCAAGGAAGGCCTGCATCATGGCCTGCTGCCGATGCTGGACGTGGTGCTGGAGCAGCCGCTGGGCACCAAGTTCGTCACGCTGGCACTGGACGCCACCGACCGCCGCATCCTGGCCGGCAAGACTGTGTCGCCCGGCTTCCTGTTCGCCTCCCTGCTGTGGCACCAGGTGCTGGAGAAGTGGCAGGCCTACCAGGCCGCCGGCGAATTCCCGATCCCTGCCCTGCATCTGGCAGCGGACGAAGTGCTGGAATCGCAGACCGAAAAACTGGCCCTGCAGCGCAAGATCGGTTCCGACATGCGCGACATCTGGGCCATGCAGCCGCGCTTCGAGCGCCGCAACGGCAAGAACCCATACAAGCTGCTGGAGCACCTGCGCTTCCGCGCGGGCTACGACTTCCTGCTGCTGCGCTGCGCATCCGGCGAGATCGACAAGGAACTGGGCGACTGGTGGACGGCCTTCTATGAGGGCGATGAGATCATGCGCGCGGAGCTGGTGTCGACCGCTGGCAGCGGCGGTGGCGGCGCGAAGCGCAAGCGTCCACCACGCCGTGGCACGCGCCACAAGGACGCGGCCGAAGGTCAGGAAGCAGAACACGAAAGCGCCGACGATGCAGCGCACGCTGAAGCGCGCGAAGCCGTGGCCGACGAAGGCGAGGACGAGTTCGACATGCCGGCCAGCGAAGAGAATGGCGCGCCGAAGCGCCGCCGTCGCCGTCCCCGCCGCGGCAAGCGTGGCGGCGGCAGCAACGAACCAGCCGCCGCGTAGGGCGGATCAACGATCCGCCTAGATCCGCCATGAACACCACCGCCTACATCGGCATCGGCGCCAATCTTGGCGACGCCCGCGCCAATGTGGAAGACGCCATCAATATGCTGCGCCAGCTGCCCGGCAGTACGCTGGCCGGCGTCTCCAGCCTGTACCTTACGGCGCCCATCGATTCCAGCGGAGACGACTACATCAATGCCGTCGCCCGTCTGCAAACCGCGCTGGAACCGGAAGCCCTGCTGCGCGCGCTGCAGGACATCGAACAAGCGCATGGCCGCCTGCGCCCTTACTACAACGCTCCGCGCACGCTGGACATGGACCTGCTGCTATACGGCGACCAGCTAATCAGCAGCCCCACGCTGACCGTGCCCCACCCGCGCCTGCACGAACGCGCCTTCGTCCTGGTGCCCCTGCTGGAAGTGGATGCGGCAGTCAAGCTACCGGGCCTGGGCAAAGCCGCCGACTACCTGCCGCGCGTTGCCGGCCAGACCATCACCAAGCTCCCGTCATGACTACATTCCTGCTGCTCTCCCTCTCGAACATCTTCATGACGATTGCCTGGTACTGGCATTTGAAGGGCGGCATGCACAAGCCGCTGTTTCAGGTCATCCTGATCAGCTGGGTCATCGCATTTGTGGAATACTGTCTGGCCGTCCCCGCCAACCGCTTCGGCTTCGCCAGTGGCTGGAGCGCCGGTCAGCTGAAAGTCACGCAGGAAGCCATCGCCCTGATCGTGTTCGGCATCTTCATGGTGACCGTGCTGGGCGAACCTGTGAGCTGGCGCCACGCGGGCGCCTTCGTCTGCATCATGGGCGCGGTGGGCTTCCTCTTCGTCGGCAAATAATCAGCCCAGGAAAGCCTGGAGCAGGCGGTTGAACGCCGCCGGGTGCGTAACATTCATGCCATGCGAAGCGCCGGCAATGGTGTGGGTCTGGGCGTCGCCGATCCACTCCGCGAGCCGCTCTACGTTATCGTGATACATGCGTGGGCTTTTCTGCCCAGCGACCAGCAAGGTCCGGCATTTCACATCAGCTGCTGCTTCACGCGAATAGGCAGGCAAGGGATCGCGGAACTGCTTTGGCAGCGTGGAGGCGTTATCGAGCGCCATGGTGCGGAACCCGGCAGGGCTCCTGCGCCAGATGCCGGGCAGGCTGACCGAGTCGACGAACAGCTCAAGTCCCGCCTCAATGGCACGGTTTTCAATCAGCGCGGAGACTTCCGCGCGCAGGATCTCGGTTTCAGACGGCAGAGAAGCCTGCACGGCGCCATCGATTTGCAGCGGGCCACCCGGATCTGCCAGCGTAAGCGATTTAACAAGTTGCGGATACTCGCGCGCCAGCTGGAACGCGACGCATCCGCCGCGCGAATGGCCCACCAGATGCACCGGCCCGACATCCATCGCGGCGATGAACTCCGCCAGTTCCGCCACATGGTTCTTCCAGCTGAATTCTCCCAGCGCGCGGCCGTCGCCACCTGGCCAGTAATGGCCAAGGCTCATCGAAACGCAGTAGAAATCTTTTGCGAGAACAGCAATCTGGCTGTTCCAGTAACGGAAGTCGCACAGCGAGCCGTGCACGAAGAACAGCGGCTCTCCCGCTCCGCTGGCCACATAGGGCACACGGATGCCGGATGCCAGTGTGGCAAAGTCCAGTTCCGGCGATGCGAAGATTGATGGATCGGTGCGTGCGTTCATGATTCGGCTCCTTTCCGATACTATGCCTGACGTGTTAGCCTAAGAAAATCGCATAATACTGAACGTTTCTATCTGTTTTTCTGATACTTATGAAAGCACTCGACCTGGATGTGCTGGCCATGATGGTGGCCGTAGCCGATACCGGCAACATCAGCCGCGCGGCGGAAGTCGTGCATCGTTCGCAATCGGCCGTGAGCATGCAGATCAAGACGCTCGAAACGGCGCTGGGCAAGCCGCTGTTCGTGCGCAGGCCGCGCAGCGTCACGCCGACCCAGGATGGCGAGGTTCTGCTGACCTACGCACGGCGTATGCTGGCGCTGCGCGACGAAGCGTGGGCCGCCGTGGTCCGTCCCGACATCACGGGCCGCGTAGTCATTGGCGTACCCGACGACTATGCCTATTCCCTGCTGCCGCCAATCCTGAAGAAGTTTTCCGCCACTTACCCGAAGGTGCAAATTCAGGTGGTGGGACTTCCGAGCGTGGCGCTGGCGCCGATGGTCAAAGATGGCTCGGTGGACCTGGTCTGCGCCACGCGCGTGAAGGGTCTTTCGGGAGAGTTCATCCGCTTCGAGCCGATGGTCTGGGCCGCAACGCCGAGCGCAAAAGATATCTGGAAAGAGCGTCCGCTGCCGATTGCCGTCTTCCTGCCGGGCAGCGTGGCGCGCGAAAACGCGATCCGCAGCCTGGAGAAGGCAAAGATCCCGTATCGCACGTCCTACGAAAGCCCCAGCCTGATGGGCTTACTCAGCATGGTGGAAGCGGGGCTCGCCGTGGCGCCGCTGGCGCGCTGCGCCGTTCCCAGTCATCTGGCCCTGCTCGGCCAGGCGCAGGGCCTTCCCGAAATCGATGCGCTGGAAGTGATCCTCGCGCGCAGCAATACGTCGAATCGGCCGCCATGCGACTTCCTTGCCGAAAAAATCATGTCGGAATTGCGGCGCTGACAAGCAGTTGAAATAAGCGCTTACAATACGCTTTTTTATTTCGAGGACATACCATGTCTGGTTATTTGCAAGGGAACGATATGGCTGGTTCGGCTCCGGCGCCTGCGCTGGGCGCCAGCGGCACGCCCGCTCCGACGAAGGCGGTGCCGACCAAGGCCGTGACGATTCCGTCGCTGAACGCGCTGCGCGCGGCCGGCGAAAAGATCACCATGCTGACCTGCTACGACGCGAGCTTCGCTTCGCTGATGGACAGCTGCGGCGTGGAAGTCCTGCTGATCGGCGACTCGCTGGGCATGGTGTGCAACGGCCACTCGTCCACGCTGCCGGTGACCGTGCAGGAAGTGGCGTATCACACGGCGGCTGTCGCCCGTGGCGCCAAGTCGGCCATGATCGTCGCCGATATGCCTTTTGGTTCGTACGGCTCGCCACAGCAAGCGTTCGACAACGCGGTCAAGCTGATGCAGGCCGGCGCGCATATGGTGAAGATCGAAGGCGGCGCCTGGGTTGCCGATACCGTGCGCTTCCTGGTGGATCGTTCCGTTCCGGTTTGCGCTCACCTGGGCCTGACCCCGCAGTCCGTGCATTCGCTGGGCGGCTACAAGGTGCAGGGCAAGACCGTGGAAAGCGCCGAGCTGCTGAAGGCGGACGCGCTGAAACTGCAAGCTTCCGGCGCTTCGCTGCTGGTGCTGGAGGCGATTCCGACTGCACTGGGCAAGGAGACTACTGAGCTGCTGGCGATTCCGACCATCGGCATCGGCGCGGGTCCGGACTGCTCCGGCCAGGTGCTGGTGATGCACGATATGCTGGGCGTGTTCCCGGGCCGCAAAGCGCGCTTCGTGAAGAACTTCATGGACGGCCAGACCACGATCGCGGCAGCGATCAGCGCCTACGTTGCGGCCGTGAAGAACGGCGGCTTCCCGGCGCTGGAACATTGCTTCTAAACAGGCACGGCGGATCGAAGATCGCCGTAGGGCGGGTCATTGACCCGCCGTTGCCACCTGACCGGCGACAACCTCAAATCTGAATCCAGGTCGTTTTCAGCTCGGTGTACTTGTCGAAGGCATGCAGCGATTTATCGCGGCCATTGCCTGATTGCTTGTAGCCGCCGAACGGCACGGTGATGTCGTCGCCATCGTACTGGTTGACGTGCACCGTGCCCGCCTTCAAAGCGCGGGCGGTTTTCACAGCCTTGCTCAAATCCGCAGTCCACACCGCCGCATGCAGGCCGTAGCTCGTGGCATTCGCCTGCTTCACCGCTTCATCCAGATCGGTAAAACCCAGCACGGACAGCACCGGTCCGAAAATCTCCTCCTGCGCAATCTTCATGCTGTTGTTGACGCGGTCGAACAGCGTTGGCTCGACGTAGAAGCCGCCGGTGCTGGCGCGCGCCGCATTGCCGCCAGCCAGCAGCTTGGCGCCTTCCGCCTTGCCGGATTCGATATAACCCATGACGGTTTTCATTTGCGTCGCATCGACAATCGCGCCCATCACCGTCTTCTCGTCCAGCGGATCGCCCGGCGCATAGTTCGGCACCATCTTCAGCGCCCGCGCCAGGAACTCTTCGCGAATCGATTCCTCAACGAACAGGCGTGACGGTGCGTTGCAGCTTTCGCCCTGGTTGAAGTAGATCGAACCAATAGCCGCCGACACCGCCGCGTCCAGATCCTGGCAATCGGCGCAAACGATATTGGCCGACTTGCCGCCCAATTCAGTCCAGGCCCGTTTTAAATTCGATTGCCCCGCCATCTGCACGATCTGCTTGCCAGTGCGCGTGGAGCCGGTGAAGCCGATGCAGTCCACATCCATATGCTGGGCCAGCGCGGCTCCCGCCTCATTGCCGAATCCCGGCAGCACATTCAATACACCGTGCGGAATGCCCGCTTCCATCGCCAGCTCGGCCATGCGCAACGCGGTCAGCGGCGATTTCTCCGATGGCTTGAGTACCACGCTATTCCCCGCCGCCAGTGCAGGCGCGATCTTCCATGCGGCCATCAGCATCGGGTAATTCCAGGGAACGATAGCCGCCACTACGCCCACAGGCTCACGCGTGATGAGCGCCAGACTGTTGGCGGGCGTGGGCGCGATCTCGCCGTAGATCTTGTCGATCGCTTCGCCATACCAGCGGATGCAGTTTGCGGCCAGGGGCACATCCACGGACAGGCTGTATTTGATTGGCTTGCCCATGTCCAGCGTTTCGAGCAGGGCTAGCTCCTCGATGTTTTGCATCATCAACTCGCCAAAGCGCATCAGGATCTTCTTGCGCTGCGCAGGGGCTTTGCGCGCCCAGCGCCCGTCCTCAAACGCGATGCGCGCTTTCGACACGGCCAGGTCAACATCCGAGCTGTCGCAGCGCGCAACCTGGGCAAGATAGCGTCCGTCGATCGGCGACAAGTTGTCGAACTTGCGGCCGGACACCGCCCAGCTGCGCTCACCATTGACGAAGGCGCGGCCATCGATACTCAGGCGAATGGCGCGATCGGCCCAGTTGATCTTCTCCATGCTCACTCCTTGATCCAGCCGAGCTGTTTGAATTCTTTATACGTCAGATCGAGGCAATGACGAATCAGCTCCACCATTTCGTCGATCTGCGGCCGCGTCATCACCAGCGGCGGCGCGATAATCATGCGGTCGCCCACGGCACGCATGATCATGCCGTTATCGAACATATGCTTGCGGCAAACCATGCCCGCGCTCAGCGCCGGATCGAACCACTCATGCTGGTGAACGGTGGCTCCCTTCTTGCGCACCAGATTCAGGCCAGCCACCAAGCCGCAGCTGTTGGCATAACCGACCACCGGATGGCTGCTCAGCGAGCCGAAACGGTCCGCCAGATAAGGTCCCGTGTCGTCCGCCACGCGCTGCACCAGATGTTCTTCTTCGACGATGCGGATCGACTCCAGTGCCGCCGCACAGGCCACCGGATGGCCGGAGTAGGTGAACCCATGATTGAATTCGCCGCCCTGCTCCACCAGCACTTTCGCGACGCGGTCGCCCACCAGCACACCGCCCAGCGGCACATAGCCCGAGGTCACGCCTTTGGCAAACGTGATCAGGTCCGGCTTGATGCCAAACAGTTCGGATGCAAACATGCGGCCCGTGCGGCCAAAGCCCGTAATCACCTCGTCCGCGATCAGCAGGATGCCGTATTTGTCGCAGATACGCTGGATCTCCGGCCAGTAGGTACGCGGAGGAATCACCACGCCCCCCGCGCCTTGAATCGGCTCGCCAATGAAGGCGCCGACGCGATCAGCGCCCAGTTCGAGGATCTTCTGCTCCAGCCAGGCCGCCGCGTGAATGCCGAATTGGTCCTCCGTCATGCCTTTACCAGCCGATACGTAATCCGGCTGGCCGATATGCACGATGCCCGGAATCGGTAATCCGCCCTGTGCGTGCATGCCGTCCATGCCGCCCAGCGACGCGCCGGCCATCGTACTGCCGTGATAGGCGTTGTGGCGGCTGATGATGATGTCGCGCTTCGGTTGCCCCATCAAATCCCAATAGCGGCGCACCATGCGCACATTGGTGTCGTTCGCCTCCGAGCCCGATCCGGTAAAGAACACGTGCTGAAAACCCGGCGGCGCAATCTCGGCAAGCTTGCAGGCCAGGGTCACGGCCGGCATATTGGTCGTGTTGAAGAAGCTGTTATAGAAAGGCAGCGTCTCCATCTGCTCATACACCGCCTTGGCAATGCTGGTGCGGCCGTACCCCACGTTCACGCACCACAGGCCGGACATGCCATCCAGGATTTTCTTGCCTTCAGAATCCCAAAGATAAATGCCGTCGCCGCGCACGATCACGCGCGCCCCCTTCTCGCCCAGCGCCTTGTGATCGGTGAAGGGATGCATATAGTGGGCGTGGTCCTTGGCCTGAATTTCAGCAGTTTCCATATCGCCCCCTTATCAAACGTGCAGCAGCAGGTGCTCGCGTTCCCATGGACTGATCACCGTCATGAACTCCTGGTGTTCCAGATCCTTGATCGCGGCATAGACATCGATGAAGCGCTCGCCCAATACGGCATGCAGCTTGGGCTCAGCGCGCAAGGCTTTCAGCGCTTCCGGCAAGCCTTGCGGCAGCTCGTACTTCATGTCGTAAGCGCTGCCGGTGGTGATGGGTGAGGGCTCCAGATGCTCGGTCATACCGAGATAGCCGCAGGCCAGAGTGACCGCCAGCGCCAGATACGGATTCGCATCGGCGCCGATGATGCGGTTCTCCACACGCCGGTCCTGCACGCTCGATTCCGGCACACGGAAGCCCACGGTGCGGTTGTCCATGCCCCACTGGATATTGATCGGCGCCGCCGTGTGGCGTACCAGACGCCGGTATGAGTTCACATATGGCGCAACGATGGCCATCGCGGAAGGCATGTAGTGCTGCAGGCCTCCAATGTATTGCTTGAACAGCGGCGACGGGGAACCGTCCTCATTGCTGAAGATATTCCAGCCCGTCTTTGCATCGACAACGCTCTGGTGGATATGCATCGCCGATCCCGGCTCGCCCGCCATCGGCTTGGCCATGAAGGTGGCGTACATATGATGCTTCAGCGCCGCTTCACGCAAGGTGCGCTTGAAGAAGAACACCTTGTCCGCAAGGCCCAGTGGCTCACCGTGCAGGAAATTGATCTCCATTTGTCCCGCACCGATTTCGTGAATCAGCGTTTCGACGTCGAGGCCCATCATGTCGCAGTAGTCGTAGATGTCCTCAAACAGCGGGTCGAATTCATTGACCGCGTCGATGCTGTAGACCTGGCGGCTGGTTTCGGCGCGGCCGCTGCGGCCAATCGGCGCCTTCAGCGGCAGATCGGGATCGGAGTTCTTGTCGGTCAGGTAGAACTCCAGTTCCGGCGCCACGATGGGCTTCCAGCCTTTTTCTTCATACAGCTTCAGCACGCGGCGCAGCACCGTACGCGGCGCAAAATCGACCAGGCGGCCATCGGAGAAGTAGCAATCGTGGATCACCTGCGCTGTAGGGTCGGCAGCCCAAGGCACCATCGTAATCGTGGTGGGATCGGCCTTCAGGATCATGTCGCGGTCGATCGACGATATCGCGCGGTCGTAGGCGTCGTCTTCCTGCGGCGTATTGCCCGTCACGGTCATGCCGAGCACCGCCTCCGGGATGCGCATGCCCCGTTCTTCCGTGAATTTGCCGCGCGGAAGAATCTTGCCGCGTGCGACACCGGTCAGGTCCGGCACCAGACATTCGATCTCCGTGACTCGTTTTTCATTGAGCCACTCATCCATGTCCGTGTATGTAAAGTTCTCGCGAATTGCCATAGCTTCCTCTCTAAAGTCATTTTGAAATTCTGGACTTACGCTGAGAAGACGCTAGGGGATACGGTCCCGGTGCACGCGGCAGGCCAGCCCGAATGCGCTGAACAATTTCATGGAGACAGCACTATCGGCAACACGCCATTCCGGATGCCATTGCACCGCAAGCGTGAAACCGGGCGCGGTGGAAATTGAGTAGGCTTCGATCAATCCGTCATCGGACCGCGCTTCCACTTGCAGGCCTGGCGCCGGCTTGTCGATGCCTTGCCCGTGCAGGGAGTTCACTTTGATTTCGTTATCGCCGTCGAGAATATGATGCAGCCGCCCCCCCTTTTCGAGGTTGACCCGATGTGCCGGCGCATATTGCTGCTCCAGCGACTGGAATTTGTTTTCACGATGATCAAACAGGCCATCCACCTGATGCAGCGCCTGATGCAATGTGCCGCCAAGCGCCACGTTCACTTCCTGGAAGCCGCGGCAAATCGCGAACAGCGGAATGCCTCTGTCTATGGCAGCGCGGATCAGCGGAATGGTCGTCGCATCGCGCGCCGCATCGAGCGGCAGCGATGGATCAAGCAGGTCCTGGCCATACAGGCTGGCGTGCACATTGGAAGGCGCACCGGTCAGCATCAGACCATCGGCTATCTTGAGTAGCGATTCGATGTCTGTATTGTCGGCCAGTGGCGGCACGAGCAGCGGCTGGCAGCGCGCACCCACAACGACCGCATCAACATATTTGTTTTGAGCGGCATAGTAGGGATGCGAGCCAATCTGGTGGCTGCAAGCGGGGACCAGTACGATGGGGCGGCGCATATTAATTAGTGTGATCTTAATATTTTGCAGTTTGATCATATGCTCAAATTGAAACATTCGCAACCGCGCGCCTCGGATCGTGCTCAGGGCACGATATTGACGTTCTCGCTATACTGGTGGGATTCACAAAAGGGGGCGACATGCTGACATTGAAAGATCCCACCCTGCTGCGACAGCAGGCCTACATTAATGGCCAATGGTGCGACGCCGATAATGGCGAAACCATTGCCGTCACCAATCCCGCCACTGGCGAAAAAATCGGCACCGTGCCGCGCATGGGCGAAGCGGAAACGCGCCGCGCCATTGAAGCCGCGAATGCCGCATGGCCGGCCTGGCGCAAGAAGACCGCGAAGGAACGTGCGGCCATCATGCGCAAGTGGAATGATCTGATGCTCGAAAACGCCGACGACCTGGCGTTGCTGATGACGGCCGAGCAAGGCAAACCGCTGGCCGAGTCCAAGGGCGAGATTACTTACGCGGCATCATTCATCGAATGGTTCGGCGAAGAAGCCAAGCGCATTGCCGGCGAAACGCTGCAGTCGCCATGGCCTGACCGCCGCATCGTTGTCACGCGCGAGCCGATTGGCGTGAGCGCCGCCATCACGCCGTGGAACTTCCCTTCTGCGATGATCACACGCAAGGCTGGTCCTGCGCTCGCCGCGGGCTGCCCGATGGTGCTGAAACCCGCGGAGCTGACGCCCTTCTCGGCGCTGGCGTTGGCCGTGCTGGCCGAACGCGCGGGCATTCCGCCTGGTGTGTTCAGCGTTGTCACGGGTGATCCCAAAGCCATCGGCAAGGAGATGACCGCCAACCCAATCGTGCGCAAACTGAGCTTCACCGGTTCCACTGCGGTGGGACGGCTGCTGATGGAGCAGTCTGCGCCAACGATCAAAAAGCTGTCGCTGGAACTGGGCGGCAATGCACCCTTCATCGTGTTCGACGATGCCGATCTGGACGCGGCGGTAGAAGGCGCAATCGCATCGAAGTACCGCAATACCGGCCAGACTTGCGTGTGCGCGAACCGCATCTATGTGCAGGACGGTATCTACGATGCTTTTGCGAAGAAGCTGGTGGAGGCTGTCGGTAAGCTGAAAGTCGGCAATGGCGTCGATCCGGGTGTGACGCAAGGTCCGCTGATCGAAGAGAAGGCCGTCAAGAAAGTCGAAGAGCACATTGCCGATGCGCTGGGCAAAGGCGCGCGGCTGCTGCTGGGCGGGAAACGCCATGAACTGGGCCATACCTTCTTCCAGCCGACCATTCTGGCGGATGTGCATTCGGATATGGAGCTGGCGCGCGAAGAGACGTTTGGTCCGCTGGCGCCGCTGTTCCGCTTCAAGACCGACGAGGAAGCGGTCACCCTGGCCAATTCCACCGAGTTTGGTCTGGCCGCCTACTTCTACTCGCGCGACATCGGCCGTATCTGGCGCGTTGCGGAAGGACTGGAAAGCGGCATGGTCGGCGTGAATACGGGCCTGATCTCGAACGAAATCGCGCCCTTCGGCGGCGTGAAGCAATCGGGCATCGGCCGCGAAGGCTCCACGCATGGCATGGACGATTACCTCGTCATCAAATACATCTGCATGGGGGGCATCGACCGCTAAGCTTCAGCCGTTGCGCGGGTGACCAGCAGAATCTGCTTGATCTCCGGCACGCAGGACCCGCAGTTGCCCCCTGCTTTCACGCAGGCGGTGACTTCGGCGGCGGTTTTCAGATCCTTGTCGCGGATCGCGTTGCAGATGGTGTTGCGGCCAACACCGAAGCAGGAGCACACCGTGGGACCGGCGTCGGCGCCCTTTTCGATCGCGCGGCCCGCCAGCGCACCTGCGCGGTCAGCCACGGTCAGTTGCTCCATCGCGAACAGGCTCGCAAGCCAGTTGCGCGCTGGCAGATCCGTGCGCGGGGAGATGAAGATGCATTGCGCGATACGGTCGTCGACCAGATGCACGGCGCGATACACGCCTTCGCTCTTGTCGGCGTATTCCAGCCAGTCGGCATCGTCATCGCTCACGCCAAGCAGCGCGCGGGCCCAGTGACCGAAATCTTCGATCGCATTGCGGCCAGCCAGTTCGTAGCGGGAGAAGTCTTTGCCCTGCGCGCGCGTCCAGTAGGCCATGCTGTCCAGGTTCAGCTCCGTGCGGCTGAGTACAAAGCCATGCCATTTCACGGGGAAGCGGTCGATACGCACCGGTGTGTGTTTGAATTCGGGCTCGCCGGAGATCGGATCGACCACGGGATTCACCAGCGCACCGACACGGGCGTCCGATGCCGTCTGGTCGTTCCAGTGAATCGGCACGAAAGCGCTGCCACGTGCGATACCGCCACCGTGACGTACACGCGCAATCATCGCGCCCCATTTGCTCGATACGCGGGCCAACTCGCCTTCCTTCACGCCGCATAGCAGCGCATCCTGCGGATGAATGTCGACGAAGGACTCGGGGATGTGGTCGGCCAGTTTCGGCGCGCGCCCGGTGCGGGTCATGGTGTGCCAGTGGTCGCGCACGCGGCCGGTGTTCAGCACGATAGGAAATTCTTCTTCCGGCGCATTCGCCGGCGCGCGCGGCGGCGTCGGCACGAAGCGCGCCTTGCCGTCGGGGTGCGAGAAGCGGCCGTCGGCAAATACACGTGCTGGCGCAGCGCGGCCGGGCACTACGGCGGCTGCTGGCCATTGCGTCGGAGGCAGACCATCGTAGCCCGCGGCGTCCAGCGCCGCGAGGCCGCCGATGTTGAAAGCGCGCGGCAGATCGCGCTCATTGTTGCGCCACGCACTCAAGGCGGCATGCTCGATGAAGATCTCGCGCGCGCTCGTGTACGCGAAGCCTTGGTAGCCCAGGCGCTGTGCGAATTGCGAAAGGATCTGCCAGTCGGGGCGAGCTTCGCCCGGTGCTGGCAGGAAGGCGCGCTGGCGGGAGATACGGCGTTCAGAATTGGTGACCGTGCCATCCTTTTCGCCCCAGGCCAGCGCGGGCAGCAGCACGTGGGCATGCGTGTTGGTGTCCGTCGCCAGCACCACGTCGGAGGAAATCACCAGCTCGCACTTCGATAAGGCGCGGCGTACCTGATCGGCGTTCGGCAGGCTGACCACAGGGTTCGTCGCGATCACCCATACCGCTTTCACACGGCCGCTTTCGATGGCGCTGAACAGATCCACCGCTTTCAGGCCAGGCGCGGAGGCGATGTTCGGCGAGCGCCAGAACGTCTGCACGGCATCGCGGTGTTCGCTTTTGTCGAGGTCAAGGTGCGCGGCCAGCATATTCGCCAGCCCTCCGACTTCGCGGCCGCCCATCGCGTTCGGCTGGCCGGTAATCGAGAACGGCCCCATGCCCGGCTTGCCGATACGGCCGCCGATCAGGTGGCAGTTGATGATGCTGTTGACCTTGTCCGTACCGGCGCCGGACTGGTTCACGCCCATCGAAAAACCGGTAATCACTTTCGCCGTCGCAGCGAAAGCTTCGTAGAAAGACATCAGATCCGCCAGATTCACACGGCACGCTTTCGCCACTTCTTCCGGCGTCAGCGAAGCGGCGGCCAGTGCGTCGGCCAGGCCGCTGGTGTGTTCGGCCACAAATTCCGGATCAGCGGCGCCGATGCGCGACAGATAGCTCAGCAGGCCATTGAACAGCCATACATCCGTGCCCGGCTTGACCGGGAGATGCAGATCGGCCAGTTCGCAGGTCGCGGTGCGGCGCGGGTCGATCACCACGATCTTCATTTCAGGACGCGCTTCTTTGGCCCGCGTCAGGCGCTGGAACAGGATCGGATGGCACCACGCGAGGTTGGAGCCGACCAGCACGACCATGTCGGCCAGTTCGAGATCATCGTAATTGACTGGCACCACATCTTCGCCAAATGCACGCTTGTGCCCTGCCACGGCGGAGGACATGCACAGGCGCGAGTTGGTGTCGATATTGGCCGTGCCGACATAGCCTTTCATCAGCTTGTTGGCGACGTAGTAATCTTCCGTCAGCAGCTGGCCGGATACGTATAAGGCCACGGAATCCGGGCCATGCTCATCCACGATCGCCTGCCATTTCGCGGCCACGTGATCAAGCGCCTCATCCCAGCCGGCCTGACGCAGCGCGCCATCGGCGCCGCGCATCATTGGATGCAGCAGACGGCCTTCCAGCCCGATCGTCTCGCCCAGTGCCGAGCCTTTCACGCACAGGCGGCCTGCATTGGCCGGATGCGCCGTATCGCCGGCGATGTCGAAACCGCCATCCGTGCGTGGCGTCGCCTTCACGCCGCAGCCAACGCCGCAATAGGCACAGGTAGTGCTGACCGACAGGTGTTCCTGGGAGAGATTCATGATGTCACGCAGCCTGGGCGCAAAGCGCCTCGCCAAACAAGAGGTGAGCGCGCATCGACGAAATGTCGGTGCGCTTCTGGATCAGGTCAAAGTACCAGGGGCCGTCCTGCACGTCGCCGTACAGCACCGCACCGGCGATGCGGTTGCCGTTCAGGACCAGGCGCTTGTACACGCCGCGTCGCGGATCGCGCAGTACGAGGTCTTCGCTGCCTTCGCCGCCAATGAAATCGCCGACCGAGTACAGGTCCACGCCGGTGACCTTCAGCCGTGTCGGCGATGCCTGTTGCACGTAGCGGCGATGGCCTGCGCCGGCAAGATGCGCGCCGCATACACGGGCCTGATCCCAGATCGGAGCAACGAGGCCGAAGGTCGCGCTACGGTGCTGCACGCACTCGCCCACGGCATACACGCGCGGGTCGTAGGTTTGCAACGTGTCGTCAACCACGATGGCGCGTTCGCAGTGCAGGCCTGCCGATTTCGCCAGCGCTATGTTGGGGCGCACGCCGGCTGTCATCACCACCAGATCGGCAGGGATTTCGCTGCCATCAGCGAACCGCACCGCGGTCACGCGATCCGGACCAATGATCCCGGTGGTTTGCGCGCCCAGCATGAAACGCAGGCCTTTGGCTTCCAGCGCCTTCTGCAGCAGCTGGGCGGCGGGCTTGTCGAGCTGCTGGTTCATCAGCGCGTCGGTGACGTGAACGACCGTTACGTCCATGCCCTGCCGCTGCAGGCCGTTGGCCGCTTCGAGGCCCAGCAGGCCGCCGCCGATAACGACAGCATGCTTGTGGTTGCGGGCGGCTTGCAGCATGTCTTCCACGTCCTGAATATCGCGGAAGGCCAGCACGCCGGGCAGCTCATGGCCAGGCACAGGAATGATGAACGGCTTGGAGCCGGTGGCGATCAGCAGGCGGTCGTAACGCACTTCGAGGCCGGAGCGCGCACGCACCAGGCGGCGCTTGCGGTCGATCTGCTCGACCGGGTCGCCCGCATGCAGCGTGATGCCGTTCTGCTGATACCACTCGCGGGTATGCAGCATGATGTCGTCCACCGTCTTTTCGCCCGCCAATACTGGCGAGAGAAGGATGCGGTTGTAGTTGCCGTGCGGTTCAGCGCCGAAGACCGTGATGTCGTACAGGTCAGGAGCCAGCTTGAGCAGCTCCTCGACCGTTCGCATCCCGGCCATGCCATTGCCGACGACGACCAGCGACGGCTTCATGCCCCGACCCAGACCTTTCCGCCATCGATGCGTGCAGGCCAGGTCGGCACGGAATGCTCCGGCGCTTCCAGGCATTCGCCCGTTTGCAGGTCGAAGTGGTGTTTGAAGATGGGCGACGCAACGACGATGCGCTCGCCCAGATTGCCGATCAGGCCACGCGACAGCACGGACGCTTCGGAATTCGGATCGTAATTGCCGATCGCGAAAACACGGGGCGCATCGCCGTCGTGCAGGTGGAACACAGCCACCTGCTCGCCGTTCAGCAGTGCGCAAACGCCGGTGTTAGGGACGATGTCATCGAGGCCGCAAACAGCGGTCCAGTTGCCGGTTTGGATGTCACGGTGCATTTTGGCTCTCCTTGGTTCGGCGGATCAATGATCCGCCCTACGCTACGACTTTGATTGGAATACGTTTTCGTTCCTCTACGGTGGCGGGACGGATCTGGCCGCGCTCCTCCATGAAGACAACGTTGCTGTCCTTGTCCGGGCTGTTGACGAAGTGGCGGAAGCGCGCGCGGGTTTCCGGATTCGTAACGGCTTCCTTCCACTCACAGGCATAGTTGTCGATTACGCGTTGCATGTCTTCTTCCATTTCAGCGTTCACGCCCAGCTTGTCGTTGATGACGACTTCCTTCAGGTAGTCCAGGCCACCTTCCAGATTCTCGCGCCAGGTGCTGGTGCGCTGCAGGCGATCAGCGGTGCGGCTGTAGAACATCAGGAAGCGGTCCACATACTTGACCAGCGTGTCCTTGTCCAGGTCCGAAGCCAGCAGCTCGGCATGGCGTGGCTTCATGCCGCCATTGCCGCACACGTACAGGTTCCAGCCTTTTTCGGTGGCGATGATGCCCACGTCCTTGCCCTGCGCTTCCGCGCACTCGCGGGTGCAGCCGGACACGCCGAACTTGATCTTGTGCGGCGTGCGCAAGCCTTTGTAGCGGTTCTCCAGTTCGATCGCCAGGCCGACGGAGTCGCCTACGCCGTAGCGGCACCAGGTCGAGCCGACGCAGGACTTCACGGTACGCAGGGATTTGCCGTAAGCGTGGCCGGTTTCGAAGCCGGCCGCGATCAGTTCTTCCCAGATCAGCGGCAGCTCTTCGACACGTGCGCCAAACAGGTCGACGCGCTGGCCGCCGGTGATCTTGGTGTACAGGCCGTATTTTTTGGCGACCATGCCGACAGCGATCAGGCCTTCCGGCGTCACTTCACCGCCCGGCATACGCGGCACCACGGAATAGGTACCATCCTTCTGAATATTGCCAAGGAAGTAGTCGTTCGAATCCTGCAGGCCGGCGTGCTCCTTCTTCAGCACGAAGTCGTTCCAGCAGGTGGCGAAGATGCTGGCCGCGAGCGGCTTGCAGACATCGCAGCCCAGGCCTTTGCCGTGGCGCGCGATCAGGTCTTCAAAAGTCTTGATCTGGCCAACGCGGATCAGGTGGAACAGTTCCTGGCGCGAGTGCGGGAAGTGTTCGCAGACGTGATTGTTCACGTCCATGCCCAGCTTCTTCATCTCGGCCTTCATGATCTGGGTCACCAGCGGCACACAGCCGCCGCAGGAAGTGCCGGCGCCGCAGCACTTCTTCAGCGCGCCGATGCTGGTGTTACCCGCTGCGACCGCGTCGCAAATCTGCCCTTTGGACACGTCGTTGCAGGAGCAGATTTGTGCCGATGCCGGCAAGGCATCCACACCGATACCCGGCTTTGCTGCGCCATCGGATTGCGGCAGGATCAGGAATTCCGGCGCTTCAGGCAGCTCGATCCGGTTCAGCATCATCTGCAGCAGCGTGCCGTATTCGGATGCGTCGCCAATCATCACGCCGCCCAGCAGGTATTTGCCGCAGTCGGAGACAACAATCTTCTTGTAAACCTGCTTGCGCTCATCGGTGAACTGATAGCTGCGGCAGCCTTCTGCCTTGGCATGCGGATCGCCGATGCTGGCGACATCCACGCCCATCAGCTTCAGTTTGGTGCTCATGTCGGCGCCGCTGAATTCAGCACTGGCGCCGCCCAGCATGTGTTTGGCGGCCACCCGGGCCATGTCGTAGCCCGGCGCAACCAGGCCGTAGATCATGCCATTCCACAGCGCGCATTCGCCGATGGCGTACACATTCGGGTCCGAGGTCAGGCACTGATTATTGATCGCGATACCGCCGCGTGGACCGACTTCCAGGCCGCACTCGCGCGCCAGCATGTCGCGTGGACGGATGCCTGCCGAGAAAACGATCATGTCGGTGTCCAGATGGCTGCCATCCGAGAAGTTCATGCGGTGCGTGCCATCTTCGCCGGCGGTGATCGCCAGCGTGTTCTTGCCCGTGTGGACGGTCACGCCCAGGTCCTCGATCTTGCTGCGCAGGACGCGCCCACCACCATCGTCAACCTGCACCGCCATCAGGCGCGGAGCAAATTCGACCACGTGCGTTTCGAGGTCCATATCGCGTAGCGCCTTGGCGCACTCCAGGCCAAGCAGGCCGCCGCCGATCACTACGCCGGTCCTGGCGCGCTTGCCGCATTCCAGCATGGCTTCCAGGTCTTCGATGGTACGGTAGACGAAGCAGTCCTTACGGTCCTTGCCCTCAACCGGCGGCACGAAGGGGAAGGAGCCTGTCGCCATCACCAGCTTGTCATACGACAGAACTTCGCCGGTGTTGACGGTGACTTCGCGTGCGGCGAGATCGATGGAGGTAGCGCGGGCATTCAGGCGCAGCACGATGTCGTCGCGCTCGAAGAAGCCCGGCTTTACCAGCGACAGGTCGTCCGCGCTTTTGCCGGAAAAGAATTCGGACAGGTGCACTCGGTCGTAGGCGGGACGCGGCTCTTCGCACAGCACGGTGACTTCCAGCCCGGTCGCGCCGGAATCCGCCAGCGATTCGAGGAATTTATGGCCAACCATGCCGTGGCCGATAACGACGATCTTCATACTGCTGCTCCTGCGAGTGCGTGTTCTTTGTTGGTGGCCGAACTGAAGCGGGCGGCGATGGCACACAGCGCCGATACTGCGACGAGAATGCCGAGAATGCTCAGCGTCTGCTGCGTGTTGCCGACGCCTTTCAGCAGGAAGCCCGCCAGAACAGCGCCCACATTGCCGCCCGCGCCGATGATGCCGGCCACGCCGCCCAGTGCGCGCTTGTCGATGAAGGGCACCAGCGCATAAGTCGCGCCGCAAGCCATGTGGGTGAACAGGCCGAAGGTCAGCATGGCAATCACGGCGACCATCACGGTATCGGTATGCGAGAACCACAGCAGGCCTGCGCCTTCGCCGAGCATCATCACGAACAGCAGATTGACGCGGGCATTCAGGCTACCGACGCGCGCGGCCTTATCGGACAGCCAGCCGCCCAGTGCACGGGCAAACAGCGCCAGCAGGCCGAAGCTGCCCGCGGCCATGCCGGCCTGGCTGAGGGACAGCTTGAAGTTGTCCACGTAATAGGTTGCTGCGATGTTGTGAATGAAGATCTCTACGCCGAAGCACGCGCCGTAGGTTACGAACAGCATCCACACGCGGTAGTTTTTCGCGGCCAGCTTGAAGCTCGCCCAGCCGCCTTTTTTACCGCTCTCGATCTCAACGCCGGCAGCACGCAGCTCAGCATAATTACCATCAGGGCAGTCCTGGGTGAAGCGGTAGTAGACGAAGGCCATGATCAGCATCAGCACGCCCGGTACCACCAGGGCAGCGCGCCAGCCTGCGGTTTCGCTCACGCCCAGCATGATCATGGCGGCCATGATCAGCGGCATGGTGGACTGCACCACGCCACCGCCGGCGTTGCCCCAGCCAGCGGAAGCCGCGTTGGCAGTGCCGACCACATTCGGCGCGAACATCACCGAGGTGTGGTACTGCGTGATCACGAAACTGGCACCTACCGCGCCAATCAGCAGGCGGAAGAACAGGAAGCTTTCGTATGTTTGCGCAGCGGCCACGCCCAGCACGGGAATCGCACCCAGCAGCAGCAGGCCGGTGTAGGTCTTGCGCGGGCCGAAGCGGTCGCACATCGGACCGATGATCAGGCGCACGACGATGGTGATCGCAACGGCAGCGATATTGATGTTGGCGATTTGCGCCGGCGTCAGGCCGAATTCACCTTTGATGACCGGCATCAGAGGAGCACAGGCGAACCATGCGAAGAAGCACACGAAGAAGGCCATCCAGGTCAGGTGGAAGGCACGCATCTGCGGGCTGCTGATGGAGAACAGTTTGATGCTGGTAGCTTTGCTGGCCATTTTTTGATCCCGTCTAGAAAACAAAAAAGCGTCCGCGCAGCCTCGACTTGCACAAGCCTGGATGCGCGGACGCCGTTGTCCTGTTGCCGACCCGCCGTTAGGCCAGCGTTTTAAATGGGAGGATCGCCATTGACCCTATGCCTACGTTATTGCAAGAGCTGTGCCAGCTTGCTCTCAGAGGGAAGGACCCTGATTTTGAGGTCCCGGATGATAGTTTGCGGTGCAATCGCGCCCGAAAATGGTGCAGCGCACTATCGTACGGCGGCACTCAGCGCGGTTTTCACCATGTCGTCAATTTCCGTGGTGATGTTGGACAGTACCCCGGCCACGACCGCAAATTCGCGGCCTGCGTGACCCGCTCGCGCCGCGATCACGCGGGCGTTGAAGGACACCATCTTGGCCTGGCGCGCGATGGTTTCGATGTCCGTAATCACGCCGCGCAGCTGCTTTTTCATCTGGACGGCGTGTTTCTTGGACTGCTCTTCATAGATGGCCGTGATCTGATTCAGCACCGCCAGCACCGGCGTGGTGATCTCGACCAGCTCCGCCAGCAGCGCCGCCGCTTCGCTCCGGCCGCGCTCCGCCGCGTCCAGCGTGCGTTCGGCCAGTTCCACAAAACGCGCGATCTGGGACGCGCCATCCAGCTTGCCGTAATAGGCCTGCTCCAGCTCAGAGCAGAATATGCCGGGCAGGGTATCGCTGCCGCTGAGTAGCACCGTATGCGCGTTGCGGAACAGGGCAAGCGCCTCGCGCGCCGTTTCCGCTGCCTGGAACTGGCCTTGTGCCGCCAGCACGGCATACAGCACGAGACGCTGCGAGGTGAAGCGCCTGCGCCCGGAAAGATTAATCAATGCGCCGAAAACTTCGCCCGATAAGGGTGTAGCCGGTGCGTCCGTCATGGTTGGCTCCCATAGTTATTGGCGGATCGCGAAGGACGCGGCATAGCGCGCCGGGTCTTCGCCATCCCAAATGGTCCCGTCCATCAGCACCGAACGGCGCAGCGCTGTGGCGGGTACGGGCGTCTCCGTGATTTCTGCCGCCTCTCTGTACAGGGCGGTCTGGTGAATCTGTGTCGCGATCGCGTGATAGTCGGGATCGCCCTTCAGCAAGCCCCAGCGGCGGTGCTGAGTCATGAACCACATGCCATCCGAAAGATAGGGGAAGTTGGCGTCGCCGTTCTGGTGGAAGGCCATGCTGTGCGGGTCCTCCCAATGCTTGCCCATGCCGTCGTCGTAATGGCCCAGGATGCGCTGCCAGATCACGTCCTTGCCCGTGTTGACATAAGGGACCGCGGAAATGATCTCGGCCATCGCCATGCGGTTTTCCGGGCTGGCGTCGATCCAGCGGCTGGCTTCCAGCACGGCCGCGATCAGAGCGCGGCTGGTGTTCGGGTGGGCGCGCACGAAGTCGGCGGAGGCAGCCAGCACTTTTTCCGGGTGATCGGGCCAGATCTGCTGGCTGGTCGCGATGGTGACGCCTACGCCATCCATCACGGCGCGGTGGTTCCACGGCTCGCCGGCGCAGTAGCCGTCCATATGGCCTGCCGCCAGATTGGTTGCCATCTGGGCCGGCGGCACGGTGACGGTGCGGGCATCCTTCAGCGGATGCATACCGTGCGCAGCAAGCCAGTAATACAGCCACATGGCGTGGGTGCCCGTCGGGAAAGTTTGTGCGAACGTAAAGCGGCGATCTTCGCTGCGCATCAGCTGCGCCAGCGAGGAGCCGTCCTTCGCGCCCTGGTCGAACAGGCGGCGCGACAGGGTAATGGCCTGGCCGTTTCGGTTCAAATTCATCAGGATGGCCATATCGCGGTGCGCAGCGCCGATGCCGAGCTGGGTGCCATATACGAGGCCATACAGCGCGTGGGCGGCATCCAGCTCGCCGGTCAGCAGCTTGTCGCGCACGCCCGCCCACGAGGTTTCCTTGCTCAATTCGATGCGGATGCCGTGCTTGCGGTCCAGCCCCAGCACAGACGCCATCACCACCGAAGCGCAATCGGTGAGCGGGTTGAAACCTATCCTGACTCGTTCTTTCTCGATCTGCATGCTTTACTCCGGCCGGGTTTTGCACCAAAAACGTGCATCAACCCAGCAAATCCTCCACATCCAGGATGCGCTGGGCAATGTCGGCCAGCTTCAGGTTCTTGTTCATCGCCATGGTGCGCAGCTTCTGGTAGGCCTGGTCTTCGCTCATGCCGTGCTTCGACATCAGCAGGCCCTTGGCGCGGTCGATGATTTTGCGCTCGGCCAGTTTGTGGCGGGTGTCTTCCAGTTCGTTCAGCAGCTTTTGCTCGCGCTTGAAGCGCATCATTGCCACCTTCAGCACCGGCTTGATGCGCTCCGGTTGCAGGCCCGCCACCACATAGGAGCAGACGCCGGCGGCCATGGCGGCCTCCATGGAGGAGGGATCGTCGTCTTCGGTGAACATGACGATGGGACGCCGCTCATCGCGGGTGGCGATGACGATGTGTTCGAGCACGTCGCGCGCGTCGGATTCGGCGTCGACGATGATCATGTCGGGCTGCAGCTGGGCGATCTGCTCGGGCAGATGGATGTCGGCGGCCAGCGAGGCAATCACCTCGTAGCCCGCCTCCACCATGCCCGTGTGCAGGGCGTGCGCACGCTCGGATGCATCATTTTCGTGCGGCGGGTGGACCAGGACTATGCGTAAATTGCGGCTCATGCCCTAACTGAGCAAGAACCGCGCCAACTACTTTTGCATGCCCCAGCGGCGGACCGTGTGACGCTCGATGGTGGAGAAGACAAGATTCTCGACCGCGAGGCCGATCAGGATGACGGCGGCGAGGCCGGCGAAGACTTTGTCGGTGTAGAGTTCATTCCGGTTCTGAAAGATGTACCAGCCAAGACCGCCCTGCCCCGATGCGGCGCCAAACACCAGTTCCGCGGCAATCAGCGTGCGCCAGGCGAAGGCCCAGCCGATTTTCAGTCCGGACAAGATGGCGGGCAGCGCGGCGGGGACCAGGATGTCGAAGACGAAGAACAGTCCTTTGAGGCCGTAATTGCGGCCCGCCATGCGCAGGGTTTCGGGCACGGAACGGAAGCCGGCGTAGGTGGACAGCGCGAGCGGCCACAGCACGGCATGTACGATCACGAAAATCAGGCTGGCCTTGCCGAGTCCAAACCACAGCATGGCCAGCGGCAGCAGCGCGATGGCGGGCAAGGGATTGAACATGGCGACGCAGGTTTCGAGCAGATCGCGGCCGATGCGGGTCAGCACGGCCAGCGCCGTGAGCAGCAGCGCGGCGGCAATGCCGGCGGCGTAGCCTTGTGCCAGGACGTTCAGCGAGGCGGCCACGCGCTGCAGCAGCTCGCCGGTGACGAGGCCTTGCGCGAAGGTGCTGGACGTTTGCAGGAACCCGGGCAGCAGCAGGTCGTTGTTGGTCCAGCGCGCCGCCAGCTCCCAGATCACAGCCAGTGCGGCGAGCAGGAACCCCTTGCGCACGGCGGCCTGGGCGAGCCAGTCGCGCCAGCGTTGAGGATTGCGCAGGCGGCGCTCTGCGGCGGCGTGGCCCGCCTGGCGGGCCGGTGGCGCGTCCAGCGTGGCGTAGGTCGCGAACGCGGCGGATGGCAGCGCGTCGGGACCGGTGGCTGCGACAGGCAGAATGTACTCGGGCCGGATCAAAGGGTCGATGGCGCGGCTCACAGGGCAATCCTTTCTGCGCCGTGGTCCTGCAGCGGCGCGGTTGTTTGATCGAACAGCAGGTCGTGGATGCGCTGCACGGCCGCCTGGAATTCCGTACTGCCTACGCTGTGCAGGTCGAACTGGTGCGAGTTCAGTTCAGCGCGCACGCGGCCGGGATGCGGCGACAGCAGCAGGATGCGGTTGCCGACGATAAGCGCTTCTTCGATTGAGTGCGTCACGAACAGCAGCGTGAAACGTTCTTCCTCCCACAGCTGCCCCAGCTCTTCCTGCATATTGCGGCGCGTAAGCGCATCCAATGCCGCAAAGGGTTCGTCCATCAGCAGCACACGCGCACGCATCGCCAGCGCGCGGGCGATGGCTACGCGCTGCTTCATGCCGCCAGAGAGCGTGTGCGGATAGGCGCCGGCGAATTTCTCCAGGCCGATGCGGGCGATCCAGTGCAGGGCAAGTTCCCGCGCTTCCTTGCGCGGCAGGCGTTTGGCGCGCAGGAGCGGAAACATCACATTCTGCAGCACGGTCTTCCACGGCGGCAGCTGGTCGAATTCCTGGAAGACGGCGATGCGATCGGGACCCGGTGTGGTGATGGGCGCTCCATCGATGGAGAAGCGGCCGGCTGCCGGTGCGAGGAAGCCACCGGCCGCGCGCAGCAGGGAAGATTTGCCGCAGCCGGAAGGACCGAGCAGGACAAACCGGTCGCCCTCGTGCACATCGAACGAGACGTCCTGCGCGGCGCGTACCGTGCGCTGGCCATCGCGGTATTCGAGGGTCACGTCTTCAGCGCGCAATAGCGGTGTGGAACGAACGAGATGCAGGGCTTGCGTCATCCTAGCCTCCCTGGCCGATGGCCGGATCATCGAAGAAGTAATCGCGCCAGGATTCCGGTTTGTTCTTGATGGCGCCAACCCGATGCATGAACTGTGCAAGTGTCAGTGTGTTCTGCGGCGAGATTTTGAACTGCACTTCCGGGTTACGGAAGATCTTCACCAGAATGGCGCGATCGACTTTGCTCTTGTTGGTGCGCAGGTAAATGTCCGCAGCGCCTTCCGGATTTTTCGCCGCATAGTCGGCCGCTTCGGCCAGCGCCGCCGTAAATGCGCGGTAGGTTTTGGGGTTCTCTTTGCGGAATTTTTCGGTCGCATACAACACGGTGGAAGAAGACGGGCCGCCCTGCACTTCATAGGAACTCAGCACGATGCGTGCATTCGGATTCTGCGCCAGCTCCTGCTCCTGGAATGGCGGACTGCCAAAGTGGCCGCTGATTTCCGTGCCGCCCGCGATGATGGCGGCTGCCGCATCCGGATGTGGCAGGGTTTGCGTGATCTTGTCGAGGCGGGCGAAGTCCTTGTCGCCCCACTGTTTGGCGACGGCCATTTGCAGGATGCGCGCCTGCACGGAGACGGTAACGGCAGGCAGGCCGATGCGGTCCTTGTCCGTGAAATCGGCCAGCGTTTTTACCCTAGGATTATTGGTGACGAGGTAATAAGGGAAGCTGCCCAACGCCGCCACGCCGCGTACGTTCTGGCGGTCTTTGGTGCGGTCCCAGATCGTCAGCAACGGTCCAACGCCGGCACCCGCGATATCGACGACGTTGGACAGCAGCGCGTCATTCACGGCAGCGCCACCGGAGAGCTGTGTCCACTCGACTTTGACGTCTACGCCTTGCTCCTTGCCGTGCTTTTCGATCAGTTTCTGATCCTGGGCGATGTTCAGCAGCAGATAGGTCACGCCATATTGTTCTGCGATGCGGATGCGGCCCTCTGCATAGGCGGTACCGCCATACAGTGCCAGCGATGCCGCCAGCGCGGCGGCAAACGAAATCTTCATAACAGCTCCTTAAAACGGGACATCGCCCTCGATGGTGGTGCGGTACATCTTGCGCCGCTGGCCTTCCGGCACCGTCGTCGCGAGATGCATCAATGCGCGGTTGTCCCAGAACACCAGATCGTGCGGCTGCCATTGATGGCGGTAGAGATGTTCAGGCTTCACGCTATGGGCGAACAACTCCTCCAGCAACGCCTTGCTTTCATCTTCGGGAAAGCCGACGATGCGTGTCGTGAAATGCTCGCTGACGAACAGCGCACGACGGCCCGTTTCGGGATGCACGCGGGCGACTGGATGGATCACGGGCTTCACTTCGTCGATCTGGGCCTGCGTCAGATTGGGGCGCCATGGGCTGCGCTGTTGCAGCTCTCCATATTTGGCGATGTAACTGTGTTCGGCACGTGCGCCGCGAATCGCGTGGCGCAGCGCGGCAGGCAAGGTTTCGTAGGCCAGGTGCATATTGGCGAACAGCGTATCGCCGCCCTCCTCCGGCAATTCCTGCGCGTGCAGCATGGAGCCCAGGCTGGGGCGCTCTTTGTACGAAAGGTCGGAGTGCCAGAAATGTCCGGCGTCGCCCAGCCCGACCGGCTTGCCATGCTCCACGATGTTCGAGACGACCAGCACTTCCGGATGAGCGGCCAGGGCGAAATTGCGCAGCACATGAATCTGCAGCGGCCCAAAGCGGCGGCTGAACTCAATCTGCTGGCCCGGCGTGATGCGCTGATGGCGGAATACCAGCACATGATGGTCAAGATGTGCAGCGTGAATACGGGCGAAATCCACGTCGCTGACGGGAAGCGACAAATCCAGCCCGACGACTTCTGCGCCCAGCGGCGCGTCGAAGATGCGGACATCAAAGCGCTGGCGCGCCACAGGCAGTTCGGAGAGGACGGCTGACATGGTGTGCGGTATTGAGCTGATCGGAAACCCAGTCTAGGCCGCAACGCCGTGCATTAAAACGAATGCTTTTTACTATGGATATGCGAATTTAGTGCAAGGACCACTTCGCGCCGAAGCGCAGTTCGAGGATGCTGGCGCCGTCGTTGGCGTGGCGCAGGGCCATGCCGAGGGCGGGGCCGTTCCGCAATTGCCACAGCAAGCCGGCCAGCACACTGCGCGTGTTGACGCCGCCGGTGCGCTCGATGCCCGCCTCCAGTGCCGGCCGCACGCGCCAGCTGTCCGGTCCTTCCAGCACCACGCCTGCGTAACGTGAAAGCTGACCGGCACGGTTGCGGGTGGCGGTGAGGGTCAGGTGGCCGGTGCCGGCTGCCACGCGGTGCGAGACGATGCCGGAGCAGCCAGCACCGGCGCCATCCTCCCCGCGCAGGGCAGGAGCGAGCAGACCGCATTCCAGCGCAACGCTGGCGCCTTGTTCATCCTGCAGGCTGCCACGGCGGAGCAGGTGTTTGAAGGACAGCACGATATCGTCCACTGTGACATGATGTTCTTCCTGCGGCGCGTGGGCATGGTGGGCGAAGCGGCCACCGAAAGAGACTTCGGTGTCGTCATCGGGGCCGTAGGTGAAAGTCAGCGCCGGCAGCGATTGGGTGTGCACGCCATGCCTGTGATGGCGGTTCAGGGCAGTGTCGATTTCCAGCACGCCAGCGCCAGCAACGGCTGCATCACCGCCATCGAAGGGACGATAGGCGTGGGCGATGGGACACAGGACACACGTCAGCAGCATGGTGGAAAATATCGTTCGCATCTGCGGCCCGCGGGAGTGGCGACAGCGCCATTGTATTACGCGGGCGATTCGCCTTCCGAAAGCCGCTTGGCGGTGCGCAGTGCCTCGGTGATGACTTCGAAGGCGCGCTGGCGCTCCTCGCGATCCGGCACTCGCAAGGCGAAGGCAGGATGGTAGGTGGCGACGATCCAGCGGCCATCGCGCTGCACGGGTTCTTCCATGTAATCCTTCAGGCTGACGGCGCCGCTTTGCAGGACCGACTTCAGGGCCGTGGCACCCAAGGTGACGATAACGTCCGGCCCCACAGAATCCAGTTCCGCTTCCAGCCAGTAGTGACAGGCCATTACTTCTTTCTGCCCCGGTGTCTTGTGCATGCGCCGCTTGCCGCGCGGCTCCCACTTGAAGTGTTTGACGGCATTGGTGACGTAGACTTTGCGGCGGTCCATTTCGGCGGCATCCATCGCGCGATCAAGCAGCTCGCCAGCGGGGCCGACGAAAGGCTTGCCCGCCAGATCCTCCTGATCCCCGGGCTGTTCGCCGACCAGCATGATGCGTGCGTGGCGCGCGCCCTGCCCGCCAACGGCTTGCGTGGCGTTCTGCCACAGGTCGCAGCGGCGGCACTCGTCCAGCGTGCTGGGTTGCCGGCGGTCCGGCTGTGCGTCTTCCGGCGTGATGGGAATTGTGCTGCCTTTGCGGCGCGTGACTGCCTCCAGCTGGCCAACCTTGCGTGCGCCGGCCGCAGCTTGCGTAATCAGGTGCGGCACCACCGCCGCTTCGGGCATATTCTTCCAGAAACGTGAGCGCACATGGCTGTGCATGATGTCGGCATTGAGGCGCGCCGGATTGAAGATGCTGCGATAGTAAGTGAGCCACATCGCTTCGCTCTCGTCTTCAATTTCTTCAGGACCGTGCAGCAACGGACCAGTGCTGTGCAGCTGCGCGCCGTCCCACATGACGGTGGCATCGGGCGTGGCAATCAGCCAGCTGGTATTGCCCATGCGGCGTGCGAAGTGTTCGGCCACTTGCGGCAGCACATCATGCTCAGGCTCGAACCAGGCGACGAAGCGCGGCGTACCTTCGCTCGGCCTGCGTTCGCGAAAGCGCAGATAGGCGTGCATATCGTGCTCTTCGTGCCGCACAGCCTTGGCCATGCTGTGCAAGCGGTTGCCGTTTTCATCTGCCATCGACATCACCTCACGTTGGCCCAGGTTCCAGCGCCACAGTACGCGATACAGAAAGGCCCAGCGGTCCGCCGCATTGAAGCATGCGGCGCTTGCCAGCAGGTCCATCAGCTCGCGAGAAACGCGCAGGCAGCCTTGCTGCGCAGCGGATGCTCCGAGTGTGGACGCGGCTGCGCCAAACAGATCGCCTTCGCCGTCGCGCCCAAGCCATTGTACGGATTCGGGTGCAACGCGGCGCACGATCAGCTCTCGCGCGGCGGAGCGGAAACTGGCGAAGTCGTGAGCCCGGACGGCAATCATGCGGCAGCCAGCTCCGGCCACAGATTCATTTGCTGCTGCGTATCGGCCATGGCGCGGCGCAGCGCTTCGGATGTGGCGCTATCGCCTGCGGGCTTGTAGTCGGCGGCAACGATAAAGGGCGCGACCTTCTTCATGCTGCAGCGAAGACGCGACAGGTCTTCATAGCGCACGCGCCGCAAGCGCCGCAGCTCGACAATGCGCTGGGCGCTACGCAAGCCGATGCCGGGCACGCGCATGATCATCGATAAATCCGCCCGGTTCAGATCAAGCGGAAAATGCTCACGGTTGGCCAGCGCCCACGCCAGCTTGGGGTCGATGTCCAGCGCCAGGCTGCCGTCCTGCGGCAACAGCTCACGTACCTGGAAGCCATAGCCGCGCAACAGGAAGTCCGCCTGGTAGAGCCGGTGCTCACGCAGCAGCGGAGGTGGCGCCAGCGGCACGGTTTTCGGACTGTCGGGAATCGGGCTGAAGGCCGAGTAGTACACGCGCTTCAGCTTATAACTGCTGTACAGCGTTTCAGCCGTACCGAGAATGCGCTTGTCGTCGCTCGCATCGGCGCCCACGATCATTTGCGTACTTTGCCCGGCCGGCGCAAAGGCGGGCGCTTTGGGTTCCTCGGCTTCATCGAGCTTCAGGCGGATTGCGCCCATCGCCAGCTTGATGGTGTGGACGCTTTTTTCCGGCGCCAGCGCCTGCACGCTGTCCTGCGTCGGCAATTCGATGTTCACGCTGAGCCGGTCGGCATAGCGCCCCGCCGCTTCGATCAGCGCAGGATCGGCGTCGGGGATGGTTTTGAGGTGGATATAGCCGCGGAACTGATGCGTTTCGCGCAGCGTGCGCGCAACGGCCACCAGCTGCTCCATCGTGTAATCGGCGGAGCGGATGATGCCGGAGCTGAGAAACAGCCCATCGATGTAATTGCGCAGGTAAAAATCGACTGTCAGTTTTACCACTTCATCGACACTGAAGCGCGCACGCGGCACGTTGGAGCTGCGGCGGTTGACGCAATACTGGCAGTCGTACTGGCAGAAATTGGTGAGCAGGATTTTCAGCAGCGAGACGCAGCGGCCGTCGGGCGTGTAGCTGTGGCAAATGCCCATGCCGTTGGTGGCGCCAATTCCCTGCTTGCCCACTGAAGAACGCTTCGGCGCACCGTTGCTGGCGCAGGACGCATCGTACTTGGCGGCGTCGGCCAGGATCTCCAGTTTTTCTATTGTTTCCATGATATCGCGATATACTGTATATGCGTACAGTATATCGCGATTCGGAGCGCTCAGACAGCGCGAATCATGTCGACGGCTTTTTCGGCAATGGCAATAGTGGGCGCATTGGTGTTGCCTCCGATGAGGGTGGGCATGATGGAGGCATCGACCACGCGCAAGCCTTCGAGCCCGTGCACGCGCAGGCGATTATCCACCACGGCCATTTGATCCTTGCCCATCTTGCAGGTGCCGACGGGGTGATAGACCGTGTCCACGCGCTGGCGCAGGACTTCGCGGATCTGCTCTTCCGTTTCCACGCCATCGGTGTAGATGTCGCGGTGACGAACCCCAGCCAGCGCGGGGGCATCCATCAGCCTGCGCGTCATGCGGAAGCCTTTGACCATGGTGGCCATATCTTCTTCCGTGCCGAGGAAATTCGGATCGATGTCCGGATGCTGCGCGGGATCGGCACTGTGCAACGTAACGGTGCCGCGGCTGGTCGGACGCAGCACGCACACGTGGCAGGAGTAGCCATGCCGCGCGTGCAAATGGCGCCCGTGATCGTCCACCACGGCGACGCAGAAGTGCAATTGCAGATCGGGCGCCGGTAGCGATGCGTCACTGCGCAGAAAGCCGCCG
Organism: Pseudoduganella sp. RAF19; assembly: GCF_052114165.1. Classification (NCBI taxonomy): domain Bacteria; kingdom Pseudomonadati; phylum Pseudomonadota; class Betaproteobacteria; order Burkholderiales; family Oxalobacteraceae; genus Pseudoduganella; species Pseudoduganella sp. RAF19. The sequence continues at coordinate 261,025 of NZ_JBFREF010000004.1, read as the reverse complement.
CCTTCAGCGAAATTGGTGCCAAACATGCCGCGCCGCGTGCGCGCGTATTTCAGCAGATTGGCGCCGCCGCGCGCCAGCCCTGGAATCGAGAAGCCGAGCAAATCCAGGTCACGGGCGTAGTAGTTGAAGATGAAGTCGGGATGGTCCTGAAGATTGCGTCCCACGCCAGCCAGGTCATGACGCACGCCGATGCCATGCCTGCGCAACTCGTCCGCCGGGCCGACGCCGGATAGCATCAGCAGCTGCGGCGACTGGAAGGCGCCAGCGCTCAGGATCACTTCGTGCCGTGCGCGGATGGCGCGAACCTGGCCATCCTGGACGCATTCCACGCCAACCGCCCGGCGCCCCTCGAACAGCACACGCCGCACGGTCACGCCGGTTTCCACGGTGAGGTTGGCACGCACCCCCATGTGCGGCAGCAGGTAGGCGCGCGCGGCGCTCCAGCGTTCGCCGTTCTTCTGCGTGACCTGATAGATGCCGATACCTTCCTGTTCAGGGCCGTTGAAGTCCTTATTCAGCGGATAGCCGGCCTGCTGTGCGGCCTGTAAGTAAAGGCCGTGGAAAGGATTATCGGTTTGCAGTTCGCTGACATGGAGCGGGCCGCTGCGGCCGTGGTATTCGCCATCCAGCGTGGCATTGTTCTCGGAGCGCCTGAAGTAGTGCAGCATGTCCTCATAGCCCCAGCCCTCATTACCCAGCGCGGCCCAGTGATCGTAGTCGATGCGATGGCCACGGATATAGACCATGGCGTTAATGGCCGACGAGCCGCCCAGTGCCTTGCCGCGCGGCTGATAGCCACGGCGTCCGTTCAGGGCCGCTTGCGGCGCCGTTTCGAAGCCGTAGTTGTTCACCTTGTAGCGCATCATGACAGCGCCGCCGATGGGCGCGTTGACTACCCAGCTGTCGCCCTTCCCGCCTGCTTCCAGCAGTCCCACGCTGACATTGCGGTCTTCCGACAGGCGGCCTGCGAGCACGCTGCCCGCCGATCCGCCACCCACGATCAGGTAATCGAATTCCTGCATAAAGTTATCTCCCCTGGATGTTGTAGTTGTTGCTATCAAAGCGTTTTGTAATGCGCCGGTAGTGGAAGGTGAAGCCGGGCCACAGCACGAAGTTGCGGCCCTGCGCATCGAGATACCAGCTCTTGCACCCGGTGTTCCACACCGTGCTGCGCAATCTGCGCTGCAGCGCATCGTTGTAAGCGCGCTGCGCCCTGTCATGCACTTCGATCGAATGCACACCCTTGCGCAGCAAGTGGCGCACTGCGTCCACGGCGTAGCGCGCACCGGATTCGATCATGTAGATCATGGAGTTGTGGCCAAGGCCGGTGTTGGGACCAGTGATCATGAAGAAGTTCGGAAAGCCCGCGACCGTGCAGCCTTTGTAAGCGCCATCCTCGGCCAGCGCCCGGCCAAGTTCGCGTCCGTTGCGGCCGCGAATGTCGGCTTGCGCCATGCCGTGCGCGACATCGAAGCCGGTGGCGAAAATCAGCACATCGACCGGGCGCTCCTCGCCGCGGCTGGTCACAATGCTGTGCGCGCGGATTTCGCTGATGCCGTCCGTCTGCACCGACACGTGTGGCTGCGTTAGCGCAGGATAGTAGTTGCTGGCCAACAGAACGCGCTTGCAGCCCAGCACATAGCCCGGTGTGAGCTTGGCGCGCAGCGCCGGATCGGCCACCTGTTTTTTCAGAAAGCGCTTCGCCTCCCACTGCACAAGGCGTGCGAACCACGGCGCGAACACGAAGATCAGCGCGCGCGATTCGTAGAAGGAGTAGTGCTTGGCGCGGTAGAGATTCTGCAGCGGCTTCGCATGTTCGAGCAGCCATTTCTCGACGCCGCGCACAGGACGGTCCGGACGCGGCAGCACCCAGTGCGCGGTACGCTGGTAGTGATCGAGCGACGCGACCTTGGGTACGATTTCGGGAATGAACTGCACCGCGCTGGCGCCGTTGCCGATGACCGCCACGCGTTTTCCGCGCAGATCCACGTCGTGCTTCCACACCGCCGAATGGAAGGATTCGCCGCGAAACTCTTCGATCCCCTTGATGTGCGGAATGCTGGGCCGGCTCAGCGCACCGAAAGCGGAGACGATGGCGCGCGCGGTCATGCTGCCCTTATTCGTCTCGATGTGCCAGCAGCCGTCCGCTTCATCGAAGTACGCGGACTTCAGCGTGGTGCCCAGGCGGATCAGCGGCGCCAGCTCGTAATCGCGCACGATGCGCTCGGTGTAGGCAAGCAGTTCGTCCTGGCGCGGAAACAGGCGGCTCCAGCCCGCGTTCTGCGCGAACGAGAAGGAATACAGATGGCTCGGCACGTCGCAGGCAGCGCCGGGATAGTGGTTCACACGCCACGTTCCGCCGAACGCCTCATCCTTCTCAAGAATGACGATGTTATCGATGCCCGCCTCGCGCAGCTTGATGGCGCTGCATAGCCCACCGAAGCCACTGCCGATGATGACCACGTCGTAATTCACTGCCGTCTCCCGTCTGTTTTTTGTGGCAATGCCGCTTTTTTTCGACTATATTTTCGACATTAGTCATTGTCAACAACGTATCATGTCAGATTTGAAGAGCCGTCCCTACCGCGGCGTGCAGAAGGAAGACCGCATCGCCCAACGCCGCGAAAAGCTGGTCGACTCGGCGGTCCAGCTGTTCGGCAGCCAGGGATTTGCCAACACCAGCATCAAGGCGCTCTGCGTGAACGCGGGACTGACGGAGCGCTCGTTCTACGAGTCCTTCGGCGTGAAAGAAGAACTGCTGCATGCGGCTTACCTGCACGCGCGCGAGCAGCTGCTGCAGGACGTGCTGGCCGCCGCGCTGGCCGCGCAGCCCACGCCGGAAGCGCGCAATCTGGCGGCCGTCAGCACCTATTTCCGCCAGCTGCACGTCAATCCAGACCGCGCACGGCTGCTGCTGTTCGAACTGGAAGGCGTGAGTGATGCAATGAATGCGGTAGTGCGCGAGGTGCTGGAGGAATCGTCGCAAATGATCCTTAACGTGATCTGCAAGGAGCTGCCTGCCTCGCCGGGCAAAGGCCTCAACGCGACGCTGCTGGCCAGCGGCATGATGGGCGCCGTCTACCAGCTCGGCAAGATCTGGGCGCACAGCGGTTTCAAGCTGCCGGAAGAAGAACTGGTGCGCAATTCGCACGCCCTGTTCCTCGGCATGATCGGACTTTGGGAAAAATAAGAAAACAGTGATAAGGAGACGGCATGATCCTGCTTTACGCTGTAGGTACGGCCTTTCTTGGCCTCGTGCTGTTCAACCGCTTGATGCCGGCGCGCGCCGCGCACACTGCCGTGGGACTGGAGCGCAGACGCTCAGGCCTGGCGACGAAGCATGGATCACTGCCCTATCTGGAAGGCGGCAACGGCCCGGAAACGCTGGTGCTGGTGCACGGCTTCGCGGGCGACAAGGATAACTTCACTCGCATCGCCGCCATGCTGGTGCCGCACTACCGCGTCATCATTCCCGACTTGCCGGGCTTCGGCGCAGCGCGGCGCGATGCCGCGGCAAAGCACGATATCGCGCAGCAGGTGGAGAACCTGCGCGCCTTCCTCAACGAACTGGGGGTACAGCGCTTCCATCTGGGCGGCAATTCGATGGGGGGTTTTATCACCTGCGAATATGCGGCGCGCTATCCGGCCCAGGTGCGGAGCCTTTGGCTGCTGGACCCCGCTGGTACGGCTGCGGCGTTTGCAGTCCCCGCTTTCACGCACTATATGCAGACGGGCGACATGCCCTTGCTGGTGCGCGAGCCCGGCGCGATGCGCGCGCTGCTCGACACCTGCATGCACAAGCGTCCCTGGTTCCCCTGGTGCCTGGAACACCAGCTGGCGCGGCGCGCGGTGCATGACTATCCGCTGCACGTGCAAATCATGCGCGAGGTGGTGGATTCGCCCAGACTGGAAGATCAATACCAGCACATCGATACGCCAGCCCTGATCGTATGGGGCAAGGAAGACCGTGTGCTGAACCCTGGCGCGGCAAGTGCTATGCAGGCACTGCTGCCGGGCAGCGAGGTGATTCTGATGGAGGGCATCGGCCATTTGCCGATGCTGGAGGCACCGCGCCGGACGGCCAGGGATTTCCTGGCCTTCCAGCAGCGGCTAAGAGAACATCAGGCAGCCGAAGTGGCGTAAGACTTCAGGCAAGCGTCGAGGCGGGGCGCCAGGTCTGCAGGCGATGCGATCGACATCTTCAGATCGTTCAGCAGGCCGTCGCGCAGGCCGTACACGAAACCGTGCACAGTCAGTTCCTGGCCGCGGTCCCACGCATCCTGCACGATGGTGGTCTGGCAGACGTTGACCACCTGCTCCATCACGTTCAGTTCGCACAGGCGCTCGCTGCGCTTGCCGATATCGCCCAGCGCTTCGCCCAGGTAACGGTCGTGCTTCTGTGCGACGTCCTGCACGTGGCGCAGCCAGTTGTCCACCAGACCCACGCGGCCGCCGGTCAGCGCCGTGTGCACGCCCTTGCAGCCGTAGTGGCCCACGATGATCACGTGCTTTACCTTCAGCACTTCAATCGCGAACTGCAGAACGGACAGCGAATTCAGGTCCGAGTGCACCACCACGTTGGCGATATTACGATGCACGAACACCTTGCCCGGCGGGATGCCCAGCAGTTCGTTCGCCGGTACGCGCGAATCGGAGCAGCCGATCCACAGATATTCCGGCGCCACCGTCGACAGGTTGTGGAAGTAGTCAGGGTCTTTGGCGACCTTGTCGGCCGCCCACTTGCGGTTACTCTCCAGCAGATTCTGGAGGACGTCCTGGTTTTCGCTCATTGTGCTCACTCGAAGAAGTCTTTGACCTTGTCCATGAAGGACTTGGTTTGCGGGCTGTGCTTCGCGCCACCTTCCGTGGTGGAGCGGTCGAATTCACGCAGCAGTTCTTTCTGGCGGTCGTTCAGCTTCACGGGCGTTTCCACTGCCACGTGGCAGAACAGGTCGCCCGGATAACCGGAGCGCACGCCCTTGATGCCTTTGCCTTTCAGGCGGAAGGTCTTGCCGGACTGGGTACCTTCCGGCACGGTGAAGGACACCTTGCCATCCAGCGTCGGCACTTCGATCTCGCCGCCCAGCGCCGCTTTCGCAAAGCTGATCGGCATTTCGCAGTGCAGATCGTCGCCTTCGCGCTGGAATACCGGGTGCGGCTTGATGTGGATTTCCACATACAGGTCGCCCGGTGGGCCGCCATTGGTGCCAGGCTCGCCGTTGCCGGTCGAGCGGATGCGCATGCCATTGTCGATGCCGACCGGGATCTTCACTTCCAGCGTCTTGTTACGCTTGATGCGGCCCGCGCCGGAGCACGAAGGGCATGGTTCAGGAATGATCTTGCCGGTGCCGTGGCATTTCGGGCAAGTCTGCTGAATGCTGAAGAAGCCCTGCTGCATACGGACCTGGCCATGGCCGCCGCAAGTCGAGCAGGTGGTCGGCGAGGTGCCGGGCTTGGCGCCGGAACCGTGGCAGGTGTCGCACTTGTCCCAGGCCGGAACACGGATCGTGGTATCGAAGCCGTGCGCTGCCTGTTCCAGCGTGATCTCCAGGTTGTAGCGCAGGTCGGCGCCGCGGTACACCTGCGGGCCGGCGCTGCGGCGGCCGCCGCCACCGAAGATATCGCCGAAGATGTCGCCGAAAGCATCGCCGAAGCCGCCGAAACCACCGGCGCCAGCGCCCATGTTCGGATCAACGCCGGCGTGGCCATAACGGTCGTAAGCCTCGCGCTTCTCCGGATTGGTCAGCATTTCGTAGGCTTCTTTGACTTCCTTGAACTTCTCTTCCGCCTCTTTGTTGTCCGGGTTGCGGTCCGGGTGATACTTCATCGCCAGCTTACGATACGCTTTCTTGATATCGTCTTCGGACGAGTTTTTTGCGACCCCGAGGATCTCGTAAAAATCACGCTTTGCCATGGTGTGCCAATTATGCGAAAAAGCCGAGCGAGCCCGTTACTGCGGTCGCTCGGCTCGGCTGGTCAGACTTTCAGGGTTGACCGTTTGTTTGAAGCTTACTTGTTGTCTTTGACTTCTTTGAAGTCGGCGTCAACGACGTCGTCCTGCGCAGGCTTGGCTTCCGCTTGCGCGCCACCAGGGGCGGCACCCGCTTCTGCACCAGCGCCTTGCTGCGCCTGCATGTCAGCATACATCTTTTCGCCCAGCTTCTGGGCAGCTTCGGTCAGCGCGGTGACTTTGGCATCGATAGCTGCCTTGTCGCCGTTCTTGATCGCCGCTTCAACATCGTTGATGGCCGCTTCGATCTTCTCTTTCTCGCCGCCTTCCAGCTTGTCGCCGTACTCGGTCAGGGACTTGCGGGTGCTGTGCACCAGGGCGTCGGCCTGATTGCGGGACTCGGCCAGTTCCTTGACCTTCTTGTCTTCTTCCGCATTCAGTTCGGCGTCCTTCACCATCTTCTGGATTTCCTCTTCGGACAGGCCGGAGTTTGCCTTGATGGTGATCTTGTTTTCCTTGCCGGTGGCCTTGTCTTTCGCGCCCACGTGCAGAATGCCGTTGGCGTCGATGTCGAAGGTCACTTCGATCTGCGGCACACCGCGTGCTGCCGGTGGGATGCCTTCCAGATTGAATTCGCCCAGACCCTTGTTACCGGCAGCGATTTCGCGCTCGCCCTGGTACACCTTGATGGTCACGGCCGGCTGATTGTCGTCGGCAGTCGAGAACACTTGCGAGAACTTGGTAGGAATCGTGGTGTTCTTGTGGATCATCTTGGTCATCACGCCACCCAGGGTTTCGATACCCAGGGACAGCGGGGTTACGTCCAGCAGCAGCAGGTCCTTGCGGTCGCCCGACAGCACTGCACCCTGGATCGCGGCGCCAACAGCCACGGCTTCGTCAGGGTTCACGTCCTTGCGTGGGTCCTTGCCGAAGAACTCTTTGACCTTTTCCTGCACCTTCGGCATACGGGTCATGCCGCCGACCAGGATGATGTCGTCGATGTCGGACACTTTCACGCCGGCGTCCTTGATCGCAACGCGGCATGGCTCGATGGTCTTGGAGATCAGCTCTTCCACCAGGGCTTCCAGCTTGGCGCGGGTGATCTTCAGGTTCAGGTGGACCGGTGCGCCGTTCGCCATGGCGATGTACGGCTCGTTGATCTCGGTCTGCTGCGAGGACGACAGTTCGATCTTCGCGCGCTCTGCCGATGCCTTGATACGCTGCAGGGCGATCGGGTCCTTCTTCAGGTCCAGGCCGTTGATCTTCTTGAATTCGTCGATGATGTAGTCGATCACGCGCTGGTCGAAGTCTTCGCCGCCCAGGAAGGTGTCGCCGTTGGTCGACAGCACTTCGAACTGCTTCTCGCCGTCCACGTCCGCGATTTCGATGATCGATACGTCGAAGGTACCGCCACCCAGGTCATACACGGCGATCTTGCGGTCGCCCTTGTCGGTCTTGTCCAGGCCGAATGCCAGTGCGGCTGCGGTCGGCTCGTTGATGATGCGCTTGACGTCCAGGCCAGCGATACGGCCGGCATCCTTGGTTGCCTGGCGCTGCGAGTCGTTGAAGTAGGCCGGCACGGTAATCACGGCTTCGGTGACTTCTTCGCCCAGGTAGTCCTCGGCGGTCTTCTTCATCTTGCGCAGCACTTCAGCGGAGATCTGCGGTGGGGCCAGCTTCTTGTCGCGCACGGCTACCCATGCGTCGCCATTGTCGGCCTTGTTGATCTCGTAAGGCATCAGGGAGATGTCCTTCTGCACTTCTTTTTCGTCGAATTTACGGCCGATCAGGCGCTTCACCGCGAACAGGGTGTTCTTCGGGTTGGTCACAGCCTGGCGTTTCGCCGGCGCGCCGACCAGGATTTCGCCATCGTCCTGATAGGCGATGATAGACGGCGTGGTACGCGCGCCTTCAGCATTTTCGATGACCTTCGGAGCGCCGTTCTCCATGATTGCTACGCAGGAGTTGGTGGTACCCAGGTCAATACCGATAATCTTGCCCATGATTTGTTCTTCCTTTATTTACTAAATGTCAGATAGTTCTTATATGTGGAAAAGCTGATTGTTTTCAAGGCCTTACTTCGGCTGCGCCGCAGTAACGATGGCCGGACGCAACAGGCGGTCGGCAATCATATAGCCCTTCTGAAGCACATTCACAACGGTATTGGCTTCCTGCTCGGCGGGCACCATGGCCACGGCCTGGTGCTTGTTCGGGTCCAGTTTCTCGCCAGCCGCCGGCATCACTTCCACCAGGCGGTTGCGTTCGAAGGCGGAATTCAGCTGTTTCAGCGTCATTTCCACGCCTTCCTTCAGGCTGTCGAGGGTCGGTGCTTCCACCTTCAGCGCCATTTCCAGGCTGTCCTTCACAGGCAGCATGGCTTCGGCGAAGCTTTCAACAGCGAATTTGTGTGCCTTGGACACGTCTTCCTGGGCGCGGCGGCGGATATTCTCGCCTTCGGCTTTGGCGCGCATGAAAGCGTCCTGCATTTCTGCCAGTTTCGCTTCAGCGGCAGCCAGCTGCTCCTCCAGGTTGGGAGTGGCAGGTGCGTCGGCGGGAGTCGATGGTTGCGCGGCCGCCTGTTCTGCCTCTGGAATCGGGCTTGGCTGGTTTTCCTGATCTTGCATCTGTGAGACTCCTACAAATCGTGTTTGTTTGACATTACTATTGTTACCGTACTGGCTCGAAATGGGGCTTAACCCTTTTATTTCAAGGGCTATTGTCCGCTTCTCCAGCGCCTTGCGGCGCACGGGCGAGCTCGGCAGTTTGTAACGGCAGAGTTACAATCTTTACAAAACTGAGGGACACGTTAGGCAACTGATTGGCTAAACTGAAGGCAATGCGGTGCCACGGTGTGCACCGACGGAGCGCATCATGAAGTTGCCTTTTATTACCGCGACGATCATCGCCTGGGCCTTCCTCGCCACTGCGCTGATCTGCTACAGCGAACTGATCCCCTAGCCGGCTATTTTAACAGGCTGGCACTCTCACCCCGCAAGTGCTAACAACTCACTACTGGGCAGCGCCCAGCTGCTGGGCACGCACTTTCGCGATTTCGGCATCTTTTTTACGCAGCTCGCGCTGGGCCTGCGAGAGCATGGTCGGCCAGCCGATCAGGTGCTGCTCGGCGATTTCGGCCAGCGCGGCGATCCAGGCCGGCTGCTCGTTCAGGCAGGGGATGTAATTGAATTCCTTGCCGCCGTTCGACACGAAGTCGTGGCGCACTTCCATCGCGATCTCTTCCAGGGTTTCCAGACAATCGCTGGTGAAGCCGGGGCAGATCACATCCAGCCGGCGCACGCCGTCTTTTGCCAATTGCGCCACGGTCGGCGCGGTGTAGGGTTGCAGCCACTCCGCCTTGCCGAAGCGGGACTGGAAAGTGACCAGGTACTGATCTTCTTTCAGCTTCAGCTTCTCAGCCAGCAGGCGGGCCGTTTTCATGCATTCGCAGTGGTAGGGGTCGCCCAGGGTCAGCGTGCGTTTCGGTACGCCGTGGAAGCTCATCACCAGCTTTTCGCCCCGGCCGTTGTTTTCCCAGTAAGCGAGCACTGACTTCTTGAGCGCATCGATATAGGCTTCGTGGTCGTGGTAATTGCGCACCAGGCGCAGTTCGGGCTGGTTGCGGACGCGCTTGTAATGATCGAACACGGCGTCGCTGACGGAGGCGGTGGTAGTGCCGGAGTATTGCGGGTAAGCGGGCAGGATCAGGATGCGGTCGTGGCCCTCGGCTTTCAGGCGGTCCAGCACTTCCGGGATGGACGGCGAGCCGTAGCGCATGGCCATGGCAACGGTTAGCTCATTATGTCCGCGCTCGCCCAGCGCACCGCGCAGCAAGGTGGCCTGGGCCTGGGTATGCACCTTCAGCGGCGAACCTTCGCGCGTCCAGATGGTCGCGTACTTCTGGGCCGACTGCTTGGAACGGAAGGGCAGAATAATGCCGTGCAAAATGAACCACCACACCGCTTTCGGGATCTCGACCACGCGCGGGTCGGACAGGAATTCCTTCAGATAACGGCGGACCGCGCCTGGTGTCGGCTCATCGGGAGTGCCGAGATTGACGAGCACCACAGCCGTACGCGCGGCTGCCCCATGCTTGAAAGGCGGTTCTTTGGCAAATGGCATATTCTTCTTTTGTTCGCGAGAGAGCCTGCCATTATACCTTTGGGGTCAGGCACTAAATGGGACACGGCCTCATGTAGCAAAACGTGCCTGACCCCAAAGAGGTTCAGGAGGCGAGGAGTTCGCGGGCGTGTTTGCGGGTGGTGGCGGTGATTTCGAGGCCGCCCAGCATGCGCGCCACTTCTTCCACGCGCGCTTTCTGGTCGAGGATCTCGATGCGGCTGGCGGTCTTGCCGTTTGCCGAGGTGCCTTTTGCGACCTGGAAGTGCTGGCCGGCCTGGCTGGCGACTTGCGGCAGGTGGGTCACGCACAGCACCTGGCGTTCCTGGCCCAGGCGCTTCAACAGGCGTCCCACCACTTCGGCGACGCCGCCGCCGATGCCGCTGTCCACTTCATCGAAGATCAGGGTCGGCACCGTCGTCGCGTGCGAGGTGATGACGGAAATCGCCAGCGAAATGCGCGCCAGCTCGCCGCCCGATGCCACTTTTGCCAGCGGACGCGGAGCCACGCCAGCATGGCCGGCCACCATGAATTCAATCTGCTCCAGTCCTTTCGCGCCTGGCTCCGCCGGGTTCAGCGCGATTTCAAAGCGGCCGCCCGTCATGCTCAGGTCCTGCATGGCTTGCGTGACGGCGTTGCTCAAGGCTTTGGCGGCGGCCGCGCGCGTTTTGCTCAGCTGCTGGGCCACGCTCATGTACGCGGCCTTCAGCTTTTCTTCCTGCTTGCGCAGTCCCTCGATGTCGCTGGCGTCGGCCAGCTGCGACAGCTTTTCAGACAGCCGCGCATGCTCGTCCGGCAGCTCGTCCTGGGTGACGCGGAATTTGCGCGAGGCGGAGTGCAGCGCTTCCATGCGCGCATCGACTTCGCGCAAACGGTTGGGGTCCAGTTCGACTTTATCGAGATAGGTGTTCAGCGCGTACACGGATTCCTGCAGCTGGATGCGCGCGGTTTCGAGCAGGTCGACCACCGGCTGCAATTCGGCGTCCACGCTGAGCAGCTTGCCCAGTTTCTGGTGCAGCGACGACACCTGCGACAGCACCGGATGATCGTCCGATTCGGACAGCGCATTCAAGGCTTCCTGTGCGCCTTCCAGCAGACTGGCCGCGTGCGACAGGCGCGAATGCTCGTTGCCGATTTCCATCCATTCGCCTTTCTTGGGCGCCAGCTTGTCCAGCTCCGCGACTTGCCACTCCAGGCGCTCGCGTTCGAACTGCAGATTGGCGGCGTTGGTTTCGTATTCCTCCAGCTGCTTCGCCAGCGCACGCCAGGCTTTATACGCCGTGGTCACGTCGCGCACATTGGCGCCGCTTTGATTATCCAGCAGCTCGCGCTGCGCGTCGGTTTTTAGCAGCGACTGGTGTGCGTGCTGGCCATGGATATCGACCAGCAAATCGCCCAGTTCACGCAGCTGCGCCGCGGTAGCAGCCACGCCGTTGATGAAGGCCTTCGAGCGGCCCGCATTGTCGATCACGCGGCGCAGCAGGGCGCCGCCCTCTTCTTCCGCAAACTCGTTCGCTTCCAGCCATTCCTGCGCCTGCGGCGTCACCGCGAAATCGGCCGTGATGTCGGCTTTGGCCGCGCCTTCACGCACGACGCTGGCATCGCCACGTCCGCCCAGCGCCAGCGTCAGTGCATCGATCAGGATGGATTTACCGGCGCCGGTTTCGCCGGTGAAGACGGTAAAGCCTGAGGAAAATTCCAGTTCAATCGAGTCGACAATTACGAAATCGCGGATGGACAGTGTACGGAGCATCAGATTTTGCCGTCAGTTGAAGGGTATTCGTTCCAGTGCAGCTTTTCGCGCAGGGTGTTGTAGTAGCTCCAGCCTTCGGGATGCAGGAAGGTGATGGTGTGCGGCGACAGGCGGATGTGAATCTGGTCGCCGTTCACCAGGCTGGCGAAGGTCTGCATATCGAAGTTCACGGTGATGTCGCGGCCGCGCTTGATTTCGATCACGATCTCGCTGGAGTCGGGCAGCACAATCGGACGGTTCGACAGCGCATGCGGCGCAATCGGCACCATCGCAATGCCGCCCAGGGTCGGATGCAGCAGCGGGCCGCCAGCCGACAGCGCATACGCGGTGGAGCCGGTGGGCGTGGCGACGATCAGGCCATCGGAACGCTGGTTGTACATGAAGTGGCCGTCCACATCGACGCTCAGTTCGACCATGCCGGCGCCGGCGCCGCGCGACACCACCACGTCATTCACGGCCACGCCGAAATGGATGGCTTTACCGTCGCGCATCACGCGCCCTTCCAGCAGGGTGCGGCGCTCGGCCTTGTGCGTGCCGCTCAGGATATTGCCCAGCACGGGCAGCATATCTTCCTGCGAGATATCGGTCATGAAACCGAGGCGGCCCTGATTAATACCAATCAGCGGCACATCGTATGGCGCCAGCTGGCGCGCGATGCCCAGCATGGTGCCGTCGCCCCCCATCACCACCACCGCGTCGGCGCGCTCGCCAATGCCTTGGGCGCTCATCGAGGGAATATCGGGGAAGGCGACGTGGACGGCAGTATCCGCTTCCAGCACCACGCTGTAGCCGCCGGCCTTGAGGAAATCGATCACCGCGCGCACCGGCTCTTCGATACCTGAAGTGTTAGGCCTTACAACCAGGGCTATCGTGTTGTACATGGCGTGCGTAGCGGACATAAAAATCTCGGTCAAAATATGGGGTGGCAACACGCAGCAGAGTAACCCATAATGCTTGCTCATGCCATGCATTGCAACGCTGGCCGGTACGCGAAGAATACTGTATGTTTGCACAGTATACAATGGAGAGACTGAAATGGCAAAAGCACTGGGCGTAGGCGGCATCTTCTTCAAGTCCAAAGACCCGCAAGCGCTGATCAGCTGGTATCAGACCTACCTGGGCCTTCCCACCGATGCACCGGACCACGCGGCTTTCATGCCCGCCGTGATGCCGCCCGGCGGCTGCACCGTGTTCAGCCCCTTCAAACAGACCACGGGCTATTTCGCGCCATCGCGCCGCGAATTCATGTTCAACCTGATTGTCGATGACCTGGAAGGCGCACTGAAACAGGTGGCTGAAGGCGGCGCCGAGATCGTCGGCGATGTGCAGTCATTCGATTATGGCCGCTTTGGCTGGTTCATCGACCCGGACGGCAATAAGGTCGAGCTGTGGGAGCCGGCCGTACCGCCAGCGTCCTGATTCTAAAGGGCAATCGGGCGACTGGCAGCGCTCCCCTTCGCTAACATCAAGGCGAAGGAGGATCTGCCATGGATACCAACAAGAAGGACCGTCTGGTCAATACGACAGCGCCTGTCGAGAAGGATGCCGGCAAGCGCCTACCCCATGAACGGGACGAATCGCCGCAAGGCGCGCCCAATCAGAAAACGCACAGCGTCATCCGCCAGGCTGCCGAGGACATCGAGCGCGGCCTGGTCGACACGGACCGCCGCGCCACGCCAGGTCTGCAGAAAGCTTCTCCCGGCAATGAAGGCCAGCAGGCCAATCCCCTGCCCGGCACCAAACGCGATTGAGGCCGGCCATGCGCACATTAGCCTTTAGCGCATTGGCTGCGCTAGCCGCGATCGCCTCCGCCCAGCCGCAATACCCGCCTGGCTATGGTCCGAATCCGTCCTTGCCCGAACCAGCGAAGCAACTGATCCCCGTGATGAATGTCGCGCCGACCGCGCCGTGGCAGGACGATGCCAAACCTGTCGCAGCCCAGGGCTTCACGGTTACTGCTTATGCACGCGGCCTCGATCATCCGCGCTGGATTTATGTGCTGCCCAATGGCGATGTGCTGGTCGCCGAAACGAATGCGCCACCGAAGCCGGAAGACGGCAAGGGCATCAAGGGCGCCATCATGAAACATGAAATGAAGAAGGCCGGTTCGGCCGGCAAGAGCGCCAACCGCATCACGCTGCTGCGCGATGTCGATGCGAACGGCCAGGCGCGCACGCGCGAAGTCTTCCTCACCAGCCTCAATTCGCCGTTCGGCATGGCGCTGATCGACAAGGACCTGTACATTGCGGACTCCGATGCGCTGATGCGCTTCCCGTATCAGGATGGCGCAACGTCCATTACGGCCGCAGGCAGCAAGGTGATCGACCTGCCCGCAGGTCCCATCAATCACCACTGGACCAAGAACGTGATCGCCAGCCCGGACGGCAAGTTCCTGTACGTGACCGTCGGCTCCAACAGCAACGCCGGCGACAATGGCCTCGACAAGGAAGAAGGCCGCGCCGCGATCTGGCGGGTTGAACGCGCCACCGGCAAATCGCGCCTGTTCGCAACAGGCTTGCGCAATCCGAACGGCATGGGCTGGGAGCCGCAAACCAAGGCGCTGTGGACCGTCGTCAACGAGCGCGATGAATTGGGCAATGAGCTGGTGCCCGATTATCTGACTTCAGTGAAGGATGGCGCCTTCTACGGCTGGCCATTCAGTTATTACGGCCAGCATGTGGACCGGCGCGTGAAGCCGCAGCGCGAGGATATGGTGGCCAAGGCCGTGATTCCGGATTACGCCATCGGCGCGCACACCGCATCGCTGGGCATGGCCTTCTACGAAGCCAAATCCTTCCCGGCCAGCTATCAGGGCGGTGTGTTTATCGGCCAGCACGGCTCGTGGAATCGCAATCCCTTCTCCGGCTACAAGGTCGTGTATGTGCCTTTCGCCGAAGGTAAGCCTGCCGGACCGCCGGTCGATTTCCTGACCGGATTCCTGACCAGCGACGGCAAGGCGCAAGGCCGTCCGGTTGGCGTAGCGGTTGATAAGACAGGCGCGCTGCTGGTGGCGGATGATGTGGGCAACACGGTGTGGCGAGTGACCGCAACTGGCCGCTGAGAAAACGCATACAATGCCCTTTTTAGGGAAAGACACATCATGCGCATTCTTCACACCATGCTGCGGGTCGGCGACCTGCAGCGCTCCATCGATTTCTATTCCAAGGTACTGGGCATGCAGCTGCTGCGCACCAGCGATAACCCGGAATACAAATACACGCTGGCCTTCATGGGCTACGGCAGCAACCCGGATCATGCGGAGCTGGAGCTGACCTACAACTACGGCGTGGACAAGTATGACCTCGGCACCGCCTATGGCCATATCGCGATTTCGGCGGATGATATTGCGGGCGCCTGCCAGCGCGTGAAAGCGGCGGGCGGCAACGTGACGCGCGAACCAGGTCCGGTGAAAGGCGGCACCACGGTGATCGCCTTCGTCACGGACCCGGACGGCTACAAGATTGAACTGATCGAACGCACCTTCCACGGAGAAGGCGCGGGCCTGCGCTGATTACTGGCTGGTCAGCAGCGCGTTAATCGGCATCAGGTCTTCTTCTTTCAGCGTGCCTGCGGCGGACTTCAGACGCAGGCCGTTCATGATCGTGTCGTAGCGTGCTTTCGACAGATCCTTCTGGGTGTTGTACAACTGGCGCTGCGCGTTCAGCACGTCGATATTGATACGCACACCCACCTGGTAACCCAGCTTGTTGGAATCCAGTGCCGACTTGCTCGACACTTCCGCCGCTTCCAGTGCTTTCACCTGGGCCAGGCCGCTAGTCACGCCGAGGTAGGACTGGCGGGCGTTCTGGGCGGCGGCACGCTTGGTCGCTTCCAGATCGTTGCGCGCCTTGTCTTCCAGCGAGATCGCTTCACGCACCTTGCTGGTCACCGCAAAGCCGCTGAAGATCGGTACCGACCAGGTCACGCCAATGGCGTTGTTCTTGGTCAGGCCATTGTTGGTAACGCGTTGATGCTGCGACGCTGCGGTCAGGTCCAGGGTCGGCATGTGGCCGGCACGCTGCTTGCCGATTTCGCGCTTGGCGATTTCCAGGTTCAGGTTCTGGCTCACTACACCGTAGTTCTGGTTTTCGGCAGCCGAGATCCAGGGATCGATTTCCGCAGGCTGTGGCGGAGCGATCGCGACGCCGGTGCGCAGGGTCGACAGCGAACCAGGCACGGTGCCGATGATCTGCTGCAGCGCGGTGCGCTTCACTTCCAGATCGTTGACCGCGGCGAATTCCTGCGCCACCACCAGGTCATATGCTGCCTGGGCTTCGTGGGTGTCGGTGATGGTCTGCGTGCCCACTTCGAAGTTGCGCTTTGCCGATGCCAGCTGCTCGGTGGTGGCTTCCTTCTGCGCGCGGGTCACGGACAGATTGTCCTGTGCGGTCAGCACGTCAAAGTAAGCCTGGGCCACGCGCACGATCAGGTCTTCCTGCTGCTGCGCGAAGGTGGCTTCGGCCACCGACTGCTGCAGCTTGGATTGCTGGTACTGTTCCCAGTTCGCCCAGCGGAACAGCGGCTGGGTCAGCTGCACGGTCCACAGGTTCTGGTAGTTGTCGTTGTCACGCTTGGAAATCGGCGACAGCGTGTTGGGATCGATCTCGCCTTCGTGCGATGGCGTGATGTCGCCGTAGTTCTTGGAAACCGTACCCGATGCCGAAACAGTCGGCAACAGGAGGGAGCGCCCCTGCGTCGTGCGTTCCTGTCCGGCAGCCAGGGCGGCGCGCGCGCTGGCGTAGGTGGCGTCGTTGGCAAGTGCCTGCTTATACACCTGGATCAGGTCAGCCGCCTGTGCGTTGAGCGTCAGGAAGGCGCTGGACATCAGCACGGCGAGTAGGGGTTTCTGCATGTGCATCTCCGTTGGAGTCGTCAATTAATAAATATCGGCCTAATACTTCGGCATGGCGGTGTCCACCTGGACCGCCCAGGCGTGAATGCCGCCTGTCAGATTGCTCACCTTGCCGAAGCCGTGGTGTTCGAGGAATGCTGCCACCTGCAAGCTGCGCGCACCGTGGTGGCAGATGCAGACGATCTGGGCATCCTCATCGAGATCGTCGATGCGGGCCGGAATGGTCTGCATCGGCATCAGGGTCGAGCCTGCGATTTGGCAGGTCTCGAACTCCCAGTTCTCGCGCACGTCCAGCAGGAAAGGCTTGGCGCGAGCCTCGTCGGCCAGCCAGTCAGCCAATTCCGGAGCGGTAATGTGCTGCATGGCTCCGTCCTTAGAACGTGAAATGCGATGGCGTGGCGGCGCCGTTCAGCGCTTTCACGTCGGTTTCAAACAGTTTCTTCGTGTCGTAGCCGTGCTCGCCCGTGCGGGTGATCAGGTGCGCCGACATGACCGGCGATTCACCGATGATGGCCAGGATACGGCCACCCACCTTCACGTTTTGCAGCAGGGCTTCCGGCAGCACCGGCAGCGAACCGGACACCACGATCGCGTCGAACGGCGCGCCGTTGGCCCAGCCCTGGGCCGCATTGCCCAGTTCCACCGACACATTGCTGATGCCGTTGGCCGCCAGGTTCTTTTCGGCGATCGCCTTCATTTCCGGCGAGATGTCGACGGCGGTCACGTGACGCGCACGGTGCGACAGCAGGGCTGCCAGGTAACCGGTGCCGGCGCCAACCAGCAGCACGTTTTCGTGCTTTTTAGTAGCAACATCCTGCACGATGCGCGCTTCCAGCTTTGGCGTCAGCATGGATTCGCCATCGGCCAGCGGGATCATCGTGTCGACAAATGCCAGGTTCTTGTGCGCTTCCGGCACGAAGTTTTCGCGTTTTACGACCAGCAACAGATCGAGAACGTCCGTATCCAGCACATCCCATGGACGGATCTGCTGTTCGATCATATTGAAACGGGCTTGTTCGATATTCATCTTTAATGACTCGGTGAGGGATAAACAATCCATCATTTTATCGTTGAACTGGTCAGGTGGGCATATTAACGATAATGACAATGGATAGCGGAAAATTGCGACAGTCTGCAGATTTCAGGGATTGAATGCACCAAAATCACCAGCCAATGCCTATTTTTCAGGCGCCAGGCCCCGTTTCACGAGGCCGAGGAAGGCATCCATATAGGCGACCGGGTCGACTTCCTGCTTATCGCAGGGGAAGAACTTGTGGGACCACATCACCAGCATCATGATGGGCGCGATCACCACCTGCATCATGGCGTGCGAATCGACTTGGCGGAATTCGCCGCGCGCGATGCCGCGCTGGATCACTTTTTCCAGCAGCGCGCCGCCGCGTTCGTTGACTTCTTCTTCATAAAACTGGGCCAGCTCGGGGAAATTGCCGGACTCGGCCATCATCAGACGCATCAGGCCGGCGGCGCGGTACTCGTTGGCGTGGTTCCACCACTTTTCCAGCATATGCCGCAGCAGCTCTTCGCTGGAGACATTTTCGGCGCCGGCCAGTTCCAGCTCGGCCTCGCCGATCACTTGCACGATGTTCTCGCGCACGACGGCCTTGAACAGCTCCTGTTTGTTTTCAAAATATAAATACAACGTGCCCTTGGACACGCCTGCGGCGCGGGCGACATCCTCCAGGCGCGTGGCGGCAAAGCCACGGTCAACGAAGAGTTCGAGGGCAGCCGCCAGCAGCTCCTGCGGGCGGGCATCCTTGCGGCGCTCCCAGCGGGGCTTGGTTTCGTTCGGGGATTGCATAAAAACAGTGAATGGGTAACTTACTTATTGGTCATTAATAGTAGATAACAACTTGAATGACGTCAAGATTGGACAATACTGATCAGACGGGAGAGAACAAAAATGGATAATAAACATTCACTGCAAGTCCTGGCGGTTACGTCCGGGCTGGGGGATCAGCGCATCGCTGAATTATGGGAAGGGGCGGACCTGTACGCCCAAATCCATGCCGGCAGCCAGACGTCGCCGTATTACCGCCAATTGCTGGAGGAACGCCTGACCGAACTGGTACAGCGCGAGGTGGCCAGGCGTGATGGGGACAAGTCAACGTCCTGGGTCATGCGCGATGCCCACCTGGGGCTGATCCATGTCAGTTGCGCGGAACTGCTGCGAGCGTTTGGCGGCAGGGCGCGCCGTATTCTGCATTGAGCGCTGGCGCGGAGGCAGGATACGCTTGCACCCGTGCGCGGGTGCCGGTATCGTCATGCCCTTATGAACTCCGCACACCGCTACTCGACGCGGCTGGCTTTTCTTGCCGCCGGCCTTGCCATGTCCGCCTGGGCGCCCCTGGTGCCCTTCGCCAAGCTGCGCCTTGGCTTGAATGAGGCCGATCTCGGCTTGCTGCTGCTTTGTCTGGGGGCGGGGTCGATGATGGCCATGCCGGTGACCGGCATGCTGTCGGCGCGCTTCGGCTGCCGTCCGGTGGTGCTGATTTCCGGCGCTCTGGCCTGCCTGATTCTGCCGGGCCTGGCCCTGGCGCCGACGCCCTTCCTGCTTGGCGCTTGCCTGTTTCTGTTTGGGGCGACGCTGGGCACGCTGGATGTGTCCATGAATGTGCAGGCGGTGATCGTGGAACGCGAGAGCGGCGAGTCGCTGATGTCCGGTTTCCATGGCCTGTTCAGCGTGGGCGGCTTTATCGGCGCGGGCGTGATGGCCCTGCTGCTGTGGCTGGGACTGTCGCCAACCGGATCGAGCATTGTTGTGGCGCTGCTGGTAGCGCTGTCATTATGGCTGGCCGGTCCGCACCTGCTGCGCGAGCCGGAAGCGGGCGGCGGCTCGCATTTCGTGGTGCCGCACGGAGCCGTGATTTTCATCGGTGCGCTGTGTTTCCTGTGCTTCCTGGCCGAAGGCGCGATTCTCGACTGGAGCGCGGTGCTGCTGACTGTGGAGCGCGGCATGGACGCGGGACGCGGCGGCCTGGCTTATGCCGCCTTCGCGGTGGCCATGACCGTGGGCCGCCTGACGGGCGACCGCGTGGTGCGCCGCCTCGGTGGCAAGCGCGTGATGCTGCTGGGTGGACTGTGTTCGGCGTTGGGCTTTTTCGGGGCGGTGCTGGCGCCGTCGCCGGCGGTGGCCCTGCTCGGCTTCGTGCTGATTGGCCTGGGCGCTTCGAATATCGTGCCGGTGCTGTTCACGGCGGCCGGCAATCAGCACTCGATGCCGCCCAGCCTGGCGATCGGCGCGATCACGACTTTGGGCTACGCAGGGATTCTGTCCGGCCCGGCGATGATCGGCTTCGTCGCCCACGCCGTCAGCCTCGACTTCGCTTTCGCCGGCCTCGGCGGCTTCATGCTCCTGATCGCCGCCAGCGCCCGCTGGACTGCCTCGCCCCACCGCTCATAGGCGCGCCAGGACTTCGCGCAGCAGCATCAACGTGGCGCCGCTTAATACCAATGAGGCGGCGCTCATGGCCAGCGATACCGCAAAGAGCAAATTGACGCGCTTCTCCAGCGCAGCAATCCTGGCCAGCAATTCGACCCTCAATTCGCTGACTTTTTCGCTTATCGCGGCCAGCAGTTCAGCCTTCGTGTCGTTGACTTTTTCGCCGATTGCGGCCAGCAGTTCAGCCTTCGTCTCGTTGACCTTTTCGCCGATTGCGGTCAGCAATTCAGCCTTCGTCTCGTTGACCTTTTCGTCGATTGCGGCCAGCAGTTCAGCCTTCGTCTCGTTGACCTTTTCGCCGATTGCGGTCAGCAATTCAGCCTTCGTCTCGTTGACCTTTTCGCCGATTGCGGCCAGCAGTTCAGCCTTCGTGTCGTTGACCTTTTCGCTGATTGCGGCCAGCAGTTCAGCCTTCGTCTCGTTGACCTTTTCGTCGATTGCGGTCAGCAGTTCAGCCTTCGTCTCGTTGACTTTTTCGCCGAATCTGGCCAGCAGTTCGGCTTTGAGCAAAGCGAGGTCGGCTGGCAGGACGATGGGTTGGTCGAGGCCTTGCTCGATGGCTTCGGCGAGGGCCTCGGCGATGTCGGGTGGGACTCCTGCCTCGCGCAGGACTTTCAGATAGGCGGGCTTGTCGAACTGGAGCGGCATGGTCATCTCAACTCCCCTCTCGATCCTAGCAGCCGGCGCGCGCGCATGGCGCGCAATAGTGCCATGGTAGGCCGCCGCCAGCGGCGACATTTGAGGGGAGTCAAGCGCGCATCAGCGCTGGGTCGCCAGTTGCGCGAGGATCTTCTTCAGTTCTGCTAAAAACTCAGGCATAAACGCCCCCTTGGGTGGCTGGTACATGGACGACCTCCCTTATAAAAAAACTTGTTCATGGTAATGTACAGTTATATTCTGCTACTGTAAGAATGCGTTATCAAACGAGTTATTTTCGAGTTCAGCACAAGAAAAACTAATTTATGAGTAAATCACTGCGCTCCCTGTCCGGCCTGCTCGATTTCGACTGCGTGGCGCGCTGGGGCAGCTTCAAACTGGCCGCGCAGGAGCTGCACAAGACGCCGGCCGCCATCAGTCTGCAGGTCAAGCAACTGGAGGAATCGCTGGGCTTCGACCTGTTCGTGCGCCATCCGCGCCACATCACGCTGACCGAAAAAGGACAGGAACTCGCCGCCACCGTGCACCGCACGCTGACCGAGCTACAGACCAAGGTGGCCGCGCTGCAGGGCGGCGACGAGGAGAAAGTCCTGCGCATTTCGACCACCCATTCGCTGGCGATCAAATGGCTGGTGCCGCGCATTGCGCGCTTCACCAAGCTCTACCCCGAACTCGATATCCGCATCGACTCCAGCGACAACCTGGCCAATATGAGCGACGGCAGCACCGACATCGCCCTGCGCACCTACGACGCCGTGCAGGGCGATCCGGACTTGCTGTTCCACGATCACCTGGTCGCCGTCTACAGCCCGTCGCTGCTGGAGCCCGGCGAAACCGAAATCACGCTGGAGACTTTGCACCGCTACCCGCTGCTGCACGAATTCACCACCGATACCTGGATCGCGCTGCTGCGGCATAACGGTATCCACAAAGGCAGCTATAACTTCTCGCGCGCCTATACGAACTTCGCCGTGATGGTCCAATCAGCGGTGGCCGGACTCGGCGTGGGACTGGTATCGCACGCCATCGCCTACGAAGACCTGTGCAGTGGCAGGCTGAAAATGGTGGAGTGCGAGAGCGCGCCCTACGAGCGCGGCTACCGCATCATCGTCGCGCGCAGCATGCAGGGCATGAGCAAGATCACCCGCTTCTGCGACTGGCTGCGCCAGGAAGTGGCCGAGATGCAGGGTACAATAACGGCCCCATGAAAACCGCAACTTGCCGCTCAGGCTGTGGCGCCTGCTGCACGGCGCCCTCCATCACATCACCCATTCCCGGTATGCCCAAGGGCAAACCGGCCGGTGTGCGCTGCGTGCAGCTTGGCGAGGACAACCGCTGCCTGATCTTCGGCCGCCCCGAGCGTCCCGCCTCCTGCGCCGGACTCCAGCCATCGGAAGAAATGTGCGGTGACAGCCGCGAGCAAGCCATGCACTGGCTGACCCAGCTCGAACTGGCAACTGCACCCTGACTGCGGCAGCGCAAATTCAGCGCCGCGGAAGCGCGCTACGCTGCTGAGAAGTGCTCGCTCGGGGCCGCTCGTGGTAAGCTTCGTGCCCGCGTAGCATCCCGCCGCGTTACCCCTCCGACCACTTAACAAAATCACAATGGACATTATTCTCGCGCTGAAGGCTCTGATCATGGGTCTCGTAGAAGGATTTACCGAGTTCCTGCCGATTTCTTCCACTGGCCACCTGATCCTGGCCGGCAGCCTGCTGAACTTCACGGGCGAAAAAATCAAAGTGTTTGAGATTGTGATCCAGGGCGGCGCGATGATTGCCGTGATTTGGGAATACCACCGCAAGATCCGTGAAGTCCTGACCGGCATGTTCACCAGCGAACGTTCGCGCCGCTTCGCCATCAACATCATCATCGGCTTCATTCCAGCCGCCGTGCTCGGCCTGCTGTTCAACAAAGCCATCAAGGCCGTGCTGTTCTCCGCCGTGCCGGTGGCCCTCGCTTTCATCATCGGTGGCCTGATCATCCTGTGGGTGGAAAAGCGCGCCAAGACCAATCCCGTTGCGGTACGCATTCACTCCGTTGACGACATGCGTCCGATCGACGCGCTGAAAGTCGGCGTGGCGCAAGCCTTCGCACTGATCCCTGGCACCAGCCGCTCCGGCGCCACCATCATCGGCGGCATGCTGTTTGGCCTGTCGCGCAAGGCGGCAACCGAATTCTCCTTCTTCCTCGCCATCCCGACCCTGCTGGCGGCGACCTTCTATTCGCTGTACAAGGAACGCGCGCTGCTGTCCGCTGCCGACCTGCCGCTGTTCGGCATCGGCGCCGTGGTGGCCTTCATTTCGGCTTTCCTGTGCGTGCGCTGGCTGCTGCGCTATATCAGCTCGCATGACTTCTCGGCCTTCGCCTGGTATCGCATTGCGTTCGGCCTGGTCATCATCGCTACGTGGCTGACCGGCAGCGTGGCCTGGGTCGACTAAGGAACCCGATGACCGCCCAGGACACCAGTTCAAACGCACTGCACCTGCTCCAGACCGTATTCGGCTACCCGGCCTTCCGCGGCCAGCAGGCGCAGATCGTTGAGCAGGTGGCCAGTGGCGGAGATGCGCTGGTGCTGATGCCCACCGGCGGCGGCAAATCGCTGTGCTATCAGATCCCTGCTTTGCTGCGCGACGGCGTGGGCGTCGTCGTCTCGCCGCTGATCGCACTGATGCAGGACCAGGTGGATGCGCTGGCCGAAGTCGGCGTCAAAGCCGCCTTCCTGAATTCCACCCAGACCTACGAAGAAGCCGCGCGCATCGAGCGCCTGGTGCGCACCAACCAGATCGACCTGCTGTATGTGGCGCCTGAGCGCCTGCTGACGCAGCGCTGCTTCGATCTGCTGCAGGATTCCCAGATCGCCCTGTTCGCCATCGATGAAGCGCACTGCGTTTCGCAATGGGGCCACGACTTCCGCCCCGAGTACATCAAGCTCTCGGTCCTGCACGAACACTTCCCGACGATTCCTCGCATTGCACTGACGGCCACCGCCGACCAGCAAACCCGTGCCGAGATCGTGCATCGCTTGCAGCTGGAAGAGGCGGCGCAGTTCGTGTCGTCCTTCGACCGCCCGAATATCCGCTACCAGATCGTAGAGAAGTCCAACGGCCGCAAGCAGCTGCTGGACTTCATCACCACCGAGCATGGCGGCGATTCCGGCATCGTGTACTGCCTGTCGCGCAAAAAGGTGGAAGAGACGGCGGACTTCCTGAACGAACACGGCATCCGCGCCCTCGCCTATCACGCGGGGATGGAGCATGCGGTGCGCGCCTCGAACCAGGCGCGTTTCCTGCGCGAAGACAATATCGTGATGGTGGCGACCATCGCCTTCGGCATGGGCATCGACAAGCCGGATGTGCGCTTCGTCTGCCACCTCGACCTGCCCAAGTCCATCGAAGGCTACTATCAGGAGACAGGCCGCGCGGGCCGCGATGGCATGCCCGCCAGCGCCTGGATGGCTTACGGCCTGCAGGACGTGGTGCTCCAGCGCCGCATGATCGACGAGTCCGAGGCCGACGAAAACTTCAAGCGCGTGCTGGGCGCCAAGCTCGATGCCATGCTGGGCCTATGCGAAACCCTGAGCTGCCGCCGCGTGCGTCTGCTGGATTATTTCGGCGAGCCCGGCGCGCCTTGCGGCAATTGCGATACCTGCCTGATTCCGCCGGTATCCTTCGACGGCACGGTGCCGGTGCAGAAGCTGCTGTCCGCCATTTACCGCGTGGATCAGCGCTTCGCAGCGGGACATGTGATCGACGTATTGCGCGGCGCCGAATCGGACCGCATCAAGAGCTGGCATCACGATTCATTGTCCGTGTTCGGCATTGGCGCCGACCGCAGCGAACAGGAATGGCGCGCCATCCTGCGCCAGGCCATCGCGCTGGGACTGCTCACGGTGGATCACGAAAACTTCGCCTCGCTGAAGCTGACCGACGCCGCACGGCCGGTGCTGAAGGGTGAACAAAAGGTGCAGCTGCGCCAGTACCAGAAACCGGTCAAGCAGAAGCGCAGCGCCGCGCCGAAAGGCTATGTGGAGACCGACCTCGACACAAGCGAACAGGCCATCTTCGATCGCCTGCGCTCGTGGCGCATGGGCGCGGCACGCGAACACAATGTGCCCGCCTACGTGATCTTTGTCGACGCCACGCTGCGCGAAATCGCCAAGGCCAAGCCAACCTCGCTGGACGATCTGCGCGGCGTATCCGGCGTCGGCGAGAAGAAGCTCGCGTCTTATGGCGACGAGATCGTAAGCCTGATCGCAGGCCTCCTGTAAAGCACGCCAGCCATCGGACCGTCCTGCCGCTAGGCCGCGACAATCTGGCGATACCTCCCCGGCGGCATGCCGGTGGCGTCGCGGAAGCGGTGGCTGAAATGGCTGAGGTCAGCGAATCCGCAAGCGTCGGCAACCTGCTGCAAGGGCAGATCGCCTTTCAGCAGAACGCGGGCGCGGTCCAGACGGCGCATGGCAACCCAGGCCGATGGCGGCATGCCGAAGGACACGCGGAACATGCGCGCCAGGTGATATTCGGACAGGCAGGCCAGCTGCGCCAGCGCTCCCAGCGTGATGTTCTGATCCAGATGCGCTTCTATGTAATCGTGCAGGCGGCGGCGCACCAGCGGCGCCAGTCCACCGCGCAAACGCTGGCCAGACTGGATCATGTGCTGCGAGCGCAGCAGCTCACTAATCGATTCGTGCGCCAACTCGTTGGCACGCAACAGCTGGTTGGGGTCTTGCCAGGATTGATTCAGCAGATCGCCGCACAGCTGCACCAGACGCGGATTCTCGAAATAGGTGCGATCCTGTAGCGTCAGCTCGCGCGGTTCGCGGTCCAGTTCAACGATGGCGCGGCGCGTGAAGTGCTCGGGCATGAAGTAGAGATGCATCATGCGCAGGCCGCCGCGCACGGTCCAGCGCGACTCGTGCCAGTCCGGCAGCGCACACAGCCGCTGCGGCGCGCCATAGCTGCCGGGCGCATCATCGCGGTGCACGCCGTAGCCGCCAACCAGATAGCAGGACAGGGTGTGGTGTCCCGGCTGCTCATACGTTGTCTCGGCAATATCGACTTCGCGCCGCCAGATGGCCGCAGCCAGACCGTCGCCCAGCCAGGCGAAGCGCTCCAGCTTGGCGTCCGTCGTAGCCATGGTGCGAAACACCGCATGCTGCATGGCATCTGCAGGCGGTGTGATCGAGGCGAGAGCTGGTCGGTCGGATTCCATGAAAAAAGTCTAGCACGCGCGCGGCAATGCCGCCCGGCCGCAGCCCGGCCGTGGCATAAAAAGCGCAAGATCAGACAATTGTCCCGCAATTGCGCAATCCCAGACAAACCGCGGCGTCCTCCACGCGCCATGCTGGATGTATGAACACCTTACTTTACATCCTTACCGTCCTGATCTGGGGTACCACCTGGATCGCCATCAAATTCCAGCTCGGCGTGGTGCCGGCGCCCGTGTCCATTGCCTACCGCTTCTGGATCGCGACCGTTGTGCTGATGCTGATCCTGGGCGTGCTGCGCAAGCCCATGTGGCCGCCGCGTGCGGCCTGGCGCTATCTGGTGGCGCAAGGTTTCGCCCTGTTCTGCCTGAACTTCCTCTGCTTCTATTATGCGGCGCAGTGGATGCCGAGCGGACTGGTGGCGGTGGTGTTTTCGACTGCGCCAATCTGGAACGCGGTCAATGGCCGCCTGTTCATGAAACGTCCCATCCGCAAGCAGGTGATGGGCGGCGCGGCGCTGGGACTGGCAGGCATCGCCCTGCTCTTCCTGCCGCAGATGGCGGGGCACTGGGCCGACAGCGGCGTGCTGACCGGACTTGGACTGGCGCTGTTGGGCACACTCTGCTTCTCGACCGGGAATCTGCTGTCCAGCCGCATGCAGGAGCTGGGCCTGACGCCCTTACTGACCAATACCTGGGCCATGCTGATCGGTGCGTCCATGCTGACGGTGGGCGCGCTGGCACTGGGCATGCCGTTCACTTTCGATCCCAGCCCGCGCTACGTGATCGGCCTGCTTTATCTCGGCATTCCGGGTTCGGTAATCGGTTTTACGGCTTATTTGCTGCTGGTGGGACGCATCGGTCCGGACCGCGCAGGCTATTCGACGGTGCTGTTTCCCGTCGTGGCGCTGACGGTGTCGACTTTCGTGGAGGGTTATCGCTGGAACGCAGCAGCCCTGGCCGGACTGCTGCTTGTGTTGTGCGGGAATCTGCTGGTATTCCTGCCGGCGGGGACTTATTTCTTCTCGAAGACCAGGTCCCAGACGCCATGACCCAGCTTCAGGCCACGATTCTCGAACTTGGTCAGCGGACGGTAGGACGGCTGCGGCGCGTAGCCGTCCGCGGTATTGCGCAGTGCCGGCTCGGCGCTCAGCACTTCCAGCATCTGTACCGCGTAGTCTTCCCAGTCGGTCGCCAGGTGGATATAGCCGCCCGGCGCCAGGTGATCGCACAGCGTCTTTACGAAAGCCGGCTGGATCAGGCGGCGCTTATTGTGGCGTGCCTTGTGCCAAGGGTCGGGGAAGTAGATATGCACGCCTGCCAGCGAACCGGCCGGGATCATATCGCGTAGCACTTCTACCGCGTCGTGCTGGATCACGCGCAAGTTGCCGATGTTCTCCTCACCGCACAGTTTGAGCAGGCTGCCCACGCCTGGCGTGTGCACCTCTACGCCGATGAAATCCTTCTCCGGCATCAGCTTGGCGATATGCGCCGTGGTCTGGCCCATGCCAAAGCCGATTTCCAGCACGACCGGCGCCTTGCGGCCGAAGACCTGCGCGAAATCCAGCGGCGCCTTGTTGTAGTCCACCATGTACTGCGGGCCGAAATCGTTCAGCGCGCGCTCTTGCGCCGTAGACAGGCGTCCCGCGCGGGTGACGAAGCTGCGAATGCGGCGTTCGGTCGGATCGTAGAGCATGGACCGCGCCGGGCCCTTTGGTGGAGTTTCGGACGACATAACAGGACTTGCTGAAAAAACGCGCATTATACCCCGCCACACCGTCCTCCCGGCACGAAACTTTGTGTCGGCTTTCTTTACACCGGAAGACACGATCTTGTATTAAATCAAGCTAAGTCCTTGATTTTATTGCGATGGCCCAAGATTTGCTAATAGTTAAACAATATCACCTTTAGACAATAGGCATTTCCATGAAAAAACTCATCCTCGCTTCTGCGCTGGTCTTCGGCCTGGCCGCCTCCGCCCAGGCAGGCGTGCTGACCTTTGACGATATCGGCACCCCGGGCGGCATCACCGGCTTGGGAAGTGGTTTCGTTGAACAGGGCTTCCGGTTCAGCGCAAATTCCGACGTCGTCGACGTATCGCCGGCCGGCAGCTGGAGCAATGGCGTCGGCGATGGCCACAGCGGTCACTTTGCCGCCCTCAACGACTTCTCGGGCGATATGGATATGACCAAGGTGGGCGGCGGCACTTTCTCGGCGCAGTCGCTGTGGCTGAACGGTTGGCAAGGCGCCGCGTTCACTTCCCATGTACAAGGCCTGCTGAACGGCGTGGTGGTTGGCGATGTGGCCGTCACCTACAGCAACCCTTGGCAGCTGGTCAACCTGGGCTTTACTGGAATTGACACTTTGCGCGTCTCCGGTGGCATTTTCCTGGTGGACGACATCACGGTCAACGCTGCCGCCGTACCGGAACCGGGCAGCCTGGCCCTGGTCGGCCTGGGTTTGGCCGGTGCGGCCGCCCTGCGCCGCCGCAAGCAAAAAGCCTGATAGATCGAAGCAGCGGGGGCTGCGATAATAGCGTTCTTTTGAATCTTCGAAGCACGCTATGGCCCTCGCTCTCAACCTGATCATCATCGTCCTTGCCCTGGTGACCCTTGTCTATCTGCTGAAAGGAAAACCGCAGGCGCCAGCCTTTACGCCCAAGGACAAACCAGCCGCCGGCTCCTACACGCCGCTACCTGAAGGCGAGCCTGCCCACCACTGGTCCGACAATGGCCGCTTCCAGCTGGAAGTGCTGGGCGAGTCGCGCTACTACGAGACCATCCGCGAACTGGCGGGCGAGCACGGCGATGCCAGCGCCGATGTGCGGCACCCTGCCCTGCTGCTGCCGGACGATCATAATCCCTACGAAGACAAGGCCGTTGCCGTCTTCCTCAGTGGCCACATGGTCGGCTACCTGGCGCCGAAAGACGCTATCGCTTTCCGCGAGCGCCTGGCGCGTCTGGATCTTTCCGGCAAACTGACGTCCACCGAAGGCGTGGTGCGCGGCGGCGGCCTGTATGAAGGCAAGCGCCTGTCTTATTCCGTCAACCTGGATATCGAACCAAACGCCTGACCTCCTCGCATCGGAGTATCATTGCCTGATGCAAGTGAGGAGGCCGATATGGACCGTGAACGCGCAAAGGCCGGCGACGCCGTCCGGCCAATCGGCTGGCATCGCAAGATGCTGGTAGTCCGCACCATGCCCGGTCCCAATGGCACCGGCGATGATGACGATGTCGTGTGCCGCTGGCACGATCGCGATGGCGTCCACCAGCAAACCTTCAAAGCGGGCCAGCTGGAGGTTCTGAACTCTGCCGCACAGGCGCATAACCCCGCGCGCCGGACCCTGATGTGAAGTAAAGGCTGAGCACAGCCGCCAGCACGCAGGCAATGCCCGCCAGCTGGCGCGGCCCGATCGCCTCATCCAGCAGCCACCACGCAAAAATCATCGCCGACGCCGGCGTCACCGCCGTAAAGAGCGAAGCCTCCGCGCCGCTGACGCGCGCCGATCCCGCATACCAGAGCACATAGCCGCCCACCGTCGGCACCAGTGCGTAGTAAGCCACCGCCGCCAGCGCCGGCGTACCCGCTTGCGGATGAGCTTCGCCCAGCGCGGGGCCGATCGCCAGCAGCAGCCCCACACCGCACATGATGGTCGACAGGGGCAGCGCACCAAGCGGCGTACGCAGCTTCTTGTTGAGCAGGACGAACAGACCCTCGCAGGCAACGGCACCGAGCACCAGCAAGTTCCCTTGCCAGCCGCTCGCGTCGCCGCTACGGGTTGTCGCAATCAGCACGCCGGCCGCCGCCAGCACCAGCGCCGCGATCAGCGCGGGTTTGGGACGTTCCCCCAGCACGAACACCGCCATCAGTGCTGATACGACCGGCAGCGTGCCTAGCACCACCGAAGCATTTGCCGCTGAGGTGTGCTGCAAGCCTGTCATCAGCAGCACGGTGTAGCCGACGCTGCCCGCGCCCGCTTGCAGCACGAGCAGCATTGCATCGTGCTTATCGGGACGCGGCAGACGCTCGCCTTTCACCCGCATCAGCAGCAGAAAGACCGGTAGCGCCAGCGCCAGACGCAGCGCAGTTGCGGTGAACGGCGGCAGTCCCGCCGCAATCAGTTTGCCCGCAACGACGGTGCTGCCCACCGTCAGCGAGGCCGCCGTGAGATACAGATAACCCAGCATGATTCCTCCCTCAAAAACTTCGAGGGTAGGCAGGCGCGGCGGCGGCGTCTTGAACGTTATTGCTGTCAGGCGCAGGCGCGCGCGTAGGCGGCGGGCGCGATGCCGTATTTGCGGACGAAGATGCGGGTCATATGGCTTTGGTCGGCAAAGCCGCTGGCTGCCGCGGCTTCCGCCAGCGGCGTGCCGCGCGCGATCAGCGCACGCGCCATGGCAATGCGGCGCTGAACGAGGTAAGCATGCGGCGTGAGTCCCGTCGCGCGTCCGAATGCGCGTACCAGATGGAAGCGGCTGATGCCGGCTGCTTGCGCCAGGTCGTCCAGCGACAGTTCGGCCCGAGGGTCATCGTCAATCAGCTCGCGCGCCCGCAGGACGCCCGCTGGCCCCGGTGTCCGCACCCGTGCCGAAGCCGATGCGGGTGCCGATGCGGACGTTGAGGCGGAGTCCGCGCCGCGGTCGCGCGGCCAATACAACGTCTGCGCCATCAGCCGTAGCAGCTCCTGCTCAGCGGCCAACCCGGCGGCCGCAATCTGCGGCTCCGTCACGGCGCGATACAGCGCCACGAACGCCGCCGGCAGCCGGGCATCGTGCATCACCGGCTCGTTGAACTCCAGCTGCATCAGCCGGCCCTCGCTGACGTCACGCACCGCCGCGCCTACCACCGGCGGGTCAAGATACAGCATGCGCCACGAGCGCACGCCATCGCCAATCGGCATCCCGTCATGTACTTCGCCCGGATTGACGGTCACCAGATCACCCGCCCCGGCCTCCACCATGCCCCGCCCGCTGAATGACTTCTGCGCTCCGCGCACAAACAGGCCAATGCCAAATTCTTCGTGCGTGTGCCGGGAGAACGAATGATCGCTACAGGCCTCCACCGCGTGGACGCCCGGCAGGGTACAGCGAACCGACCGGAATTGAGCACTGGCCATCTGGATAAGAATCTGAGGTGTCAGCCGGCCAGTATAAGGTAAGGCGCGTGGGCCAGTGCACCTGCGCCGCGCCGCAACGTCGTGCATCGGCATAGATATGCTCAATGAGTGCGCGGCCTACGCCAACGCCGCGCGCATCGTGCGCAACAAACAGGTCTTGCAGATAGCAGTGATTGTCCGCCGTCCAGGCAGATCGATGATAAATCGAATGCGCCAGGCCCAGTGCGCGGTTTCCCGCTATCGCAAGCACCGCATGCACTGGCTCGACGGGGTCCAGCAAGCGCGCCCACGTCTTGCGCGTCACGGAATCAGGGAGATCAACATCGCAGCACCGTTGATAGGCTTTCCATAGCGGAAGCCAGATATCAAAATCCTCGCTGCCGATGACCTTGATCTCCCCTGATTCCATGTCACCGCTGGTTTCAGATCGAGCCAGCCGGCGCAACGGCTGGGAAGTCTTTCTCGGGATCGAACACGTTATTGATAAAGTTCGTCAGCGAGTACATCGCAACCAAGGCGACGATCTCCATCACGTTGGCATCCGTGTAGCCGGCATCGCGCACGGCTTTCAGATCGGCGTCGCTCACCTGGCCACGGCTCACGATGACTTTGCGCGCAAACTGGACGGCGGCATCGCGCTTCGGATCGTTGGCGTGACCCTGGCGTGCCAGGATGATGTCCTCGTTCGGCAGCTTGGCCATATGCTGGGCCGTAAAGCTGTGCACCGTCAGGCAGTAATTGCAGCCGTTGACTTCCGAGACAGCCAGTCCGATGCTGTCGCGCGTTTTTACGTCGAGCGCCTTGCTCAGTGAGCCAAGCAGATTGGCCCAGGCGTTGAAAGCGATGGGACTTTGCGCAAAGGTCGCCATCATGTTGGGCGTGAAGCCGATGTTCTTGGTGAACGCATCAAGCGTAGGCTTGGAATCGGCAGGCACTTGTTCCGGCTTCAGGGCAGTAGATCGTGGCATCGTAGTTCTCCTCAGGTTTATACAAAATCCAGCACTTCGGTTACAGGACGGCGAGGCTTCTGCGCCCAGTTCCCGGCACGTTCCACGCCAATGGACAGCAGCATCACGGGCACTTCGTTTTGCGCCAGGCCGAACTCTTCGTGCACCGCCTCCGCGTCGAAACCGATCATCGGTGTCGAACCCAGGCCCAGAGCACGGGCCGCATAAATGATTGCCGCCGCGCCGAAGGTTCCGGTGCGCACCGCTTCGTCGCGCTGGCGTTGCGGGAAATTCATATACAGATCGCGCGCCGGGTTCTCCCATTCCGCCACCATGTCCGCTGGCATGACACCCGCTTTAACCAGGGGCGCCAGGCGATCCGGGATCACGCTGGAATCGGCCAGCTGCCCAACGACGATAAAGGTAACGGCCGCGTCGACAATCGCCGGCTGATTCCACGCGATAGGACTCAGTCGTGCCTTCGCTTCCGCCGTGCGTACAGCGATGAAGCGCCAGTTCTGCATATGGAACGACGTCGGCGCCGTGGTACCGATTTGCACAAGCTCGCGGATCTGGCTGTCGCTCAGCGTCGCGGTGCGGTCGTAATATTTGGCGGCGCTGCGGCTCAAGATACATTCGATGACAGCGTTGGCCTTGGAAGTTGCGTTGGTCATGGTGATCCCTATGATTGGTTGGGTAGGTTGAAGTGCATGAAAGCGATTGCTTGCTGCGAAGCCGGCTTGCTCCGCAAGACGGGTTAGTCCACTGCCGGAAAATCAACTTCGGTATCGTTAATGCGATTGAAGGTACTGGTGATGGTGGCGAGTCCAATGGCGATTGAGATCTCCGCCAGCGCTGTGGCGGAATAGCCGGCTGCACGGATGGCATCGAACTCGCCATGGCTGATCGTGCCGCTTGTAGTCTGCAGTTGGGACACGAAACGCACCAGGGCGTCGCGCCTGGCGTCACCGGTAGGCTGTGCGGCACGAATGGCGCGCAGGATATCGGCCGACAAACCTACCATCTTGCCGACATAACTGTGGGCCGCCACACAAACATCGCAACCGGCCTTCACACTGACCAGCAACTTGACGGTTTGCAGGTCCTGCTGGCTGAGGCTTCCCAACGATAGGGTGCGCTGCGCGCCCAGCACGGCGCCTAAAGACTCAGGAGCAAGGTGGCCCAATGCAGCGTAAGTGTTCGGCACCCGGCCGCCGGCAATCTTCCTGACCTGGTCGTAGATATCAACGGTAACGCCGACGGCGGAGGCGATTGCAGGGATGGCGATACGGCTCATGGTGCTTGGCTTTCAATGGGTAGTCAGGAGCCTCCACTTTAGGCTTGCACCGCATTGAATTCGAGACTGTATCGGCTCAAGAAAATGCCGGAAAGGATCAACCGCTTACCTGCGCCAGACGGCGGCATTGGCCCGGCGTCATCCCCATCTTGTCGGTGAACGCGCGGCGGAAGGCTGCGACGGAGCGGTATCCGACCAGGTCGGCCACCGCCTCGGTCGTCATCCCCTGCTTCTTCAACTCGTTGGTGGCCAGGCTCATTCGGATGTCGGTCAGCAGTTCGACGGCCGAGCGCCCCAGCTTCTCCTGAAAGTGCCGCATGAAGGTGGCGCGCGACATGCTGCACAAGTCGGCCAGTTCCGGCAGAGTCCAGGCTCGCGCCGGATCGGCGAACATGGCGACGATGGCGGGGGCCAGTCGCCGATGGCTGGCCAGCGCCAGCAAGCCTGCCGGAGCTTGCTCGGATTCGCTTGCCGCGCGCAATGCGAGGGTGAACAAGGCAGAGGTCAGCGCATTGAGGATGGCGTGTCCACCTGGCTTGTCGCCCGCGGACTCCATACGCATAAACCCCACCAGACTGGCGAGATGATTCGAGGCCGGCGCGGCGCGCTCGTCGCCACGGCCTTGCACGGTTCTGACCATGAGCGTCGCGGGAAGGTAGTCGCGGATCAGCCGGTCATGGGGCGGCTCGATCAGAAATCGTCCACACAGCATATCCAACTGCTCGCCCTGGCCATCATTCTCGCTGAGCATCCATCCTGCAGGGCTGAACTGATTGCGCGTAGGGCCTGGCGCGGCGCCACTGCCATCGTGCAGCACGTGCGCCGCGCCTTGCGGCAGCAACACGATGTCGCCACTCACCAGCTCCTTGATGGTCCCGCTTGCCGGGTCCTCAAGAATGGCGCGTCCCTTGAGCACAATGTGATAGGGAATCTCGTGCGCCCCGGACTGCGCCCAGTCCACGCGCCAAGGCGCGCCGTAAGTGCAATGGGCTTCCAACTTGCCGGTGACGGTAATCGTTTGCAGGAGATGGCTTAACCAATCGAGTTGAGACATGACAGCGTGGGACCTTTTGTACTATCGTTCAGGAATTCTCTACCATCGATGGTACGAATAAAAGAACCAAGATTACCCGCTAGTGTGTGTACCAAGATTATGGATTCAGACCTGCAAATTCATTTAGACCGGACAGCAAAGATCTCCTTATCCGAACAAATCCGTGTGAGCATCAGCCGGGCAATTGAGTCCGGCCTGGTGGCACCGGGCACTCGCTTGCCTTCGTGGCAGGATCTGGCCGCGCACCTTGGCGTGGCGCGAGGAACAGTTCAAACCGCGTATGAACGGCTGTCCGACGACCAGATGATCGAAACGTTTGGCGCTGGCGGCACCCGCGTCGCGCCGCGTCCCCATGTGGTGCTGACGCCACCCGAAGCGCCGCAGCCCGGCTCCTTCATGAAGACCTATCAGGAGATGCACGCCGGGCCAGCGATCTTTCAGCTCGGACTGCCGGCGCTGGAGAAAGGCTTGCCGGAAAAACTGTTCGCCCGCGCGCGATCTTCCAATCTCCTGAAGACGGGCGCTTTTTCGTCCTTCGTCTATCCCGACCCCAGAGGTGAGCTGGAGTTGCGGCGTGAGATTGCAGGCTATCTCTCCATTTCCAGAAACCTGCACTGTTTCCCCGACCAGGTGTTTATCACCTCGGGCTACAGCTCGGGCTTAGGCCTGCTACTGCGGGTGCTGAGTTTGGAGGGCAAGAAGGTCTGGATGGAGGAACCCGGTTACCGCTTTACGAGGAAGGGCCTGGAGCTCGCTCGCTTGAATATCGTTCCGGTGCCGGTGGACGCCGAAGGTCTCAACGTCGGCTACGGCATCGAGCATGCCGCCGACGCGGCGTTAGCGGTGGTGACGCCGAGCCAGCAGGCGCCGCTGGGTTCGACCTTGTGTTTGCGACGGCGGCTTCATCTGCTTGAGTGGGCGGCGTCAAGCGGCGCCTGGGTCGTCGAGGATGACTACCTCAGCGAATTGCAGCTGGAAGGCAGGCCGGCGCCTGCCCTGGCCTCCCTGGACGAGGGCAAACGGGTCATCTACGTCGGCTCTTTCAGCAAGACCATCAGCCCCGGATTGCGGCTGGGATTTGTGGTGGCGCCAACTGAACTGGTCACCGCGTTTTCCGAGGTGGCGGCGACGCTGGCACCCGCGCCATCGCCTGTAGTGCAGCTGGCCACCGCCCGCTTCATGCATGAGGGCTACTACATCCAGCGCGTGCGCCGGCTTAAGCGGCTATATCTGTCCCAGCGTGACGCGCTATGCGAGCAGTTGCGAATGCACGATGCGGAGTGGATCAAGGCCGGCCTGGCAATCCTTCTCAGACTCCCGGACGGGGTTCTGGACACCAAAGTCGTTCGCGAGGCAATGACGGTCGGCATGGCGCCGTCGCCTTTGTCAGCCTGGTTTGCCACGCCATCCTGGACCTTGCAGGGACTCTTGCTTGGCGTGGCCACAGCGCCCGAACAGCACGTCGCCACGGCGTGCCGCCGGCTATTCGAGATCATCGAGCGCAATCGCTGATGAATGTAAGCTTGGAGCGGGTGAAGGGAATCGAACCCTCGTATGAAGCTTGGGAAGCTGCCGTTCTACCATTGAACTACACCCGCACTGCGCGCATTTTACCTGAGCGCGCAACAATCATGAGCCTACCAGCTGCACCGCGTCAATATACATGCGGTCGGTGGTGATGTTATTCGATTTGGTGATGCGCGCCGCCTTGGCTTTGTAGGCTGTCTTTTCGATCGGCTGCACATACCAGGTACGGGCGCCGCGCTTGTCCGGCTTCACGGTATTGATGCCGCTCCAGATAGTATTCCATTTGCCATCCGTGTCCTGAAGTTCCAGTTTGGTGATGCCCTCCAGGCCATAGCCATCGGTGACGGCGACGCGCAGCTCGGTGGCGTTGACCGGCTTGTCGAAGCTGACTTCCAGCGAGTCGAAACCGACGTCGCTGCCTTTGGTCGCAAACGACTTGCCATCGACCTTGCCGGTTGCGTTGGCCGGCTCATACGTGCTGCCGCCGTATTCCGACGTCGCCTTCGCCATGGTGGCCCATTGACCGTTGGCGTCATTGATATAGCCGTCTTCCATATTGGAATAATCGAGCTTTGCCTGGCGCTTGGCGACCTCCTTCTGCTCCTCGCTCATGTTCGCCGTATCCACTTGCGGCGTTTGCACCGGGCCATTGGCGGCGCTGGCAGGCGCAGGGCTTGGGGCCGGCGCGGCAACGGCCGGTGCGGGCGCCGGGGCCGGTGCAGACGCTGGCTCCTGTGCTTTCTTGGCGCATGCGGCAAGCAGTAAGACGGGCAATACCAAGGCGTACTTATTCATCTTCAGGGCTCCCTATTGGTTATCAAAACAACAACTCGCCGATGATGGCACAAAGCTGCACTGTGTTCAATCGTGCGTGGTATGAACGGGGAAATCTGAAGATTCGTGTTGGCAATGGTGCACAATGATCAGGTTCCTCAACTTTATGGACACCTCGATGAAAACAATCGCAGCACTCGGCATCTCCCTCGCCTTCGCGGCGCCCTACGCCGCCGCACAGCAAGCATCCGATCCCGTTTCAACGCTGGTCGGCCAGCTGGATCTGGAGAAGTACAAAGCCACCATCAAGAGCCTGACCAAATTCGGCGACCGCCGCCAGGGCACGGAGCGCAATCGTCAGGCACTTAACTGGATCGAGGCACAGCTGAAGGCATATGGTTGCGAGAACGTCGAGCGCTTGCAGTATCAATTCACCGAGCCGCCGGCGCGCGGCAAGCCTGCCGTGGCGCCGGGCGGCGGCGCTGGCGGTCCACCCGGCCAGGGCGGCAGCACGCTGTTCGGCAACCGTGCCCCGACCGGCGTGAACACCGACCCGATGCGCCAGCCGGACGAGCGCCTGCGCGCGCTGAATGCGGAGCAGACCCCGCAAGGTACATCGCAGCGCGAGAACGTCTACTGCACCAAGGTCGGCAAAACGCATCCCGAGGAAATGTATATCGTCAGCGCGCACATGGACGGCATCGGCTTCGGTGAAGCGGCCAACGACGACGGTTCGGGCACCGCGCTGGTGATGGAACTGGCGCGCATCTTCAGCGCGCCAGGTGTGGAAACGGACCGCTCGATCCGCTTCGCCTTGTGGAACAACGAGGAAACGGGCCTGAACGGCGCCGCCGCTTACGTCGAGCAGCGCAAAGGCCTGCAAGGCATCGAATCGCCGAAAGGCTCAGGCAAATATCCCGAGCCGCGCTGGCTCGGCATGATCCAGCACGACATGATGCTGTTCGACCATGGCATGCCAGTGGCGAAGCTGGATGCGGCGGGCAAACCGGTGCTGGATGACAAGGGCCATCCAGTCTATGTTCTGCCGAAGGAACAGCGCGCCGAAGCGGACGTGAACATCGAGTTCCAGTCCAACTCCAAACAGGCGGAAGGCTCGGCCAGGCTGGCCTGGGAATTCCGCGCCGCGAACGACAAATACGCGACCAATTATCCGGCAGCGGTCGGCTTCCACATGACCAATACCGACTCCACGCCATTCATGGATCTGGTGCCGTCGATTTCGCTGCGCGAGAACGAGCGCGGGCAGCAAATCGGCTCCGGCTGGAATCCGCACTGGCATCAGCCGACCGACCTGTATTCCAACTATTCGGACAAGGATTTCCTGCTCGGCCTGAACGCCGCCCAGACCACCCTGGCAGGCGTAGCGAAACTAGTTGGGGTCAGGATTGCAAAACAGCCACAATAAATTAGCTCGCAATTAACAGTTTGGTAAAAAAGGCCACGCTTCCGGCGTGGCCCTTGTTATGATCGGCGATCGTTCCAAACTGAAACTATTTATCCCAATGCGCAGCACCGAACACGAAACCCTGCTCGAAGACGGCAAGCCCATCGTCATCACCACCGACCTGCAAGGCCGCCTGACCTACGCCAACTCGACCTTCATCGCCATCAGCGCCTTTGACGGCGAGGAACTTCAGGGACGTCCTCAAAAATCGCTCTACCACCCGGATATGCCGGCCGAAGTCGATGAAGACATGCTGCGCACCACCATGTCGGGCGAACCGTGGCGCGGCCTGATCAAGTATCGCGGCAAGGACGGCGGCTTCTTCTGGTGCATCGCGAACGTCACCCCGGTGATCGAAAAAGACCGGACCACCGGCTTCATGTCGGTCTGCACCAAACCGAAGCCGAAGCAGGTACAGGAAGCGGAACAGTTGTACCGCAGCGTGAA
Organism: Pseudoduganella sp. RAF19; assembly: GCF_052114165.1. NCBI lineage: Bacteria > Pseudomonadati > Pseudomonadota > Betaproteobacteria > Burkholderiales > Oxalobacteraceae > Pseudoduganella > Pseudoduganella sp. RAF19. Next base: position 222,402 of record NZ_JBFREF010000004.1, on the reverse strand, counting down.
AGCCAGGGCTGACGGTGTACGCATCCACCGCGGCGCAGCGGCGCCACGCGGATGGCAGAAGTATTCCAATGCGCTGCGCGATGTCTCGCTGACGCAGCGCATGGCCCTGTGCTTCGGCAGCATGACGCTGCTGGCGCTGTCGATGGCGCTGCACGCCGTGCTGCCCTACTCCGAATTTGCCCTGCATCTGCAGGCTTTGCTGCTGGCGGCACTGGCGCTGTACGGCTGGTACAGCCTGCACCGCGCCATCGTGGCGCCGGTCCAGGCCTGCATCAAGGCCACCCGCATTCTGGCGGGCGGCGACCTGACCACGCGCATGGCGGTGGACCGCCACGACGAACTGGGCCAGCTGCAAGCCTTCGTGCGCCAGCTGAACCTGAATCTGGCATCCATCCTCGGCGATATCCAGGGTAATTTCGCCCTGACCCGCAGCACCACCACCCAGGTGCGCACCGCCAACGCCGACCTGGCCGCCCGCACCGAGGCGCAAGCGGCCAATCTGGAACAGACTTCGGCCCACATGGGTCAGATCACCGGCACCGTGAGCCAGACCGCCGACAACGTCAACACCGCCAACAGCGTGGCGAACGAAGCGACCACGCTGGCCGGTCGCACCGGCGTTGCGGTATCGCAGGTGGTGACGGCGATGGACGAAATCCGCGAATCTTCGCGCAAGATCGTCGATATCATCGGTCTGATCGATGGCATCGCGTTCCAGACTAATATCCTGGCCCTGAATGCCGCGGTGGAAGCGGCCCGCGCCGGCGAAAGCGGCCGTGGTTTCGCGGTGGTCGCCAGCGAAGTGCGCAACCTGGCGCAGCGCAGCGCGTCCGCCGCCAAGGACATCAAGGCCCTGATCGATACCGCCGCCGGCAAGATCGAAGGCGGCGCCAGCGTGGCCACGGCGGCCGGCGCCGACATGGATGCGGTGACCGCCGCCATCGGACGCGTCGCGTCCATCATGAGCGACATCAGCGGCGCCACGCGCGAGCAGAGCAACGGCGTCAACCAGGTGAAGGACGCCATCGTGCAGCTGGACGAAGTGACCCGCCAGAACAGCCAGATGGTCGAGGAAGCCTCCGCCGCCACCGGCGTGCTGGACCTGCAAGCCCAGGCGGTCGCCAAGGCGCTGGAAGTGTTCAAGCTGCCGCCACAAAGCGGCGCGCAAGGCAAGGGTTCCAAAGCCATGCCGCAATCCGCCCCACAGGCGCGGCTGGCTGCACGCTACGCCTGAAGCCCGGCGTCACCAGATGCGCCAACACGCAATCTGGTGAAAGATTTTGACGGCTTTGTCGTATAAAAGTCACGGTTGATACAAAATGACACATAATTATTTGCCTAAAACGCATTTTCGGGTTAGGCGAATATAGCAACTAGTTAAATGCAAGATAGCGACATTTGATGGTTCACACCTGAAGCATCCGTGGCTTAATTACAACTTAACCATTGGTTTTTCTTGCAAATTGCGGAAAAACCTGTATTGACACGTTCCCAACACCAATGTTTCCATGACGGTCGGCCGAGAATTTCTGCTCGTCCGCTTCGTAAAAACGAAACTTGGAATTGGGACAAAAATGATGAAAGAAACACTCATTGCGCGCTCCGTTCGCGTAATGTGCGCCGGCGGCCTGGCCGTCGGTATGCAAGCTGCCATCGCGCAGACCACCGCTCCTGAAGCACCGATCCAGCGCGTAGAAATCACCGGCTCTTCCCTGAAGCGTGTGGATTCCGAAACCGCATTGCCAGTGACCACCCTCAGCAAGGCCGACATCGCCCGTACCGGCGCCACCAGCACTGAAGAACTGCTGGGCACCATCTCGGCCCTGTCCACCGCTGGCTCGACCAGCAACTCGACCGGCGCTGGCTCCTCGACCTACGGCCTGTCGTCGATCTCGCTGCGCGGCCTGGGCGCTGAACGTACCCTGGTGCTGGTGAACGGCCGCCGTCTGGCAGCCTTCGCAGGCGGCGGCGGTGCAGCCGTTAACGTCAACGTGATTCCGCTGGCCGCTATCGAGCGCGTGGAAGTGCTGAAAGACGGCGCATCCGGCGTGTACGGTTCCGACGCAGTGGCCGGCGTGGTCAACTTCATCCTGAACAAGAGCTTCAAAGGTATCGAAGCTCAGGTAGGCGGCGGCGTTCCGACCCATGGCGGCGGCGCGCAGAACCAGAAATACTCCGTGACCGCCGGCTTCGGCGATCTGGACGAAGACCGCTACTCCGTGGTGCTGTCCGCATCCGCTGAGCGCGAGCGCGCACTGTTCGCCAGCGCACGCGGCTTCGCTTCGACCGGCAACCGTCCTCCATACTTCACCTCCGGCGCAACCGGCCAGGGCAATATCGAAGGCGCGATCGTACCGGGCTCCAACCCGGCACAATTCAACGGCCCGTTCTCCGGCAGCTCCCCGCTGTACGGCAACCCGCTGGCTGATGCAGGCAAGTGCGGCGACATCAACATGATCGCAGCACCGGGCAAGACCGCCCAGGGCGCGCAGACCTGCGTGTTCGATTCCGCTGCCTTCGTGGGCCTGACCCCGAAGCGTGAACTGAACAACTTCACCGCCAACGGCACCTACAAGATCAACGACAACCACCAGTTGTTCGCTGATGTGCTGTACTCCGAGTCCACCATCACCCAGAGCTTCCAGGGCAGCCCAGTGCGCGCGTCCTTCCTGGAAACCGATGCTGAATTCGCCAAGCAAGGCGTGACCCCAGCCCTGATTCTGTACCCAAGCAACCCGGCGTACCAGAACACCGCTGTGCCTTACCTGCAGAAGATGGGCTACACCAGCCTGATCGGCCAGCCGCTGGCCATCACCAGCCGCGTGTTCGACTACGGTAACCGTATCTCGGAAGACAAGGCGAAGCAGTCCCGTATCGTCGTCGGCGCCAAGGGCACCGTGATGAACCAGGACTACGAAATCGGCCTGACCTACAACGAATCGAAGGTCGACGGCTACGTGCCAGGCGGCTACTTCTCGCAAGTTGCTTACGCCAAGATCATCAACGATCCGGCCAACAACTGGAACCCATGGGCACCAGGCGGCGTGCAGACCGGCGCTCTGGCTGACAAGCTGAAGTCCGCTCAGTACACCGGCAGCACCCTGCACGGCAAGTCGACCAGCACCTCCTTCGACTCCAAGCTGGCTGGCGACCTGCCGGAAATCGCCGGCATCACCGCACAGTACGCAGTGGGCCTGCAGTCGCGTATCGAGAAACTGCAAACCACCCCGAGCGAAGCGCTGGAAGCTGGCGACATCGCCGGTCTGGGCGGCAGCGTTCCTCCAGTTGACCGCGAGCGCAAGATCAACTCGCTGTTCACCGAAACCAACGTGCCGGTGCTGAAGAACCTGGACCTGGGCGCAGCAGTGCGTTACGACCACTACGATGACGTAGGTTCGTCCACCAACTACAAGGCGAACGCTCGCTGGCAGCCAATCAAGCAAGTGGTGCTGCGTGCATCCGCTGGTTCGGGCTTCCGCGCTCCAACCCTGACCGACCTGTGGCAGCCGCAGACTGTGGGTTCTTCCGAGTCCTTCAACGACCCGGCAACCCACCAGAACCAGATCCAGGTGAACGCCCTGACCGGCGGCAACCCGGATCTGAAGCCTGAGAAGTCGCGTCAGAAGTCCGTTGGTATCGTGCTGGCTCCGATCGACAACTTCACCGTTGGTCTGGACTGGTTCAAGATCAATGTGTCCGACATCCTGTCGACCCCATCGGCTCAGGAAGTGGTATCCCGCTTCCGCGCTGGCGATGCGGCTTACGCTAACTTCGTCACCCTGAACAGCAGCGGCCAGATCACCGGCATCAAGACCCTGCTGACCAACACCGGCGACGCAGTGGTGAAAGGCTTCGACCTGTTCGCGAACTACCGTAAGAACACCGATTACGGCCGCTTCGATGTGGCCCTGAACGGTACTTACATGGACCAGTTCGACCAGACCAGCCCAGGCGGCGATATCTCGCACAAAGTTGGCACCCTGGTTGACTCCGCAGGCAACCCAGTGCTGGGCGCCCAGAACGGCGGCGTAGTGCTGCGCTGGAAGCACACCCTGGCGACCACCTGGAGCAAAGACAAGTGGACCGCTACCGTCATCCAGAACTTCAGCTCGCGTTACGAAGCTGGCCACCGCTATGAAGATGACGAGCGCACCTTCATCGGCGCCAACGCTACGTACGATCTGAACGTGACCTACAAGCCAATCAAGCCACTGACCCTGACCGTTGGCGTGCGCAACCTGTTCGACAAGCAGCCTGAGATCTTCGTACCAGTGTCCAACCAGTTCCAATACGGTTACGACATCAACCAGTACGACCCACGCGGCCGCTTCCTGTACGTGAACGCATCCTACCGCTTCCAGTAATCGCTGATTACTCTTAGCCGGTTCGCAAAAGCCGCTCCTTCGGGAGCGGCTTTTTTTTAAACCCACGGCAGATGCAGGTGGCTGCCACATCGTGGCAGCCACCAGGGTTACGCCTCAGGTTTTCTTAAAGCTTTTCCTTCACGTGCGGGATGCCGAATTCGTCGTAGATCTCGTAGATCACAGCGAGCATGTTAACCAGTTCCTCGGACTTGTCCATATTGCGCACGCTGAACATTACCGGGGACACGGCCTGGCGGTCCGCCAGCGGGCGGTAGTGGATGTCGCGGCGCTTCATGCCATGCACGCTCTCCGGCACCACGGCGATGCCTTCTCCAGCAGCCACAAGGCCCACTGCGATTTGCAGTTCGCGTACTTCCATCACATTGCGCGGCTGGATGCCGTGGGCGCGGAACACTTCCAGCACCTGATCGGCGAAACTGGGACGCGGCGATTTCGGATAGACCAGCAGCGTCTCGCCCTGCAGATCCAGTAGCCGCAAGGGCTCCTCCGAATCGCTCAGCGCATGCCCGATCGGCAGCGCCACAATCAGGCGTTCTTCGCGCAGCACGATGCGGCGCACGCTGGGATCTTCCGCCTTCACGCGGCCGAAGCCCACGTCGATACGCCCCTCTTTCAAGGCCTTGAGCTGTTCCATGGTGGTCAGTTCGTTAAAAGTGACCTCCACCTGCGTATAGCGCGTGCGGAAGCGGCGTACGATCTCCGGCAGCAGGCCATACAGGGTCGAGGCCACAAAACCGATCGACAGCGTGCGCTCTACCTTGCCCACGCGCTGAGTCATGGTCTTCAGCGCGCCCACTTTCTCCAATAGCTCAGTAGCGTGAGCCTGGAAAAATTCACCTGCCTCGGTCAGGCGCAAAGGGCGCGAGCCCTTCTCGATCAGATCCACGCCCAACTCTTCTTCCAGCTGCTGGATCTGGCGGCTCAGCGGCGGCTGAGCGATGAACAAACGCTTGGCCGCGCGGGTGAAGTTTTTCTCCTCAGCGACAGCGACGAAATAACGCAGATGGCGTAGCTCCACGGCAACTCCTTAACCATACCTTCCAGGTATTGAATCATACCAACTCAGTGTTGGACTGCGCCTCTGGAGAGGCATATCTTGTCCATATCCGCAGCCCACTATATGCCATGAGTATGATCCAGAATATCGAAGTGATGCTGGCCAATGTGCCCACCATCCGCCCACACAAGCTCTCGGTAGCCACCATGAGCACTCAGACCCTGGTCCTGGTGCGCGTGCGCTGCGCCGACGGCATTGAAGGCTGGGGCGAAGCCACCACCATCGGCGGCCTGAATTACGGCGAAGAGAGCCCCGAGAGCATCAAGACCAATATCGACACCTACATCGCTCCGCTGATCGTCGGCATGGAAGCGAGCGAAGTCGCGAAAGCGATGGCGAAAGTGCGCCAGGTCATCCAGGGCAACCGCTTCGCCAAATGCGCGATCGAGACGGCCCTGCTGGATGCGCAGGCACGCCGCCTCGGCGTGCCGCTGAGCGAACTGCTGGGCGGCCGCGTGCGCGATGAACTGCCGGTGGCATGGACCCTCGCCAGCGGCGACACCAGCAAGGACATCGCCGAAGCCGAAAAAATGCTCGACATGCGCCGCCACCGCATCTTCAAACTGAAGATCGGCGCCCGCCGCGTGGAAGACGACGTGGCCCACGTCATCGCCATCAAGAAGGCCGTAGGCGAGCGCGCCAGCGTGCGCGTGGACGTGAACCAGGCCTGGAATGAACAGGATGCGATGCGCGCCATCGCCGCACTGCAGGACGGCGGCGTCGACCTGATCGAGCAGCCCGTGCGCGCCGAGAACAAAGCCGCCATGGCCCGCTTGGCCGCCACCTTCGCGGTACCGATCATGGCCGACGAAGCCCTGCATGGCCCGCTGGATGCCTACGCCATGGCGACCGCCTCCGCTGCCGACGTCTTCGCCGTGAAGATTACCCAGTCCGGCGGCCTGCTGCCCGCCGCGCAGGTCGCCGCCGTCGCCCAGCTGGCGGGCGTTGGCCTGTACGGCGGCACGATGCTGGAAGGCGGTGTTGGCACTGCGGCATCCGCCCAGCTGTTCGCCACCTTCAACAGCCTGGCGTATGGCACCGAGTTGTTCGGCCCCCTGCTGCTGACGCAAGAAGTGCTGCGGGAGCCATTGGTCTACAAGGATTTCATGCTGCAGGTGCCGCGCAAGCCCGGCCTGGGCGTTGAGCTGGATATCGAAAAGATCCAGTACCTGCAAGCGCAATAAAGGAGAACCACGATGCTGTTCCATGTACGAATGAACGTGAACCTGCCGCCGGATATGCCGGAACAGCAGGCCACGCAACTCAAGCTGCGCGAGAAGGAACTGGCGCAAGAACTGCAACGCAGCGGCAAATGGCGCCACCTGTGGCGCATCGCCGGCCAGTACGCCAACTTCAGCGTGTTCGACGTGGAGAGCGTCGACGAGCTGCACAACACGCTGATGTCGCTGCCGCTGTTTCCCTACATGGCCATCGAAGTCGCCCCGCTGTGCCGCCACCCATCATCCATTCGCGACGACGATCGCTAACACCACACTAACAAGGAGACTTTGTCATGACTCATACTGAAATTGATGCACTGGTCAAAAGCTGGATCGTCGATACCGCAACCCGCCCTGTCAATCCGCGCGTACAGCAAATCGCGGTGCGCCTTCTGGGTGACCTGTACAAGGCGATTGAAGACCTGGACATCCAGCCGAGCGAAGTGTGGAAAGGCCTGGAATACCTGACCTTCACCGGCTCGCGCAATGAATTCGGCCTGCTGGCGCCGGGCATTGGCCTGGAGCGCTTCCTCGATATGCGCGCCGACGAAGCCGAAGCGAAAGCCGGCCTGACGGGCGGCACGCCGCGCGCCATCGAAGGCCCGCTGTACGTGGCTGGCGCACCGGAATCGGTCGGCTACGCGCGCCTGGACGACGGCACCGAGAGCGAACAGGCCGAAGTCCTGTTCATGCAGGGCATCGTGTACGGCAAGGACGGCAAGCCGGTACCGAATGCCAGGGTCGAAGTGTGGCACGCCAACCTGATGGGCAATTATTCCTTCTTCGATAAGTCGCAATCCGCTTTCAATCTGCGCCGCTCCATCATCACCGACGAGCAAGGCCGCTACCGCTTCCGCAGCATCATGCCGATGGGTTACGCCTGTCCACCGGACGGCGCCACGCAGCTGTTGCTGGACCAGCTGGGCCGCCACGGCAACCGCCCCGCCCACATCCACTTCTTCGTTACCGCCAATGGCTACCGCAAGCTGACCACCCAGATCAATATTGACGGCGACGAATACCTGTGGGACGACTTTGCCTTCGCCAGCCGTGAAGGACTGGTGCCGGAGGTGAAGCGCACCGGCGGCGCCGAACCGCACGCCACGATCGACTTCGATTTCCATCTGCTGCCGGAAGCGGTCACCGCACCGTCCGCAGAAGTACAGCGCGTGCGCGCCGCAGCGTAAGGAGCAAGGCCATGCAAACCCTGGATGATTTCCTCGTCGAAGACAAGGCCAAGGGCGACTATCGCCTGAACCGCAGCGCCTTCACCGACCCCGAACTGTTCGAGTTGGAGATGAAGCACATCTTCGAAGGCAACTGGATCTACCTGGCACACGAAAGTCAGATCCCGAACACCAACGATTACTACACGACCCATATGGGCCGCCAGCCGATCTTCATCGCTCGCAACCGCCAGGGTGAGCTGAACGCCTTCATCAACGCCTGCAGCCACCGCGGTGCACAGCTGTGCCGCCACAAGCGCGGCAACAAGGCCACCTATACCTGCCCCTTCCACGGCTGGACCTTCAACAACAACGGCAAGCTGCTGAAAGTGAAAGACCCGGAGGAAGCGGGCTATCCGGAGTGCTTCAACAAGGAAGGCTCGCACGATCTGAAGAAAGTGGCGCGTTTCGAGAACTACAAGGGCTTCCTGTTCGGCAGCCTGAATTCCGATGTGCCGCCGCTGACTGAATTCCTGGGCGAGGCGGGAAAGATCATCGACATGATCGTCAATCAGTCGCCGGATGGACTGGAAGTCTTGCGCGGCGCGTCCACCTACACCTTCAACGGCAACTGGAAGCTGCAGGCCGAGAATGGCGCGGACGGCTATCACGTCTCCGCCGTGCACTGGAACTACGCCGCCACCACCAACCACCGCAAGCAGGCCGAGGCCGGGGACAATGTCCGCGCCATGGATGCCGGCAAATGGGGCAAGCAGGGCGGCGGTTTCTACGCTTTCGAGAACGGCCATATGCTGCTGTGGAGCCGCTGGGCGAATCCGGAAGACCGTCCCAATTTCCCGCGCCGCGAGGAATTCGCCTCGCAGTTCGGCGGTCCGATGGCGGACTGGATGATTGAGCGCTCGCGCAATCTCTGCCTGTATCCGAACGTATACCTGATGGACCAGTTCGGCTCGCAAATCCGCGTGCTGCGTCCGATCTCGGTGGACAAGACTGAAACCACCATCTACTGCATTGCCCCGAAAGGCGAATCCGCCGAGGCGCGTGCGCGCCGTATCCGCCAGTATGAGGACTTCTTCAACGTCAGCGGCATGGCAACGCCGGACGACCTGGAAGAATTTCGCGCCTGCCAGGCTGGCTATGCCGGTTCAGCCATGAAGTGGAACGATATGTGCCGCGGCTCCGAACACTGGATCGACGGCGCCGATGAAGCGGCCAAAGAAATCGGCCTGAAACCGGTCATGAGTGGCGTGAAGACCGAGGACGAAGGCTTGTACACCGTGCAGCACCGCTACTGGCTGAAGGTGATCACGGATGCCAAGGAGTCCGGCAAATGAATATCGAAGACATCCGCGCCTTTCTGTACCGCGAGTCCCGCTTGCTGGACGATGAGCTGTGGGACGATTGGCTGGAATGCTACGCCCCCACCGCTCGCTTCTGGATGCCGTCCTGGGACGACGACGACCAGCTGATTACCGATCCGGAGCGCGAAATCTCGCTGATCTTCTATCCGAATCGCCAGGGTCTGGAAGACCGCGTGTTCCGCATCAAGACCGAACGTTCCAGCGCCACCATGCCGGATACCCGCACCAGCCACAACATCAGCAATGTGGAAGTGGTGAGCCGCGAAGGCGGCACCGTCACCGTGCGCTTCAACTGGCACACGCTGAGCCACCGCTACAAGACGGACTTCAGCTACTTCGGCATGTCGCGCTACATCATCGACCACAGCGGCGGCACGCCGCGCATTGTTGACAAGTATGTCGTCCTGAAAAACGACTACATCAACCAGGTCATCGACATTTATCACATCTGAGAGGCACGCCATGACGTACAACATCGCTCTTCAATTCGAAGACGGCGTGACCCGCTTCATCAGCTGCGAAGCAGGCGAGAAGCTGGCCGATGCCGCCTACCGCCAGAAGGTCAATATCCCGCTGGATTGCCGCGACGGCGCTTGCGGCACCTGCCGTGGCCACTGCGAGTCCGGCAACTATGACATGCCGGAGTCCAGCTATATCGAAGACGCGCTCACGCCGGAAGAGGCAGCGCAGCGCCAGGTGCTGGCCTGCCAGATGAAACCGACTTCGGATTGCGTGGTGAAGATTCCCGCCACTGCGGCTTCGTGCAAGACCGGCGTAACCCGCCATGCGGGCAGCGTCGCCGCCGTGCGCCAGCTGTCCGCCACCACCATCGGCTTCTCGATCGACCTTGAGGCGCCGGACGCGCTGACCTTCCTGTCCGGCCAGTATGTGAACGTTGAAATCCCCGGCACCGAACTGACGCGCTCCTATTCCTTCAGCTCCCAGCCCGGCGCACGCCAGGTTGAATTCGTGGTGCGCAATGTGCCGAACGGCCGCATGAGCAGCTACCTGTGCGGCGACGCGGCTCCCGGCCAGCCGATCGGATTCTCCGGCCCCTTTGGCTCCTTCTATCTGCGTCCCGTACAACGTCCCGTGCTGATGCTGGCTGGGGGCACCGGCATCGCACCTTTCCTCGCCATGCTGCAGGTGCTGGACGAACAGGGCTTCACACATCCCGTGCACATGGTGTTCGGCGTGACCAATGACGAAGATCTGGTGGCGCTGGAAGAGCTGGACCGCATCGCCGTCGCCAACCCGCAATTCAGCTACCGCACCTGCGTCGCCGCGCCCGCAAGCGCGCACGCGCGCAAGGGCTACGTCACGCAGCATGTCGACGACGAATGGCTGAACGGCGGCGATGTGGATGTCTATTTGTGCGGCCCAGTGCCGATGGTCGATGCGGTGCGCAAGTGGCTCGGCGAAATCGGCGTAACGCCTGCGAACTTCTATTTCGAGAAGTTCTCGGCCAGCAGCGGAGCGTGATGATGCTGAAACAACGATTCCATGGACAGAGCGTGATTGTCACCGGCGCCGCGCAAGGCATCGGCCGCGGCGTGGCACTGGCGATGGCGGCTGAAGGTGCGCGTCTGGTGCTGGCCGACCGCTCGGAGCTGGTGTACGAAGTTGCCGACGAGGTCCGGGCACTTGACGCACAAGTCGCCGTTGTCACCGCCGATCTCGAAACTTATGCCGGCGCGGCCGCCGTGGCCTCCGCCGCGCACGAAGGCTTCGGCGGCATCGACGTTCTGGTCAACAATGTTGGCGGCACAATCTGGGCCAAGCCCTACCAGGCTTACCAGCCGGAAGAGATCGAAGCCGAAATCCGCCGCTCGCTCTTCCCCACGCTGTGGTGCTGCCGCGCCGTACTGCCGGCAATGATTGAGCAGGGAGCTGGCTCCATCGTCAACATATCCTCCATCGCCACGCGCGGCATTTACCGCATTCCCTACTCCGCTGCAAAAGGCGGCGTGAACGCGTTGACGGCCGCACTGGCCTTTGAACACGCAGGCGACGGCATCCGCGTCAACGCCGTTGCTACCGGCGGCACGGAAGCGCCGCCGCGCAAAGTGCCACGCAATCCCAAGCCGCTCAGCGACCAGGAAAAAGTCTGGTATCAGGGCATTGTCGACCAGACCATCGCGTCCAGCCTGATGCACCGCTACGGCACGATCGACGAGCAAGTGGGCGCCATCCTGTTCCTCGCGTCGCCTGAAGCATCCTATATCACCGGCACGGTGTTGCCGGTCGGCGGAGGAGATCAGGGATGAAAACCGGCCTCACCCCAGCAGGCACCTGGTATCGCGTCGACGGCCAGTCCGACAAGCCTTGCCTGCTGTTCTCCAACTCCCTCGGCACCGACTTGCGCATGTGGGATTTGCAAACGGACGCTTTCGCCGAACGCTTTCAGGTCATCCGCTACGACACGCGCGGCCATGGCCGCTCCACCGCGCCACAGGGACCATACAGCCTGGCGCAACTGGGAGGCGATGTGATCGAGCTGCTGGACCATCTCGACGTGCAGCGCGTTCACTTCTGCGGCATCTCCATGGGCGGCGCCATCGGCCAGTGGCTGGGCGCGCATGCCGAAGACCGTATTGGCCGCCTGGCCATCGCCAACACCGCCGCGCGCATCGGCAGCGCCGATGGCTGGAAAACGCGCGCTGCCAATGTGCGGCTCTATGGCCTGGGTGGTATCGCATCCGGCGCACCGGAACGCTGGTTCACGCCTGCTTTCGCCGCACGCGAAGCCACCCTGGTCAGCGGCCTGGTAGACGCCATGGCCAGCGGCAGCGCAGAAGGCTACGCCGCCTGCTGCGATGCGCTGGCCGCCGCCGACCAGCGCGACGACGTGCGCCGCATCGCCCTGCCCACGCTGGTCATCGCAGGCGAAGCCGATCCTGTCACCACCGTGAATGACGCGCTCTTCCTGTACGAGCGCATTCCAGGCGCGCAGCTCTCGGTGCTGCCGGCATCGCACATCTCCAATATCGAAGCTGCATCCGCGTTCAATGACGCGCTGTCCAGCTTCCTGCAATAGAAAGCCAGACATGATCAACAAGACATTCGAATCGATGCGGCAAGCCGTCGCGGACATTCACGACGGCGCCACCGTCATGATCGGCGGCTTCGGCAACGCGGGCATGCCGTCCGCGTTGATCGACGCGCTGATTGACCAGGGCGCGCGCGAACTCACCATCGTCAACAACAACGCTGGCAATGGCGAAACCGGGCTAGCCGCGCTGCTGCGCGAACGCCGTGTGCGCAAGATCGTCTGCTCCTTCCCGCGCCAGGCTGACTCGCACCACTTCGACGCGCTCTACCGCGCGGGTGAAATCGAGCTGGAGCTGACACCGCAAGGCAATCTGGCCGAGCGTATCCGCGCCGCCGGCGCAGGCATCGGCGGCTTCTTCTCGCCGACCGGCTACGGCACGCCACTCGCGGAGGGCAAAGAGACACGCCTCATCAACGGCCGCCACTACGTGCTGGAATCGCCCATCCACGCCGACTTCGCGCTGATCAAGGCGCTGCGCGGCGACCGCTGGGGCAATCTGGTCTATCGCAAGACCGCCCGCAATTTCGGTCCCGTGATGGCGATGGCGGCCAAGGTCACGATCGCGCAGGTGAAGGACATCGTCGCACTGGGTGAACTCGATCCCGAAATTATCGTCACGCCCGGCATCTTCGTACAGCGCGTCGTCAAGGAGAGCAAACTGTGAACCGCTTCAGCCGCGAACAAATGGCCGCCCGCGTGGCGCAAGACATCCCGGAAGGCGCTTACGTCAACCTCGGCATCGGCCTGCCAACCAAAGTCGCCAACTACCTGCCCGCCAAGCGCGAGGTTTTCCTGCATAGCGAGAATGGCGTGCTGGGCATGGGTCCCGCACCCGCACCGGGCGAGGAAGACGATGACCTGATCAACGCGGGCAAGCAGCCCGTCACCCTGCTCACCGGCGGCGCCTACTTCCACCACGCCGATTCCTTCGCCATGATGCGCGGCGGCCATCTCGATATCTGCGTGCTGGGCGCGTTCCAGGTGTCTGCAACGGGCGACCTCGCGAACTGGCACACCGGTGCACCGGATGCGATCCCCGCTGTCGGCGGCGCCATGGACCTGGCGATCGGCGCCAAGCAGGTATTCGTGATGATGGAGCACCAGACCAAGGCCGGCGAAAGCAAGATCGTCCCGCACTGCACCTACCCGCTGACGGGCATCGGCTGCGTAAACCGCATCTATACCGATCTGGCTGTGCTGGACGTGGTACCCGGCGGCTTGCGCGTGATCGACATGGCGCAAGGCCTGAGCCGCGCGCAGTTGCAGGAAGTGACCAGCGTACCGCTGCTGTGGGAATAAGGAGAGAACATGAACGAAGCATTCATCTGCGACGCAGTCCGCACACCCATTGGCCGCTACGGCGGCGCACTGAAAGATGTGCGCGCCGACGATCTTGGCGCCATTCCGTTACGCGGCCTGCTGCGCCGTCATCCGAATCTGGACTGGGAAGCGGTGGACGATGTGATCTACGGCTGCGCCAATCAGGCCGGCGAAGATAATCGCAACGTGGCGCGCATGTCCTCGCTGCTGGCGGGCTTGCCGCAATCGGTGTCCGGCACGACCGTCAACCGCTTGTGCGGCTCCGGGATGGACGCTGTCGGCAGCGCAGCGCGCGCCATCGCCAGCGGCGAAGCCTCGCTCATGCTGGCAGGCGGCGTGGAATCCATGACCCGCGCGCCATTCGTGATGGGCAAGGCCGACAGCGCGTTCTCGCGCAACGCCAGTTTGCAGGACACGACCATGGGCTGGCGTTTCATCAATGCGCGGCTGAAAGAGCTGTATGGCGTCGACACCATGCCCGAAACAGCGGAAAACGTGGCCCAGGCTTACAACATCAGTCGCGAGGATCAGGACAAATTCGCGCTGGCCAGCCAGCGCAAAGCCGCAGCCGCCATCCAGCTCAATGTATTCGCACGCGAAATCGTACCTGTGCTGCTGCCAGCGAAGAAGGGCGACCCGGTCACCTTTGCGCGCGACGAGCATCCTCGCGAGACTACACTGGAAGTGCTGGCCGGACTGCGCGGCGTGGTGCGCGCCGGCGGCACCGTCACCGCCGGCAACGCATCCGGCATCAACGACGGTGCCTGCGCCTTGCTGCTGGCCAGCGGCGTGGCAGCAAGGCGCCATGGCCTGACGCCAATCGCGCGCATCGTTGGTGCGGCGACGGCAGGCGTGGAACCGCGTGTGATGGGTATCGGTCCCGTGCCTGCGGTGCGCAAGCTGATGGACAGGCTGAAGATGACCATCAGCCAGATGGACGTGCTGGAACTGAACGAAGCCTTCGCCGCGCAAGCCCTGGCGGTAGCGAGATCCTTCGGCCTGGACGACAGCGATCCGCGCATCAACCCAAACGGGGGCGCCATTGCGCTCGGCCACCCGCTCGGCATGAGCGGCGCACGGCTGCTGACGACAGCGGCTTACCAGCTGCGCGATACGGGCGGACGCTATGCACTGTGCACGATGTGCATCGGCGTGGGACAAGGTATTGCAGCCGTAATCGAGCGGGTGTGAGATGGAAATCCGCCATCTGCGCTATTTCCTGGCCGTGGCGGAAGAGAAAAACTTCACGCGGGCGGCGCAGCGGCTGTTCATCGCTCAGCCGCCCCTGAGCCGCCAGATCCAGCAGCTGGAGGAAGAACTTGGCGTTCCACTGTTCGAAAAGGGATCGCGCCCGCTACGGCTCACCGAAGCGGGCAAATTCTTTCAGGCGCACGCGCAGAGCATGCTGGAAAAGATGGCCGACATGAAAACCATGACCCAGCGCGTGGGCAAGGTCGGTGAGACGCTCTCGATCGGCTACGTCGCGTCCACGCTATACGGCTTGCTGCCGGAAATCGTGCGGCGCTTCCGCGAGCGCCACAAAGGCGTGCACATCACCTTCCACGAAATGACGACGATGGAACAGATGCGCGGCCTGAAGGATGGCAGCATCGACGTCGGCTTTGGCCGCGTGGTGCTGGAAGACCCGTTCATCCGCCGCATTCTGCTGCGCGAAGAACGGCTGATCGTCGCCCTGCCCATCGGCCATCCCTTGGCGGCGCCGGAAAGGCCGATCAGGTTGATCGAACTGCTACCCGAAAACCTGATCGTCTACCCGCAGTCGCCTCGCCCCAGCTTCGCCGATCAGGTGCTGGCGGCCTTCAGCGCGCGCTCGCTGCGTCCGGAGCACGTGATGGAAGTGCGCGAACTGCACATTGCCATCGGCATGGTGGCTGCAGGCCAGGGCGTCTCCATCGTACCGGACAGCCTGCAAGGCATGCGGCGCAGCGACGTGCTGTATCGGGAAATCGAAGACATGCACGCCGTTTCACCCATCCTCTTCAATATGCGCCTGATGGACCGCTCCGAAGAACTGCGCAACATTCTGCAAACGATTTACGACATCTACGACGCACGCGGCATCGCGCACGTGAAGGAGGAACTCTAGTTCTTCAGTTGGCCGGAGCGGCGCAGGCTGGTACGCGACAGCGCAGCCCAATCCTTATGGCCATCGCCGTGGGCGAGGCTCTCGATATGGGTATCGCGCAGCACACTGGCCAGCGGCAGCGGAACGTTGACCTGCTCCGCGGCTTCCAGCGCGAGCCGTACGTCCTTCAGGCCCAGGGACAGTTTAAATCCTGCCGGTTCGAATCGCTCCTGTGCGATCGCGCCACCGTAGCCCTGATAGACCGGCGCCGCAAAGACGGTCGACGTGGCCAATTCCAGGAAACCGGTCTTGTCCACGCCATGGCCCTGCACCAGCGCCGCCGCTTCACTCATCGTGCCAATAGCGCTGGCGATCATGAAGTTTACTGCCAGCTTGGCCGCATTGGCCTGCTCCGGGCGATCGCCAAAGGGCCAGGTTTTCTGGCCGAGCACATCGAACAGCGGCTGCACCTTGTCCAGTGCCGCAGCATCGCCAGCGGCCATGATATTCAGCTTTCCGGCTTCAGCCACATTCACCCGGCCCAGCACCGGCGCCGCGATATAGCCAATGCCATGCTGGCGATGCAGCTCGGCCAGTTCTACCGCCAGGTTCACCGACACAGTCGCCATATTCACGTGAATCGCGCCTGGTTTGAGTTTCAACAGCGCCTGCGACCCGACCACCGCGGCGCGCGTGGCGTCGTCGTCAGCCAGCATGGAAATCAGCACATCGGCATCTGCCGCTGCGTCGGCAGGACTCGCCGCGGCCGTGGCGCCAAGGGCCGCCAACCGCGCGCGCGGTTCAGGCGAGCGATTCCAGGCGTGGACAGAGTGACCGGCCTTCAACAAATTAGCGGCCATGGGAAAACCCATGGTGCCGAGACCAAGAAAAGCGATTTTCATATTCGATACCTTAAAGGTTGTGGATCACGACTACATCAGTATTAGACGGCGTAACAGCCCTTTCGTAGTATGGATTTACATCACAACAATTCCACAAAAGGAGACACCGATGTATTCCCATGCTACCGCTGTTGCGGATTCTCCGCACACGACGCTCAATGTGCAGGCTCTGATTGACGAGAGCCGCATGTCGCCGTTTCAGTACGCAGTCCTCTTCCTCTGCTTCACCGTGCTCGCGCTGGACGGTTTCGACACAGCCGCTATCGGCTATGTCGCACCCGCGCTGGTGGCCAAATGGGGCGTCGCCCGCTCCGCACTGGCGCCGGTTCTGAGCGCCGCCCTGTTCGGCCTCGCATTTGGCGCGATGGCCGCCGGCCCGGGCGCCGACCGCTTCGGCCGCAAACCGGTGATCCTGGTTTCCACGCTGGGATTCGCCATCTTCAGCGCGCTCACCGCCTACGCCGGCTCCATCCAGACCATGGCCGTGCTGCGCTTCCTTACCGGACTTGGCCTCGGCGCGGCAATGCCGAATGCGGTCACCCTGATGGCGGAACTGGCTCCCGCGCGGCGCCGCTCCTTCATCGTGAACTCGGTGTATGTCGGCTTTCCGCTCGGTGCGGCGCTGGGCGGCTTCGTTGCGGCGGGCATCATTCCCAAATACGGCTGGGAGAGCGTGTTCCTGCTGGGTGGCGCATTGCCCCTGCTCTTCCTGCCGGTGATGGCCAAACTGCTGCCGGAATCCGTCGCCTACATGGTGGTGCGCCAGTACCCCGCATCGGCGGTGGCGGCGGTCCTGGCACGGATCTGCGGCAAAGACCTCGGCCACGTCACGCGCTTCGTGGCCGGCGACGGCGGCAAAGCGCCCGCAGCGAAAGGCTCGCTGGCGCAAGTGCTGTCCGGCCGCTATCTGCTGCCATCGGTCACGCTGTGGACCACTTACTTCATGGGGCTGCTGATCTTCTATCTCCTGACCAGCTGGATGCCGCTGATGATGAAAGACGCCGGCTTCTCCATCGAAAAGGCAGCGTTGCTCTCTGCCCTGTTCCCGCTCGGCGGCGGTATCGGCACGCTGGCCGGCGGCTTGCTGATGGACCGCTTCAATCCATCCCGCGTGCTGGCCTTCACCTATCTCGCTGCCGCAGTGCTGCTGGTCGCAGTCGGGCAAAGTCTGAGTGGCGGGAACGTCGCAGCCTTCGCCGTGCTGGTTTTCGCCGCCGGCACCATGGTCACCGGCGCGCAAGCTTCACTGCCGGCGCTGGCGGCGCCGCTCTATCCGACCCAGGCCCGCGCCACCGGCATCGCCTGGATGCTTGGCGTAGGACGCTTCGGCGGCATTCTCGGCGCCATGATCGGTGGCGTACTGCTTGGCATGCAGCTTCCCTTCAGCGTGATTCTCGCCCTGCTGGCCGCACCCGCACTCATCGCCATGACCGCACTGGCCATCCTGGCCAAGCGCACCAGGAACTAATCAAGGAGACAAAATGAAGTACGCACTCTGCGGCGCAGCAGCGCTGCTGGGCGGTATCGCCACGTCCACGGCATCCGCGCAGAACGTTACCGTGTACGGCCTGTTCGACGCCGCCGTCGCTCACGTCACCAATGTCAACGCCGCCGGCGATTCGATCACCAAGATGCCGTCGCTGACCGGCTCCCTGCCCTCGCGCATCGGCTTCCGCGGCACGGAAGATCTGGGCGACGGCCTGCAAGCCGTGTTCACGCTGGAGAACGGCTTCGCACCGGACGCCGGCACCCTGGGCCAGGGCGGCCGTCTGTTCGGGCGGCAGGCCTCGATTGGCCTGAAAAGCAAATACGGCACGCTGACGCTGGGCCGCCAGATCAATATGACGTACCTCGCCACCCMAAAGTCGGACGTGCTGGGTCCAAACCTGTTCTCAATCAGCAGCATCGACCTATATCTGCCGAATGCGCGCAGCGACAATGCCATTGGCTACCTGGGCCAGTTCAACGGCTTTACCGCCGGCGCCACCTATAGTTTTGGCCGCGATGTATCAGCGGCTGGCGGACCTTCCGCCACCGGCTGTGCGGGTGAAGTGGCGGGCAATCCACGTGCCTGCCGCCAGGTCACGGCGCTGCTGGGCTATGAACAAAGCCGTTTTGGCGTGACCACCTCCTACGACATCCTGTACGGTGGTCCCGGTGCGGCGGGCGGCCTCACGAGCAGTACAAACAGCGACCGCCGTATCACGCTGAACGGCTGGGCAATGGCGGGGGAGGCGAAGATTGGTGGCGGCGTGGTGGCGCGCCGCACGGCAGCTGCAACCGCGTTGACGGAATCGAATCTCTACTACCTCGGCGTCAGCTACCCGATCATGCCGCAGCTCGTGCTGGATGCGCAGCTGGCTTACCGGAATGCGAAGCATAGCGACGACGATGTAAAGATGGCCGTTGCGCGGGTGATGTATTACCTGTCCAAGCGTACGGCCACTTACGTCGGCATCGGCCACCTGAAAAACGAAGGCGCCTCCGCGGTCGCACTGGATGCAGGCGGCACGGCAGGCGCAGGGAAGACGCAGAACGGCGTGATGGCCGGTCTGCGCCACCTCTTCTAGTAGCGGTCGCCGAAAGCGAAGATCGGTTTGCGGTTACACCACTGGCCGTTGGTGAAGTCAGGGAAGTCCAGCGTTGCGAAATTCTGGGCGACCGACTGTTCGGACAGCGGCGTGATCGCGCTCCACGTTACCGCATCGTAGATATCGATCGGCATTGGCGCCTGCGCCTTCAGCGCTTCAACGAAGGCATGAATGACGAAGAAGTCCATGCCGCCGTGACCGGCGCCGGCAGCCTGCTCGCCGTACTTGCGCCACAGTGGGTGCTCGTACTTGTCCTGCCAGGCCTGGAAATCGTCCCACTGGTGCGGCTTGGTCTGGCCCTCGACGTGGATGGAATGGTTCACGTCCATCCACAGGCCATTCGTACCCTGCACGCGGAAGCCCAGCGAGTATGGGCGCGGCAGCGATGTATCGTGCTGCAGCAGGATGGTTTCGCCGTTTTCCGTGGACAGCGTGGTGGTCACGATATCGCCCAGGCTGAACTTCACTTGCGCGTTCGGGTGATCCCGGCCGCCCTGTTTGACGACGTAATCGTGCAGGCCGCGCGCCTTGGTGGCGAAGCTGTTGATGCGCGTGAAGCGGTTGCCGCGGTTGATGTTGGTGTACATCGCGCAAGGCCCGATGCCATGGCTCGGATACAGTTCGCCATTGCGCTTCACCGAGTGCTCGGTGCGCCAGTGCGCTTCGGAGAAGCCTTTCGCACCGAATTCCACGCCGCCGCCATAAGGTTTGGCCGGGTCGCCGCTATTGAACTTCACCGCACGCAGATCATGCTGGTAACCGCCCTGCAGGTGCACCAGCTCACCGAACACGCCGGCGCGCACCATTTGCAGTACCGACATCACATCGCGGCGGAAGCACACATTTTCCAGCAGCATATAGGGTGTATTGGTCTTCAGCTGGGTGTTCAGCACATCCCAGTGATCCTGCAGCGTGATGCCCGCCACGACTTCACAGCCAACCGGCACTTTGGCCTGCATGGCGGCGATCGCCATTGGGGCATGCCACTCCCACGGCGTGGCAATGATCACACCGTCCAATGCCTTCGAATCCAGCATGCGCTTATAGGCTTGCGGATCACGGTCGTCACCAAAAGTACGCGGACGCGGCTTACCTGCTTTCTCAGCCTGCGCCAGCGCACGGCCCAGCATGACCGGATCGATATCGCACAGCGCCACCACTTCCACGTCGTCGCGGCGCAGCAGCTCTTTCAGCAGCACCTGGCCGCGCATGCCGGTGCCGATCATGCCGATGCGCAGGCGCTCGCGGCCCGCCGCGGCAAAGGCGCGCGGCAGCATCAGGCCGCCCGCCAGCGCGGCGCCGGCGGTGAGGAAGTTTCGTCGATTGAATTGCTTGTCCATCTTTATGCCTCGAATTGAATTTGCATTGTAGCGGGATCACCAGAACTTGTAGCTCGCTGCGAATGCATACGAACGGCCGAACAGATTCTGGCTGTGGTTATAGCCTTCCCAGCCATTCGGATCGAAGTAAGGCATCTTGTTGGTCACGTTCTTGATGGTCAGGCCCAGGTCCAGGTTCTTGATCGGCTTCCAGGTGAAACCCAGATTGACCGTGGTGTAGGAAGGCGTGCCGTCGCAGGCATTCTTCGGCATATCGACGCCTGCCGCCATGCAGTTTTCCGGCGTGTTGTCGGTGTCGTAAGGACCATAAGCCCATTTGGTGCCGCCCGTGTAATTCACGAATACGCTGGTGATGAAGTTGCGATAGCTCCAGTCGGCGTTGACGGTTGCACGCACGCGCGGCGAATCGTAGTAGCCCACGTAGTTGCCGGAGAAGCCGCTGCCGTCCTCATAGTTGTACACCTCGCGGCGGCGGATCGTCGCGGAAGCGCCGGTGCCAAGCTTGCCCCATTCGCCCAGCGAGAACTTGGCGCGTGCGTCGATGTCCACGCCATCGATCAGAGTACGGCCACGGTTCGAGTAGGAGTTGATCAGGCCAGCCAGATTACCAACCGAATATTTCGGCACGCCGCTGGCACAGGCAGCCGCATTGGCGGGATTGGCGCACATTGCAGCGACGGCCGCCATATTGCCGCGGTCCGCATCGGTGAGCGCCATGCGCGTCGCGTTGCCCGCGCCAGCCAGCGTTGGGCCGTATTGGTCAACCAGCTGGGTGAACAGCTGGTTGAAGTCCTGGCGCACGATTTCGTCGCGGCGGTAGACGAACCAGTAGTCCAGCGAGATGCTGACATCCTTGGCCGGCTGCAGCACGATGCCGGCGGTGGAGATCTTGGCCTTTTCAGGCTTCAGATCCGGGTTCGGTGGCGTCAGGCCGCCGACGGTGGTCGAGCAGTTGGAATTCAGCAGGGTTTTGCCCAGATCGACATCGGTCGGCGAGACGGATTTCATGAGCGTCTTGGCGATGGCATTGGTTTCGTCGCAGCGCACGGTGTCGCGGATGCCGCCAACCTGCGCGAACACACCGCCGCTGCCCGATTCCGCCAGATTCGGTGCGCGGAAGCCTTCCGAGTAGGTACCGCGCAGCATCAGGTCCGGATGCGCGCGCCATTGCACACCGATCTTCGGCGCCAGATTGGCGGCAAAGTGCGGATATTTGTCGACGCGTGCCGCTGCATTCAGTTCCAGCTTGTCGGTCACCGGCACCACCACCTCGCCGAACAGTGCGGAGATGGTGCGCTGGCCGTCAAACCAGGAGCCACCCTGCTGCGTGATCAGGCCATTCGCCGCGTCCGTGTTACCCGGCGTGTAGAAACTTTCGCGCATCAGGTTCGCGCCCACGGCGGCACGCACTTCGCGGTCCCCGATCTTGGCGATGGTGCCTTCCAGCTTGCCGTCCCAGGTAATCAGCTTGGTCCAGGACTGGATGTCGAAGGTTGGGTAGGCTGCGCGCAGCAAGGCCGCATTGGACTCGCTGATCTCGCCAAAATGGTAGGCCGGGTTATCGGAGATATACGTGCGGCCGGTAACCGGATCTTTGGTGAACGGACCAAAGGCCTTCTGGAAGCCGTCGATATTGACGTTGATAGTCTGGTACAGCACCGAATGGCTGCCCGCTACGCCAACCGCAGTCTCATAGTCCCAGCCATTGAACAGCGAGCCGCGCAAACCGGCCAGCACGCGGTAGTTGTTGTCGGTGTTGGTCTGCCCGAAGTGATCGTTCGCGTCCTGCAGCAGATAGTTCAGACCTGCCGCGCCGCCCATCTTGGCGGCCATATCCGGATCGAGCTTGCCCTTCAGGTAGACGTTGTTCGGACCGAGATAAGGATAGACGAAGGTATTCAGCTGCGTCCCGGTGTTGCGCGCGAACCAGTTGGAGGTGCTGCCGCTGTTGAAGCTGCGCGGGCCGTTATCGCCATGTAAATTGATGTGGGTGAAGGCGACTTCGGCGAAAGCTTCCGTGTCGTCGTTGATCTTCAGGCGGCCGGCAAGGTAGCCGGTGGCGCGCTTGGACGACGGGCCGGTATCCAGTGCGTACGGCAGATTGTTCCAGATGCAGCGTGTGCCTGCCGCCTCAGTCACACTGGTCGGGCAGCCTGGCACCGCGCGCTGGGTGCGGGCATTGTTGTTGGCTTTATCGAAAACGAAGAAAGTACCCGGATTCAGCACGCCGGGCTCGCTGCCGGTGCCGTTGCGGAAGTCGCGGATGAAGGTCGGGTTGGCGGTGTAGAAGTAGTCCGGACGCTTCAGATAAGTGTCTTCCAGTGCGATGCGGTCACGCTTGTACAGATTCAGCGAGCCGTAGATGTTGTAGCCGTCGCTGGCCAGGTCGCCTTTACCGTACAGGATGCTGGCCTGATGCTCGCCGTAGGACTTCACATTGGACGAGGAGTCGTTGTTGACGCGCGCTTCCAGGCCCTGGTAGTTCTTCTTGGTGATCACGTTGATCACCCCCGCTACGGCATCGGAGCCGTAGATCGCCGAGGCGCCGTCGGTCAGAATTTCCATGCGCTCGATCGCCGCGGCCGGGATCGCGTCGATGTTGACGAACATGGTCTGGAAGCCAGCCGGTGCGCCGTAGAAGGACAGGCGGCGGCCATTCAGCAGCACCAGCGTGCCTTGTGCGCCAAGGCCGCGCAGGTTGGCCTGCGATGCGCCATCGGAGCCGGTGAACATGGAGCGGAAGTCCTGCTGCGCCGGACGTGCGGCGGGGATGTTGTCCAGCACCTGAAGCAGGGTGCGGGCGCCCATGTTTTCAATTTCCTTGGCATCGATCACCTGCACCGGCGATGCGGTTTCGGCGTTGATGCGTTTCAGGCTCGATCCGGTCACTTCAACGCGGACCAGCTTCTCGCCTTTCTCGGCGTTTTCGGCCTTGTCGTCGACCGGGTCGGCAGCCAGTGCGCCGGAAGCCAGGCCTGCTGCGGCCAATGCGGCCATCAATTTCTTCAGTTCCAAGTGCGTCTCCTCTTTTTTTAGGTTGAGAGCGCCCCTCCCCTTCGAAGAGGGGTGCTTGAAGTGGATGCTTAGATTGCGGTTAGCGCAGTCGGGCTGTGGCGCCCTCCGTGCCTGTCAGTACGGCGTTGGCCCAGTTGCCGCAAACCTGGGCGGGATGAGCGCCGCGCGCGCCCAGCGTGCGCAGACTGAGTTGACTCAGGCCGCGGACATCGATTTCCGGCTTGACCACCGCCGGCGCGGTAATGAAGCCGCTGTCGTAGAGCAGGCGGTCGCCGCTCCAGACCTGGAATTGCAGACCGCCGTTGGCGCGGCAGCTGTCGTCCACACCAAGGTCGGCACGCAGCAGGTGCCAGCCGCCTTGCAGTTGCAGGTCGATGCGGCTCATTGCGCCGACGCCCAGGCCTTTACGGAAGCGCAATCCGTTCATGCGCATTTCGTTCGCCTTGCCGGCAGGCTTGTCGCGGCCGATGGTTTTAGGCAGCGTCAGGTCGGACAGGTATTGCTGCTGTTCGGCGCCCTCAGGTACGCGATGTTCGAGGATACGGAACTCGGACAGCGTGATTGGGGCGACTTCGTTCGGCACGGAGGCGTTATAGGCTTGCGCGGTGCTGCCTTGTGCTGCGGTGACCATTGGATCGGTCGCCGATGCCGCTTCGCCTTCCGGATTCTGTGTGCTCAGCACGCGGAAACGCAGCAGGCGTCCCGCGGTAGCTGCAAAGCTGATGGTCTGCGCGCCTTCCTGCAGTTTCAGGCGTCCTTTCTGAATTGGCGCGCCCCAGTCGCCATTGCTGTCGCCGATATAGATTTCGTAGTCGCGGATCTGGCCGTGCTTCCAGTGCTGATCGTTACGCGGCGCCAGTTCGATACCGTCGATCAGGCGGCGCTCGGTGAAGCCGATAGTCCACTCATGCGCGCCGCTGCGCACGGCCTGGCTGCGCAAGGTGCGGAACCAGGTGGCCGGGTTGCCATCGAAAGCGTTCTCCAGCGGCTGACCGGGTTCCTCCGCAGGACGATTAACCACGACCATTGCGTCCGCAGGCAGCGCCCGCCCCATCGCCGGCGCTGCGGGGAATTCGTCGTCAGCACGGAACAGCACACCAGCTACGGTGGCTGCCGACGCGGCCTCCCCGGACGCGGATGGCTGCGCGGCGCCCGCCACCGGCGCCGCTCCGCCAGCAGGTGCGGTCGCGCCAGCAGCAACCGCGATCACGAGCGGCTGGCGGATATCCTGCGCCGCAGTCTTGGCGTGCAGCGTTCCCTTGCGCTCGGCCGCGTCGAAGAACCAGCCCTCGGCCGCCGCATCAAATTCTGCACGCGATGCACGCTGCGCCAGCGCCTTGCCCGCTGCCTGCACGCCAGCGGGACGTTGCGCCAGCAGCATACGCACCGCATAGCTACGCCGTGCCTCCTGCCCCGCATACTCGCCCACTACAGGCGCAACCTCAACGCGCACGCCTTCCGCGGCAGCATGCATGCGAATCTCCTGCGTGCTGAAAGCGCCCTTCTGATACTGGCGCGTATTGCCATCATCTTCGTACAATGAATACGACGAATCACCTTCAGGATAAAGGTCGAGCGTCAGCTGGTCCTTCGGCTTCTGCCCGTCATACAGCATCTCCGGATACATCGGCAGAATCGCGCCCGAGCGCACAAACACCGGCAACTTATCCAGCGTCACCTGCAAATCGATATCGCGGCCGGATGCACCTGCAGTCGCCTGCCGTCCATCCCAATAATCGAACCAGCGTCCCTGCGGCAGATGGATGCCCTTGCGCCAGCCCTGCGACACCGCCTGGCTGCGATACACCGGCGCCACCAGCAGTTCATGCCCCAGCAGGAACTGATACTTGTACGACTCCGACCACGCCGCAGGATCATTCGGGTGATCCCACATCATTCCGCGCACCAGCGGCGCGCCCGTCTGCTCGGCCTCGCGCGACAAGCCATACATATACGGCGTGAGGCGCATCTTCAGTTTCAGGTAGCGGCGATTGATGCTGCGGTAAGGCTCATCAAACCACCAGGGATGCTTGCGCTCAGCAGCCGACCAGCCGGACATGCCCATCAACACCGGCGTGAACGACTTCCACTGCAAATCGCGCGTGTACGTTTCCGGGCTGCCGCCGAAGATGGCGTCCACATCGCCCGTCGCATAAGCCTGTCCGGACAGGCCCGATCCGATCAGCGTTGGAATATGCCAGCGGATATAGTCCCAACTCGCACTCTGGTCGCCTGTCCAGGCCACCGCGTAACGCTGCGTACCCGCCCAGCCCATCACGGTCCAGATGAAGGGACGGCTGTCCGAATTATTCAGAATGCCGTCGTAAGCCGACTTATTCGCATCCAGCGAAAACTGATAGCCCTTGCCTGTCCACGCCACATCCAGTTTCTGCACGCGCGTGCCGGCCTTGCCGACTTCCCACGCAATCTTGTCGACACCGTTTTCCGTCCAAAGGCCGGTGCGGAAGCCGTACTTCGACAAGCCCTGCACCACTTCCGGCAGCGAGGAATAGCCGCAACCATAGCCGTCGTTCGGCAAGATCCAGCCGCCCGGCATATCGTTCTCGCGGTACTTGCGGGCCACGCTTTCGATCACATCGGGCGTCTTGCCGCTTGGGCCATCGGTCCAGCCCTTCGGCACCGTGCCCGGCTTCTTCACATTGTCGCCATCGTTATAGCAATCGGCATCGCCGTATTCGAAGGCCCAGCGCGGCAGCAGGCGCGCGCGGCCTGTCCATTCGGTATAACGGGCCAGCACATCGTGCATGTCCTTGCCGACGAAGTAGTATGCGTCGAAGCGGTTCTCCGCATGCTCCAGCGTGACCTGGGTGCTGTCGCGCAAATCGTAGCTGCCGTCCGACCAGGTATTGCGCAGCATGCCCCAGCCGCGGGAACTCATCAGAAAAGGCGCCGGGCTTGGACGATCGCCCTCTTCCCAGCCACCGGAATAGGACACGTCCAGTTGACGGCCCTTGAATTCGAAGCGTCCGTTCTGCTGGCCGCCACCATAGAAGTGTTCGGACTTGTCGCTGGAGAGCACCTGCACGCTCTGTTTCGCGCTCAGTTCCAGCGGCTGCACCTCGCGCCACAGCGGCTGCGTTTCGCCCGCGCGGTACAAAGTAAAGCGCAACGGTTTGCGATCGATGCGCAAGCTGAGCGCCGCAGTCTGGATCAGAATATGGTCAGGCTTCTCGCTCACGGTATGCTGCACATCAGGCGCCGCCTCGCCTACGACGATGGATGCCGCTTTGTCGCCCGCCCCGCTGAACTCTGCATTCGGCGCGGCCCAGATGCGCAGCACATCGGCGCGCGGCAGGCTGACCCGGATATGAGCGCCGGTATCGGTGACCAGCTCCCATTGCTGTGCGGCGTCCGCGCTGAGCGTGCGCAGGTTTCCGACAGGGGCGGCGTGGGCGGCAAAAGCAGCCATCAGCAGAGATGCAGCAAGACGGAGTTTCATAATATTTTCGAAAGAATTGCGGTTTTGGCACCCTAACTTTAGGAACAAAAACAAGTAGCGTCAACAAAAAGAAAGAAAAAAACTGAAAATTCAGGCATTTATCTTTCGTTTATTCAAATTGTTGCGGTGCAAACTTTCGAAATCGTAGCAAAAAGGCGACTTTTGACGTTGCGAGATGCGTAAATTCATACGATATGTACTTTCGTTTTACTTTCGTATTTGACTTTACGAAAATTTATCTCTAAGCTTTCTGAAACTTCTACTTTCTTTTCTTTTCGATGACTACCCTTCTCAACCGCGATTCCCAAGCCTGGCGCGACATCGGCGGACTCGATACCGCCGAAGAAATTGCGCAGCAGCCTGCCCTGTGGCGTGAACTGTCGCAGCGGCTGAACGGCGAACGTGCGGCGCTGGCAGCCTTCCTCGGCGATTGCCTGCGCAATCCCGCACAGCGCGTGATCCTCACCGGCGCAGGTAGCTCCGCTTATGTGGGCGAGATCGTGGCCGACGAATTGAATGCAGCCAGCGCCGCACAAGTACGCGCCGTGGCGACTACCAGCCTGCTCACTCATCCAGAGCTGTACCTGGAAGCGGATGCCCCGACGCTGCTGGTTTCTTTCGCGCGCAGCGGCAACAGCCCTGAAAGCCTGGCAGCGGTCGATCTGGTGCGCGCCACCGTACGTGACGCGCGCTTCCTGAACATCACCTGCAATGCGGAAGGCCAGCTGGCACGCCAGGGCGCGGCCGACAGCAAGGTGTTCAATCTGCTGATGCCCGCCGCGAGCTGCGACCGCGGCTTCGCCATGACGAGCAGCTTTACCTGCATGCTGCTGGCGGCCTTGAGCACGCTGAGCGGCGCGTCCGGCGAAGATCGACTGCTGCAACTGGCGGATCTGGGCGAACAGGCCTTGCAGCAGTGGGCAGCGCCCGTATCCGTGCTGGCCGCACAGCCGGTGCAGCGCGTGGTCTATCTCGGCAGCGGCCCGCTGGAGGCACTGGCGAAAGAAGCTGCGCTGAAGATTCTTGAACTGACCGGCGGCCGCGTGCTGGCAATGGCAAATACGGCGCTCGGTTTCCGCCATGGTCCGAAATCCGCACTGAACCGCGACTCGCTGGTGGTGCTGTTCCGTAGCAGTAAGGCGCTGGCACGCCAGTATGAAAAAGACCTGCTGCAGGAGCTGCAGCGCGAACAGATTGCTGGACGCTGCGTGACCGTAGGCCGCGATGCCGATATCGGCGTAGCGGCGCCTGCGTGGCCGGACGCCTGGCTGGCGCCACTGTGGCTGCTGATGGCGCAGCAATACGCGCTGCACCAGTCGGCCGCACTGCGTCTGCGCCCCGACAATCCATTTGCCGATGGCACGGTGAACCGTGTCGTGCAAGGCGTGACCATCTACCGCCATGACGAATTCTGAACAACGCGGCCTCCACGGCATCGATATTGGCGGGACCAAGATCGAGCTGGTGGCCTACAGCGGGAACTTCGATGAAGTCTTCCGCGAACGCATCGCCACGCCCTGCGAGGACTTCGACGCTTTCGTACAAGCCATCGTGGCGCTGGTGTCGCGCGGCGATGCGGCGCTGGGTTTGCGTGCGCCGGTCGGCATCGGCCTGCCGGGCGTGATCGACAGCGCCACCGGCCGCCAGATCAGTTCCAACGTGCCCGCATTGAACGGACGCCAGGTGGCGGAAACCCTGCAGCAAGCCTTGCAGCGTCCCGTCGCCATCGGTAACGACTGCCAATGCTTCGCGCTGTCCGAAGCCCAGGGTGGCGCGGCAGGAGAGCTGCCCACCATGTTCGGCGCCATCATCGGCACCGGCGCCGGTGGTGGTTATTGCGTCGCAGGCCTTCTGCAACGCGGCTTCAATGGCGTTGCGGGCGAATGGGGGCACTGGACGATTCCCGCGCCGCTGCTGGCCCAGCACGGCCTGCCGGTGCTCGACTGCCCTTGCGGCAAGCAGGGCTGCCTGGAGCGCTATGTGGCCGGTCCCGGCATGAGCAAGCTGCACGCGCATTTCGGCGGTGATGGCGCCGAGCCGGTGGCCATTGTGGCGCGCGCCAACGCCGGCGACGACATCGCTGCACGCACGCTGGCCGTTCATCTCGATCTGCTGGGCCACGCGATGGCGGGCCTGGTGCTGTCTTACGATCCGCACGCCATCGTGCTGGGCGGGGGGCTTTCGAACCTCGCCCACCTGTATGAACGCTTGCCCGCTGCCATCAAGCGGCATCTCTTCCGCGGCGTGCAAGTGCCACCCATCCTGCCGCCGCGCTTCGGCGACGCCGGAGGCGCACGCGGCGCCGCCCTGCTTGCCCGTCAACTGACCAAGGCCTGAAAATCCATGAACGAAGTCCTGTCACCTGTTCTGCAGGTTGTGAAAGCGCATCGCCGCGGCGAAGCCGTTGGCCTGTACAGCGTGTGCTGCAGCCATCCCATTGTGCTGCGCGCGGCCATGCGCGTGGCGGCTTGCTACGGCACGCTGCTCCTGGTGGAAGCCACCTCCAATCAGGTCGATCAGTTCGGCGGCTACACTAGCATGACGCCGCCGCAGTTCCGCGACTACGTGCAGCAACTGGCAAGGGAAGAAAAGTTTCCACAAGAGCGCCTGGTGCTGGGTGGCGACCACCTCGGCCCGAATGCCTGGCAGCGCCAGGACGCCGCCATCGCCATGGCGCATGCCGAAACCCTGATCGCCGCCTATGCAAGCGCAGGCTTCCACAAAATACACCTCGACTGCAGCATGCGCTGCGCGGACGATCCGCAGCGCCTGAGCGATGAAGTGGTGGCCGGGCGCTCCGCGCGCCTGTGCGCAGTCGCCGAAGCCGCCGCTGCCGGCGCCGGCTTGCCGCCGCCGGTGTATGTGATCGGCACCGAAGTGCCCGTGCCCGGTGGCGAAGCGGAACTGGCCGATGCAGGCGCGCCAACGTTGCCCGCCGCTGCCGCGCAGACACTGGATGTGCACCGCCAGGCCTTCGCCGCAGCCGGCCTGCACGATGCGTGGAAGCGCGTGATTGCCATGGTCGTGCAGCCGGGCGTGGACTTCGACGCCAGCCATATCCAGCACTACGATGCGGCGCAAGCGGTGGATCTCTCGGCCTTCGTGGCGAATCAGCCGGGCCTCGTGTTCGAAGCGCATTCGACGGACTACCAGCGCGAAACCGGCCTGCACGCCATGGTGCGCGATCACTTCGCCATCCTGAAGGTCGGCCCGGCAGCGACGTTCGCGCTGCGCGAAGGCTTGCTGGCCCTGTGCCAGATCGAAGACGAGCTGCTGCCGGAAGCGGAGCGCTCGCAGCTGATGCGCATTCTGGAGGATGTCATGCTGGCCAAGCCCCAGCACTGGCGCGCGCACTACGCCGGCACCAGCGAAGAGCAGCGCGTCATGCGCCGCTACGGCCTGAGCGACCGTTGCCGTTATTACTGGGGCGAGCCGGAAGTGGCCGCTGCGGTGGAACGCCTGTTCGCCAATCTGGATGCGCGAGAAATTCCGCTGCCGCTTCTGAGCCAGCATCTGCCGGAGCAATACCTCGACGTGCTGCAAGGCCAGTTGGGCGCCGACGCGCGTGAGCTACTGCAGCATAAGATCGGCCGCGTGCTGGCCCAGTATGCGCGGGCCTGCAACCGCAATACGGCTTCCCTGCCGGAGCCAGCCATCTGTTAAGCTCGACGTTTTCATCGCCGATCCAACCGTTACCATGCGAAATACCAGCCAACGCCGCGAATCCATCCTCGAACTGCTCGTCAACCAGGCGTCCGTCCAGGTCAACGATCTGGTCGAACAGTTTGGCGTGTCCGCGGTCACGATCCGCAGCGACTTGAGCGCGCTGGAGGCGCAGGGCCTGGCGACGCGCAGCCACGGTGGCGCGATCCTGAATCGCATTCCGCCGGCTGAGCACTCGATTCGCCAGAAGGATTCGATCAACCAGGAACAGAAGGAGCGCATCGGCGCCATGGCAGCGCGCCTGGTGCAGCCGGGCGATAACATCATCATCGATTCCGGCACCACCACCATTTCGCTGGCGCGCCACCTGCGCGGCGCCAACGAGGTGACGGTGATGACCAATGGCCTGAACATCGCGTGGGAGTTGGCCGATGCGCCGGGTGTGGACCTGATCCTGACGGGCGGTCTGCTGCGCAAGCAGTCGCTGTCGATCCAGGGCAGCCAGGCGGAAGCCAGTCTGCAAGCCTACAACTTCGACAAACTCTTCCTCGGCGTGGATGGTCTGGATCTGCAATTCGGCGTGACCACCCACCATGAAGCGGAAGCGAGCCTGAACCACAAGATGGTCGAGCGCGCGAAGAAAATTATCGTCCTCACCGACGCATCCAAATTCGGCCGCGTGAGCCTGCACCGCATCGTGCAGCTGGAACGCGTGCATACCATCATCACCGATGCCAGCATCAGCCCCGAGTACCGCGAGGGCATTCAGAAGCTGGGCATCGAATTACTCATAGCGGAATAGAGCGTGTTAAGCGGCAGAATCCTTACTCCCGGCGGCTGGGTCACAGGCAGCATCGAATTTGACCAGCGCATACGCCATATCACCGAAGGTCCTGCCGACAGCTCGCTGACGATTCTTCCCGGCTTCGTCGACCTGCACGTGCATGGCGCGGCGGGCGTGGACATCATGCGCGGCGGCGATGCCGGCGCCACCGTGGCGCAGGAACATGCGCGGCACGGCACCACGTCCCTGCTGGGCACCACCATGACGGCGCACGAACCGGATATCCGCCGCGCCCTCTCCGGCCTGGCGCGCGTGGTGGCGGAACGCCCTCCACGCAGCGCGCGCATGCTGGGCGTGCATCTGGAAGGCCCCTTCATCAGCATTCACCGTCTGGGCGCCCAGCCGCCTGACGTAATGCCGGCCACGCTGGAACTGGTACAAGACTTTAACGCCATCGCGCCGATCCGCGTGCTGACCATGGCGCCGGAAGTGGATGGCCACCTTGCGCTGATTCCGCAGCTGGCGGCGATGGGCATTCGCGTGCAGATTGGCCACTCGGCCGGCGATTACGACACCGGCGTGGCTGCCCTGCGTGCAGGCGCCGCCGGTTTCACCCATCTGTTCAACGGTATGACGGGCATGGACCACTACCAGCCCGGCATCGTCGATGCGGCACTGGCGCATGCCGAATACGCCGAGATCATTCCGGATCTACAGCATGTGCATCCCGGCGCGATTCGCGCCGCACTGCGCGCCATTCCTCGCGCCTATGGTATCACCGACGCTACTGCCGCTACCGGCATGCCGGATGGCGAATACTCGCTCGGCACCCAGCGCGTCTACAAATGCCTGGGCTGCGTGCGCCTTGCCACCGGTTCGCTGGCGGGCAGCGTGCTGACCATGGATCAGGCGCTGCGTAATTTCGTCAGCCTGGGCCTGGACCTGGCTGATGCGTCGAACCGCCTCTCGCTATATCCGGCCGACTATCTGGGCGAGCTTGAGCGCGGGCGTCTCGCGCCCGGCGCCTGGGCCGATATCGTTGTACTCGATCAGGACTTGCAACCAGTCGCCGTGTTCGTTGAAGGCGAAGCCATTCTTTAAAGGAGTGCCCATGCACGCTGCCACTTTGTCCGGCTCCACCAGTGCACCTGCCTGGCCCATGCGCTATCTGCTGTTCATCGCGGGCATGGGCGGGCTGCTGTACGGGATCGACGTTGGCATCATTGCCGGTGCGTTGCCTTATCTGGAGTCGACGGCTTCGCAGGCCTGGCGTTTGAGCGCGCAGCAATTGAGTTTCATCGTGGCGGCGGTGCTGCTGGGGTCTGTGCTGTCTTCGCTGTTTGCAGGCGCGGTGGCCGATGCCATCGGACGGCGCTGGGCGATGGTGCTGTCCGGCGCGCTGTTCACCATCAGCATTCCGATTATCGCGCTGGCCGATGGTTATATGCCGCTGCTGCTTGGGCGCTTGCTGCAAGGCGTCAGCGGTGGCTTGATTGGCGTGGTGGTGCCACTGTATCTGGCCGAGTGCCTGCGCGCAGACCAGCGCGGACGCGGCGCGGCTTTGTTCCAGCTGCTGCTGACCATTGGCCTCGTTGCTGCGGCAGTTATCGGTTTGGTGCAGGCGCAGAATGTCGATCGCGCTACGGCGGCGGCGCAGGTGCTGTCCGAAGCCGCGCGCGCCGATGCGCTGTTCGCCGCGCGCGATCGTGCGTGGCGCAGCATCTTCTGGATGTGCCTTGCACCGGGATTGGTGTTCACCATTGGCAGCCTGCTGCTGGCAGAGTCGCCGCGTTGGCTGGTACGCCGCGGCCGCAACGACGCCGCCCGCCAGGCCCTGCTGCGCACCCGCGCCGCCGCCGAAGCCGACGCCGAACTGCGCGAAATGCTGGACGCCGCAGCAGCCCTTCCCCAGCGCGGCCGCCCTACAGCCGCAAGCGCCTCCGCAGCAGGCACTCAACCACAGCGCGGGCATGCCGCCAGTGCCGCTAACGCCGCCGCGCAGGCCCCGAGCGCGTCTGCCGCGACCGCCCAGCCGCAGCGCGAGCATACGGCCGCCGACGCCGCAGCAGACCCGCTGCTCAGCCGGCGCTATGTGATGCCCTTCCTGCTCGCCTGTCTGGTGCTGGCCTGCACGCAGGCGACCGGCATCAACTCCGTGCTGGCTTATGTGGTGAATATCCTGAACCAGGCCGGCCTGCCCGGCGCCACGGCGAATATGGCGGACGTCGGACTGAAAGTGCTGAATGCCGCGATGACGATTGCCGCGGTCGCACTGGTCGACCGCAAGGGCCGCAAGTTCCTGCTGATGCTGGGCAGCGGCGGTATCGTGATCGCCCTGCTGGCAGCAGGCCTGCTGTTCCGCAGTGCGGAGAGCGGCCAGCAGGACGTGCGCGCCAGGGTCGCGCAGCAAGTGCAGGGTGACAGCCTCACGCTGCGTCTCGATACGGAAACCCTGCGCGCCCTCGGTGACGCGAACGCCCAGCAGCTCACGGTCGCTTACAGCTACGGCCCATTCGCCAACGTGGCCACACTGCGCACCAACGATACGCTGCACCTCACGCGTGCCGACGCCGTGCAGGAAGACAGCGTGATCGGCGCCTTCTTCCGCAAGCTGCACCTGAACCCTTTCGCCAATCCGGAAGAAGGCCGCAACGCTCCGCTGCGCATTGAGCGCGCACAAACGGGCAGCGTGCCGTCGTCAGCACACGGCTGGCAGGTAACCGCCGCCATCTGCCTGTTCGTCGCCAGTTTCGCGATAGGGCCGGGCGTGTGCGTGTGGCTGGCCCTGTCCGAGCTGATGCCGACGCGCATCCGCTCCAACGGCATGAGCATCGCCCTGCTGATCAATCAGTTTGTATCGACGGTCATTGCGGCAGTGTTTCTGCCGACGGTGGGGCATTACGGCTACGCCGCAATGTTCTTCTTCTGGGCTGGCTGCACGGTGATTTATTTCCTGACCGCGGCTTTCCTGCTGCCGGAAACGAAGGGGAAAACGCTGGAAGAGATTGAAGCGCATTTCCGCCGTTGAAGCGGAAATGCGCTGGAGGGATTACTGCAGCTTGCCGTAGTTCGGGGAACGCGGGCCGTACAGGATGCCATTCTGCATGCCGGCAGACAGCAGGCGGTTGCTTGCAACGCCGGCGATTGGCCAGGACGAGTCAGTCGCGCTATTGATGATCTGCTTCACTGCCGCAGCCACCAGTGCGCCAATCAGGCCGCCCCCCTGATTGTTCTGCGTTTCGGCGCTGGACGCGGTCGCCGCACCGGACCAGATCTCGGCACCGGTCTTCAGGTCCACCAGCTTGGCCTTGGCGGACACGATCACGTTGCTGCTGATGACGTTGTAGGTCGAACCATAATTGGTCACCGTCACATACAGCGCAGCATCGGCGCCGAAGATGTCGTGCAGCTTCTTCACGTCGACCGAATGAATATCGGCAGCCGTGGTCAGGCCATTCTGTTTGAAGGTCTCATCGACCAGCGCCACCGGCATCACGTAGTAGCCCGATTCAGCCAGCGGGAAGCTCACTTGCGACAGCATGCCGTACGTCGCGATGACTTCGGGCGACTCGTTCAGCGGCGGCAGCACCACAATGGAGCGTGGTTTGCTAGCCTTGAAAGCTGTGTAGTCGTAAGGCGTCTTTTGCGTGGCGCAGCCGACGAAGAACAGTGCAGGCAGCAGGCAAGCCACCAGTTTCAGGGTCTTTTTCAACATATCAGTTTGCCGCCTTCTTCGTATTCTTCAGCAGGAAGTCCATATAGGCCGCAGACTCAGGGAAGAGCTGCTTCTCGGTCTGGAACTCGGCGGCCATCTGGTCCGCGTTGCCAACCATGGAGTACAACAGGCCCAGATGCGCGTGATAGCCCGGTGGCGGCGTCTTGCCCTGCGAGGCGATCTTTTGCAGATCCTTCTGCAGCACGTCGATCTGCTCGTTCGGGCTCTTCTCGCCTTTGAAGTGCTGATACACCTGCGGCTGGTAGCTCTCCCACTGGTACATGGTCTGGGTGTGGTTACACGCAGCCAGCGTCATGGCGCAAGCCAGCGTCAAAGTAATCTTCACCAATTTCATTGACGGGCCTCGCGCAGGTTGAATGCGCCGCCTTCCATGCCGGCCACCAGGCGCTCAACCGCTTCGCGCATGGCCAGGTCCAGCACCTTGCCGTTCAGGGTTGCGTCGTAGCTTGCGGTGCCGCCAAAGCCCAGCACTTCGCGGTTGGACAGGCTGTATTCGCCCGCGCCGCCGGCGGAGTACACCACTTCGGAGGTCGCGATATTCACCACGTTCAGGGTCACTTTGGCGTAAGCAACCTGGGTCTTGCCGCGGCCGGCGAGGCCGAACAGCTGATGGTCGCCCACTTCCTTGCGGCCGAACTCGGTCACGTCGCCGGTGACGACGAAGTCTGCGCCCTTGATGTTCTGGCTTTGCTTCTTGAAGCCTGCTTCCTGCTGCAGTTCCGCCATATTGTCGCGGTCCAGGACATTGAAGCGGTTGGTTTGCTGCAGATGGGAGATCAGAATGGTCTTGGCCTGGCCGCCCAGACGGTCAACGCCGTCCGAGAACACGCCGCGCATGAAGCTCGAGCGGTTATCGAATTTGCCGACCGCGACCAGGGTACGCGGGCCGGTGTAAGGACGCGCAGCGCTGGCCACGGTTGGCACTTGCAAAGCCTGATGACTCTCGGTGGCGCAGCCTGCCAGCGCCGCGGTTGCGGCCATCGCCAATAACACGGTTTTCATTATTCTGCCCTAAGGTGGTTGTGGTGCATCAATTATAAGATGCCACAGGGCAATATTGCAAATAATGAAAACTAAATTGCTATTTGCTATTCAGGAGCGCGCGCCAAACAGGCTGTCCAGGGCACCACGGCTGTCGGGAATTGTGCCGCCTGGCGTGAGCTTGTCGACCACCTGCGGCAGCAGCTGCGCCAGATGCGCGGATACCTGCTCCGTGCTTAAGCCAAGACGGGTGGCGATAGCCTGCACCTGCTCGTTGCCCAGCACCGCCTGCAACTGCTCGGCGCTGATCGGCAGGTTCTCGCCGGTGCCGATCCAGGAGGCGACCACGCCGCCCATGCCGCCCTGCTCAAAAGCCGTCACCATCCCTTGCAGGCCGCCGGTGCGCGGGTCGGTCAGCATGGCGCCGACTGCTTCAAACATGCCTTCCGGATGGCTGCCGCCAGAGAACTGGCCAAGCACCTGCCCTGCCAGCGTATCGAAAATACCCATTGCTGCCTCCCTATTTCAACAGTCCGAATACCTTGCCGATCGCCGCACTGCCATAGGACAGCGGGTCACGGCGGATGTTCTTCTCTTCTTCTGCAATCATCAGGTACAAGCCATCCAGCGCGCGCTGGGTGACGTAGCCTTCCACGGTGGCGCTGTCGCCTGCCGCCAGGCCCAGCTTGCCCGCCTGCCCCATCGCAGCATTGAACTGGCCGGAGAGCTTGGAGCGGTCGGTGACGCCCTTCACGATGGGCAGGAATTTGGCGGCCAGCGGCGCCGAGGTCTTCTCCTTGAAGAAGTCCGTGACCGAGGTATCGCCGCCGGTCAGAATGCGCTTGGCGTCATCCACCGTCATCGATTTGACGGCGTTCACCAGCAGCGGCTTGGCCATGGGGACGGCCTGCTCGGCGGCGTGGTTCATGGCGGTTTCCAGTTCGTCCAGCTGCTGGCCGCGGCCCGTCATGGCGATCAGCGGGCGCGCCTTCTCCAGAATTTTCGGCAGGGGGATGTGAACTTTTTCGTTATTGAGGAAGCCGCCGTCGACGCCCAGTTTGGCGACAGCGGCCGAAGATCCGGCTTCCAGCGCCGCTTTCAGGCCGCCGCTGGCTTCCTTGTTGCTGAGCGCCGCCAGGGGATCGGCGGCGAAAGCGCTGGCTGCCAGAAGCAGGCCAGCGCCGAAGATCGCAGGTTTCATCACACACTCCGGACGAAATTGATCTTGCTATCTTACTACCAACAGTCGATCAATCCCGCCAGAGTTGTCAGAACTTGTAACTCAGGCCTGCCACAAAAGAACGGCCCGAATGCACATACAGCAGCGTATCGTTACGCTGCGAATCGCGGCCATAGCGCAGCGGTTCGTCGGTCAGGTTCTGCCCTTCCAGCGACACGCGCAGCTGCGGCGTGATGTTGTAGGAAACGCTGAAGTCCACGTTGGTCGAACCATCGACAATGGTGAAGTCGTGGCCCGCCACATTACCCAGCACGTTCAGCAGATACGACGAGCGGTGCGCCGCCGAGACACGCGCGCTGAACTTCTGGTCCTCGTAATACAGCGTGATGTTGTGGGCATTTGGCGACAGACCCGTGAAGTTGGCGACCTGGGTCAGCTGCTCATTGGCGGCCGTATTGGGATTGTCCACCCGCGTGATGTAGGTGATCTTCGAATCGACGTGGGTGTAGTTCAGCAGCGCGCCGAAATTGCTCCAGAACCCAGGCAGGAAGCTGAACGGCGCCTGCCAGTTGAATTCATAGCCGCGCAGCGGACCGCCCGGCGTGTTGACCTTGCGGTTCACCACCACGGTGGTGCTTGGGAGCGTCGGGCAGGCCGGCGTGCCGCCCGTAATGCTGCAGCCACCGCCCAGCAGCACGGAATCCGGCAGACCGAGCGAGGAGAACACGGCACGTTCGGACACGCCCTGGATGAAGGTGCCGATGTCCTTGTAGAAGTAGCCCAGCGAAACCATGGCGTTCTTCTGGTAGTACCACTCGGCCTGCACGTCGACGGTCTTGGCGCGGATCGGGTCCAGGTTCGGATTGCCGATGCTGACCGTCTGGCTCTGGGTGCTCAAGGTGGCCGATGGCGCCAGGTCGGTGTATTCGGGACGCGCCACCGTCTTGCCGGCCGAGAAGCGCACCAGCACATCGCGCGGCAGTTCGGCCGTCACGTTCAGCGCCGGCAGGTAGTCGCGGTACTTGTGCTCCACCGTCACCGGCTGCAGCGCGTTGTTCGCATTCACCAGCGCGAAGGAGGTGGCCGTGGTGTCGGCGCCGCGCACACCCACATTACCGCGCAGCGGAATGCCAAACACGTCGTACTTGAAGTCCACCATGGCGAACAAGGCCTTGATCGATTCATCCACGCCGCGATTGGCCTGCGCCAGGTAGTTGTATTCCGAACCCGGCACGGCGGCGCAATGGCACTCGATGTTGTACACGCCGAGGAACTTCTGCAGGTCCACCGCAGCCCACGACGTAGGCACGCCCGTGCCGCCAAGGCCGCTGCCGAAGTTGTCGATCTGGCGCGACACGCTGGCCAGCGTCACGCCTGCCGGCAGCGCCAGACCATTGCCGCCGGAACCGATCTCGATATTGGTCCAGGTGTTGGCGCGCTTGGAGAAGCCACCGCGCAGCGTGATGTTGTCGTTCACCTCGAAGCTGCCATTGATGGCATGCGTGGTCAGCTTGTTCTTGGTGTGCAGATAGCGGCCCACGAACTGGCCGTGGAAGGTGCCGTCCGCCTCCTGCGGCGCGAAGGTAAAGGCGTTCGGGTTGGTGACGTCCATGCCGAAGTTCAGTGTCGGCACATTGCGGTTGTTGCGGAAGTCCCAGGAGAAGTTATTGATATTCGGCGCGTCCCACTGCACGGTGGCGCGCACCGGTTCGTCCAGGTCGGAGATCGAGCTGCCGGTCAGGAAGTCGACCTTGAAGCGGTCGCTGAAATCGTGGCGGCCGGACAGCACGTTCTGGCGGAACAGCGTGGTGTACTTGTCCAGCAAGCCCTCGGTGCGGATGTCGACGGCGTTGAATTTGCCATAGTCCCAGCTGCCGTTCTGGTCGAAGTGCGCGTCCACGATCGAGGTCTGCGGCTTGCCGTTGGACTGGCCCAGGCTGCGGCCGAACGAAATCGCTTCGATGTAGTTGTCGTAGCGGTTGTTGACGAATTTACCGCCCAGGAAGTCGTAAGCCAGTTCGGTGTGCGAATCCGGACGCCATTGCAGCGAGCCCGTGATGCCGCTGCGTTCATACTGGGTTTCCGAGCGGCGATAGCGCGGAATACGCGGCGCAAATGCGCCCGAGCCCGGCGCCGGATTGGCGACCGTGCCGCCGTAATCGTCGGTGCGGCCCATCACGTCATTGTAGGCGGCGGTACTGGAGGTACGCGGCACGCCCGTGCCGCAATTCGCCGCATCGATGCCTTTGGCGGGCGTGTTGCCCGGATTCTGAGGGCTATAGCTAAGCGGCGAGCAGAAGCCGCCGTCCTGGTTGGCGCTCAGCAGCTCCACGGCTTCATAGCCTTCTTCCGTTGCGGTGCGCTTGGAGTAGGCGGCGGAGATCAGTGCACCGACCTGGCCGAAGCTGGTGGTCCAGCGGTCGGACGCCAGCGCGGTCAGGCGCGGTTCGGTCTTGCGCGACAGGTCGTTGTGGAACTCCTGCCCTCCGAGGCTGAAGGTGCGGCCCTTGAAGTCGAAGGGACGCGCGGTGCGCAGGTCGACGGTGGCGCCCAGCGAGCCTTCTTCCACGGCCGCTTCGGCGGTCTTGCGCACTTCCAGGCTGTTGAACAGTTCGGAGGCGAATACGCTGAAGTCGAAGCCGCGCCCGCGGTTGGTGCTGCCGTTGATGTCCGATGCGCCGGTGGCGGTCACGCCTTCGATGCCGTTGATGCGCACCCGCGTAAAGCCTGCGTTCAGGCCACGCACGGTAATCTGCTTGCCCTCGCCACCGTCGCCGCGCGACAGCGACACGCCCGGCACGCGCTGCAGCGATTCGGCCAGGTTCGCGTCCGGGAATTTGGCGATATCTTCGGCCTTGATCACATCGACGATTCCGTCGCTGTTCTTCTTGGTGTTCAAGGCGCTGTTCAAACTGGCGCGGAAGCCCGATACGACAACCACGTTCTCTTCCTGCGCGCTGGCGGCCATGCTGGCGACTGCAAGTGCTACGGCCAGCGCCATACGATTGCGGTACTCCATCCTGTCTCCTCCCTGTTGTTGTTGCAAGGAGTGTATGGCGCACCACGCCGCTTTTTTCAGCAGTGAGCAAACAACTCATAAACTTGATCGGTACTGATCGCTGCACTTTCAGTCGCGCCAGAGGAGCGGCACGGGTTTCAATCACCGGATTGAGCGATCAAATGCTCCCCTTGAGCGTGGGGATTACGCGACACTGCCGGAAACCCAAGGCAGAAGCAGGTGTCTGCCACGCCGTGGCAGACACCAGGGTTACGCCGTGGGTTTTTAAGCAGGCAGCAGGTCGGGGTGGGCGCGCAGCTGCGCTAGTTGGCTGGCGTTGAGGCGGGCGGCGGCTTGTGCGGTGTAGCGCGCGGCGCCTTGAACGCCGGCGCGTTCCGCCAGCGACAGCCAGCGGTAGGCTTGCGGCACGTCGGACGGTGCGCCCTGGCCGCTGAGGTACATCAAGCCAGCGTTGAGCTGCGCACGGCCATGGCCCTGGCGGGCGGCGGCCACATACCACTGCAGCGCGGCGGCGAAATCGCGCGGCACGCCCTGGCCATTGTCGTAGCGCAGGGCCAGCGTGAACTGAGCCAGCGTGTGGCCTTGCTCGGCGGCCTTGCGGTACCAGGCGTTGGCCTGCAAGATGTCCGGCACGGGACC
This sequence comes from Pseudoduganella sp. RAF19, assembly GCF_052114165.1. Lineage (NCBI taxonomy): Bacteria > Pseudomonadati > Pseudomonadota > Betaproteobacteria > Burkholderiales > Oxalobacteraceae > Pseudoduganella > Pseudoduganella sp. RAF19. The sequence goes on along the minus strand of NZ_JBFREF010000004.1, from coordinate 181,424 downwards.
GTCGTCGCGGTCGTAGAGCTGGCCCAGCATGTACTGGGCGGCAGCGTAATCCTGTTCCGCCGCGCGCAGATACCAAGCGATCGCCTTGCGCAGATCGAGCGGCACGCCCTGCCCTGTTTCATAGCGCAGGCCAAGGTCGAATTGCGCACGCAGATGGCCCTGATCGGCCGCCTTGCGATACCAGAAAATGGCTTCGTGCGGGTCGGCATTCACGCCATGGCCCGCGTCGAACAGCATGCCCAGATGGTATTGCGCCGCCGGGAAACCCTGATCGGCCGCCTTGCGGTACCAGCTGGCCGCTTCGGCATAGTCCTGCACCACGCCCTGGCCATGGTCATAGCGCTGGCCCAGGTTGTTCTGCGCCGCCGCGTGGCCCTGATCCGCCGCGCGGCGATACCAGGCCAGCGCCAGCTGCTCATCGCGCGGCACGCCGTGGCCATTGTCGTAGATCAGGCCCAGATTGAACTGGGAGCTCATATGATTTTGCTCGGCCGCCGCCGTGTACCACTTGATGGCTTTCGGGCTGTCCTGCGGCACGCCGTCGCCCTTGTCGTAGCGCAGCGCGAGATTGAACTGGGCCGGCGCGTATTTTTGCTCTGCCGCCTTGCGGAACCATGACATGGCTTGCTGTACATCCTGCTGCACGCCTTGTCCGTTCGCATAGCGCAGGCCGAGATTGAACTGGGCGCGCGCATAGCCCTGCTCCGCCGCGCGGCGATACCACATGATGGCCTGGCGGAAGTCCTGCGGCACGCCCTTGCCGGTGTCGTACATCATGCCCAGGTTGTTCTGCGCACCCGCGTCGCCCTGCTCGGCAGCCTTGGCGAACCAGTGGCGCGCCTGTTCGGTGTCCTGTTCGATACCCTGGCCCTTGGCGTACAGCCAGCCCAGGTTGTACTGCGCGGCGGCATAGCCCTGCTCCGCCGCCAGCTGATACCAGCGCGCCGCTTCCGTGTAGTCCGGATCGACGCCCTGGCCCTTCTGGTACATCACGCCAAGGTTGTACTGCGCATGCTCCAGCCCTGCATTGGCGGCCTGCCGATACCAGGCCGCGGCCAGCTCATAGCTCTGCGCCACGCCCTGGCCGTTGAAATACATGAAGCCCAGGCTGTGCTGGGCGTTCGGCACGCCGCGCTCGGCGAGATCGCGTACACGCAGGTATTCCGCCGTGTAGTTGGTGGCCGCGGAGGCTTCTGCTTCGCTGGGCGTGTAGCGCTGCATGGGTGGCTCAGGCCTGGATGGCGACGACGCGCGCGCCCGGCACTTCAGCCGCACCTTCGATCTGGTTCTGCGTCTGCAGCACGTTGATGAAGGACGACAGCGAAATCGGACGGTAGTACAGATAGCCCTGCATGGTGGAGCAGCCATTGGCCTGCAGGTAGCGTGCCTGCACCTCGGTCTCCACGCCTTCCGCCACCAGATGCAGGCCCAGACCGCGCGCGATGGAGATGATGGCCAGGATCACCGGATAGTGCCCATGCTCGTCGTGGATCTCCTTGACGAAGCTCTGGTCGATCTTGATGGTGTGGATCGGGAAGCGGTGCAGGTAGGACAGCGAGGAATAACCCGTGCCGAAATCGTCGATCGCCACCGATACGCCCAGCTGGCACAGCTTGTTCAACTGCTCGATGGCGTACTGCGGATTGCGGATGCAGATATTCTCGGTAATCTCCACCTCGATCTGCGCCGGCGAAATACCGTAGCGCTGCAGCGCACCGCGCATCTTCTCGAAGAAATCGCCGCGGTCCAAATACTGCGGGGACAGGTTGAGCGACAGGCGGATGGTGTCACCGCCGGCCGCATTCCACATCAGCAGGTCGCGGCATAGCGCGCCGATCATCCAGTCCGAGATCGGCAGCATCAGGCCATTCTCTTCCGCGAACGGCAGGAATTCGCCAGCCGACAGCAGGCCGCGCTGCGGATGGTTCCAGCGCATCAGGCCCTCGGCGCCGATGATGCGGCCGGTGGCCACGTCGATCTGCGGCTGGTAATACATTTCCAGTTCGTTGTGCTCCAGCGCCTTGCGCAGCGACTGTTCCAGCGCAATCTTCTGGTGCGACATGTCCTGCATCGAGGAGTGGTAGAAGCTGTGGCCGTTCTTGCCCAGCGCCTTCACCTGGTACATGGCGATGTCGGCATGGCGCAGCAGTTCCTCGATGCTCTCGCCGTCGCCCGGATAGATAGCGATACCGATGGAGGCCGAGATGTGCACGATGTGGCCGTCCAGATCGAAAGGCTTCTGCAGCACTTCCAGGAACTTGTCGGCGATCGCTTTCGCATCGGCGCGGTCGCGCAGCTCCGGCAGCACGATGGTGAATTCGTCACCGCCCTGGCGCGCCAGCGTGTCGCCCTTGCGCAGGCATTCCTTCAGGCGCAGCGCGGCTTGCTGCAGCAGCTCGTCGCCCTTCACGTGGCCCAGCGTGTCGTTGACCAGCTTGAAGCGGTCCAGGTCGACGAACATCACCGCCAGTTCGGTCAGCTTGCGCTTGGCCTGGATCACGGCCAGTCCCAGGCGGTCCTTGAACAGCATGCGGTTCGGCAGGTCGGTCAGGATGTCGTGGTAGGCCTGGTAGGAAATCATCTCCTCGGCGCGCTTGCGGTCCGTGATGTCGCGCGCCACACCGTAAGTGCCGAAGAATTCGTGCTTCTCCACTTCCGCGCCCGGCACGTGCATGCCGATCGCATTCAGCGAGATCGTCATCAGCGTGTTGTTGAAGGTGCGGTCGGCGCCGACGCCGGAATTGCACTTCAGGCGCAGCTCCACATTGCGCGAGGCGCGTTCATCGACGCGGCGCTCGTTGAACACATAGCGGGCGCGTTCCTGGTCTTCGTCGTGCACCAGGATGGAGTAGTGCTTGCCCAGCAGTTCTTCGCGCGTAAAGCCCAGCAGCTGGTAGGCGCGGTCGTTGACGAAGGTAAAGCAGCCCTCGTGGTTCAGGGTGTAGATGATGTCCGGCGAAGAGTCCACCAGATAGCGGTACATCTTCTCCGAGTTTTCCAGACGCTGGCCGATACGGCGGTTTTCCACCGCGAGACGGCGCTTCTGCAGCGCGTTCTCGACGGTCTTCAGCAGCTCCGGCGGGTTGTACGGCTTGCGCAGGTAATCGTAGGCGCCGCGCTTCAGCGCGCCGATGGCGGCGTCGATGCCGGCTTCGCCGCTCATCACGATCACGTCGGCATCGATGTCCTTGGCGTTGATGAAGTCCATGATCTCGTGGCCGCTCATGTCCGGCAGGCGCAGGTCGAGCAGCACGAGGTCAAATTGCAGGCGGTTCAGGTGGGTCAGCGCTTCGCTGCCCGAGGAGGCGGTCACCAGCTGGTAGTCGTGGCCGCGCAGCAGTTCATACAGGGACGTCAGGAGACGGGGCTCGTCATCCACCAGCAGCAGGCGAGGCTGGAACTCGGGGGCCGGCGGAACTAAACCGCCGTCGGACGCCATGAGTGGGTTCGGGTTCGTCGGGTTCATCATGGCCTTATACGGAATCCATCACGCGCGCCTGCACGGTCGCGATCTGGCTGTTGCTGCCCCGGGCCGGCAGCAAGATTTCAAAAGTAGTACCCGTGGCGCCGCTGCGGCAAGTAATCTCGCCGCCCAGGCGCTTGACAAGGCTGTGAACGATGGACAGCCCCAGCCCGTGGTGCTTGCCCTCTTTGCTGCTCTTCACGGCGGTGAACAGATTGGCCAGCACCTCGGCCGACAGGCCAGGACCGCTATCCGCCACCACCAGTTCCACATACAGCTTGCGTTCGCGGTTGACCAGCCCGCGATTGGAAATCTCGATGCGGCCGCCGTCCGGCATGGCTTCCACCGAGTTCTTGATCAGATTGACGAGGATCTGCTTCAGCAGGTCGGCGTCGCCGTCGATTTCGTTCGGCTCTTCCAGCATGCGCAGGATCAGCTGCACCGAGGCCGGCACGAAGTCGGTGGCGCGGAACAGGCGCAGCACATCGTCCACCACGCGGCCGATATGGGTCACGCTGCCGGTGTCGGTCGGCTGCAGGTCGGCCAGGCCGTGGATCAACTGCCCGACGCGGTCGATCTCTTCGTTCAGGATCGACATTTCGGACACCACCGGCTCGCGCCGCGCCAGCTTGGCATCCAGCACCGACAGGTAGTTCTTGATGATCGACAGCGGGTTGTTCACCTCGTGCACCACGCGGCGCGACGCCTCGCGGTATTCCTCGGCCACATGCGCCACCTGGCGCCGTGCATGGCCGCGTTCCGAGATCGCCGTTTCCAGCGCAGCCGCGGCTTGCGTGCCGAAGGATTGCAGGAAGCGCTCGCGCTTCTGGTAGGACGGCAGCTGCCAGGTGCCCGCACCGCCCACCAGCACGCCCAGGCAGCGCTGGCCGGTCACCAGCGGCAGGCACACCATGGAGTCGGTGCCGAGGATGCGGAACAGCTGCTCTTCCGCGATGGTCAGCGGCTGCGCGCCGCGCGTGGCAAAGGCCATTTTGCGCTCGGCGGCGGCGTCCGCGATCAGACCGCCCTTGTTCAGCGGGATGGAGAATTCGGCCAGACGCTGCTGGGCTTCTCCGGTGCCGAAGCCTTCCAGCGCATGGCCGGTAGGATTCTCCAGCAGCAGCACGGTGGTGTCGAAATCGAAAAGGATGCGCGCCGAACGCGCCATCGCTTCCAGCATCGAGGCTTCGCCCTGCTGGCGCGCGAAGGTCTGGCCCATTTCGGACACCAGCACCATATTGCGCACTTCTTCCTGCAGGCGCGCCTGCACGGGATCGGCCGGCGTGGGCGCCACGGCGGGCGGCGCCACGATGTCGTCGGCGCCGGTCAGGTCGATGCCCAGGTATTCGGCGGACTTCAGCACCTGGCGCGCAGCCGACTTCACGAAGGCGTCCAGCTGGGTCGCATCCAGGCCGCACAGCGCGGCTGCTTCGTCGGCGTCGCCATCGTGGTAGCACAGGTGGTGCGCCAGGCGCACGATGCGGATCAGGGGATGCGCGGACTCCAGGCGCGTGACCGGCTCGTGGTGATACAGCACCGAGTCGGCCAGGAAGGAATCCAGGTTCCAGCGTTCGATCAGCCAGGCGCCCGCTTCGGTGTGCGTGATTTCCAGGGTGCGCTGCTCGACGGCGCACAGGTCTTCGTCGTCGCGCGCGGTGAAGTTGTAGGCGTATTCCTTCGGCGCGGTGGACAGCAGGGCCAGGCGGCCGACATTGTGCAGCAGGCCGGCCAGATAGGCTTCTTCCACGTGCGGGTAATCCATGGCGCGGGCGATGTCGCGCGCGATCACGGCAGTGGTAAGGGAACCTTTCCAAAACGCGCGCAGATCGGTGCTGCCGGAGTGCGGGAAGTTGTTGAAGGTCTGGAACACGGATTCGCTGATCACCAGCGTTTTGATCATGTCCGTGCCGAGCGACACCAGGGCCTGCTCCAGGCCTACGGAACGGCTGTGGCGCTGGTAGGCCGAGCTGTTGGCCACCGACAGGATCTTGGACGTCATCCCGGCATCCTTGGCGATCAGCGCGGCCAACTCCGGCATGCCGGCGTCGTCGGCTTGCAGCAGCTCAATCAGCTTGATGAGAATCTGCGGCATGGCCGGCAGACGCGCGATCAGCAAGCGATTGCGGATGTCATGATCAGGTTGATGCATCTTGGCGCCAAGGTGACGTAAAAAATCGGCGCCTAGCACATGGGGCGCCTGTTCAATTCTTTAAACAGTAACAGCTTTACCGTGCATTTCCCGCTTGCAATCTCAAATGCACATTAACATAAATATACTATAACTTATCGGCAATACAAATTCCCGGCGACACTTTGTTGCATTTATTAACGTACTAAGAGGGATTATTGTTAAAAATAAAACAATGTTGCTGTTATTCTTTCATTGGGACGATAGCATGCGCTTGACCACGCGCGACGTCAACCATAATCCGAGGGCTGTTACCGTAAAGCACAATTGGGCGCAGGCCAACAGTAGTATGGAGTGCGACAGCGCCGGGGCAATCACGCCTGCAATCACGGCGGCCAGCAGGGTGACGGCAAAACTTTGGCAGGAGGCGACCGTGCCGCGGATGTGCGGGAACAGGTCCAGCGCCAGCAATGTGGCGCCCGGGGCGACGACCGACATGCCGAAGGTGTAGAAGAAGATCGGCAAAGTGCTCCACGGCAGGGCGGGCGGCAGGAATAGGTGGTACAGCACATTCACCGCGGCGGCCGTCAGCAGGAAAGCGAAGCCGAAGCGGATCTGGCGCGCGAAGCTCCATTTGCCGGCGATGCGGTTGGCGGCCAGTGCACCGAGGAAGATGCCCGACACGGCAGGCACGAACAGCCACGCGAACTGGTCCGGGCCAAGGTGCAACTGCTCCGGCAGCGCAATCGGCGCGGCGGAGATGTAGACAAACAGGCCGCAGAAATTTAGCGCTACCACGCCTGTCTTCAAATGGAAAAGCGGCGAGGACAAAATCGTGCGGTAGCTGGTCCACAGGAAGCGCGGATTGAAGGCATGGCGCTTGTGCGGCGGCAGCGTTTCCGGCAGGCGGCGGTAGCACACCACGAACAGCAGGATGGTGTAGCCGACCAGGAACAGGAAAATGCTGCGCCAGTCGGAATACTTCACGATGAAGCCGCCCATCACGGGCGCCACGGCGGGGGCGATGGAGAAAATCATGGTCACCATCGACAGCAGCCTTGCGGCGGCGGCGTCCGCATACAGGTCGCGGATGATGGCCCTGCCGACCACCACGCCGGCGCCGGCCGACACGCCCTGCATCACGCGGAATACCCACAGGTATTGCACGCTGTGCGCGGCGGCGCAGCCGAAGGTGCCGATGCAGAAAGTGACCAGGCTGACCAGGATGACGTTGCGGCGTCCGAACGCATCGGACAGCGCGCCGTGCCACAGCACCATGCCGGCAAAGGCCAGCAGGTAGGCTGTCAGCGATTGCTGGACCTCGACCGCTGTGGCGTTGAGGCTGGCCTGGATGTTGGGGAAAGCAGGGAGATAAGCGTCGATGGAAAACGGGCCGAGCATGGACAGCCCGGCCAGCACTGTCGCCAGTGCGGCAGGCCCCAGCGGCTTGCGATGCGGTACTTCAGGTGAGGGAACGTCGGCTTCAGGATCGGCAGGAACGCTCGCTGGCGGCTGGGGCATCATGAGAAATCAGCTCCCCTTGCGCGGTGGACGCGGCGGCCGCGACAAGGTCGGCCTTGCCTGGCGCGCCGGCTGCGTGGCGGGTGCCGGCGCTCGCCGCATCTTGGCCGGCTCCGGCGCATCGCCGGCATCCGATGTAGCGCCGCCGGTGGACGCGCCCGATGCACTTCCCGTTGCGCTTGACCCTCCGCCCGCCTTCGCCCCCGCCCACGGACCAGCGGCAGCCGGTGCTACCGGTGCCGCAGCCGCGCTGGCTGGCTTAGCCGCCTCCTGCGCCGCGCTCTGCTCGGCGCCGGCCTCACGGCCGCGCTTTTGTCCGAATGTCGGATCTGACCCCAGCCCCTGGTCTGCGCGCGCCGGGGCGCCGGAAGCAGACTCTTGTACGAATGTCGGATCTGACCCCGTGGTTCCTGACCCCGTGGTTCCCGTGGTTTTGCGGTTGAAGCCGGCGACCATGTCGAAGCGGAACAGGCGGCATTCCAGCGCGCCGTTGAAGAATGGGGTCTTGCGGGCCTCTTTCAGGCGCAGGAGCTTGGGCAGGCCCAGGTCTGCCGTGAAGAAGTAGGCCGTCCAGCCGGCAAAGCGCTGCTTGAGCGTGCCGGAGAACGCGGCATAAAACGACTTCGCCAGCTCGTCCTCTTCCAGCGACGCGTCGCCGCGCACGCCAATCCGCTCGCCGTACGGCGGGTTGGTCAGCAAAATGCCCGGTTCCGCCGTCGGCGCCTGCACCTGCTGCGCTTCGATCTGCTTCAGCGGCACGTCGAACAGGATGCCCGCGCTCTTCAGGTTGTGGCGCGCCATCGCCACCATATCGCCCGAAATATCGGAACCGAAAATGGTTGGCTCAGTCGGCAGAGGACGCGGCTTGATGGCCGCCTTCATCTCTTCCCATGGCTGTGGATCGAAATCATAGAACTTCTCGAATGCAAAGCGGCGCCGTGCACCGGGCGGGATGCCCTGCACCATCTGCGCCGCTTCGCACAGGATGGTGCCGGAACCGCACATCGGGTCGAACAGCGGCATGCCCGGTTTCCAGCCCGCCACGCGCAGCAGGCCGGCCGCCAGGTTTTCGCGCAGCGGCGCGTCGCCCGTTTCGCTGCGCCAGCCGCGCTTGAACAGCGCTTCGCCCGAGGTGTCCAGATAAATGATGAACTGGCGCTGGTCGAGGAAGCCGACAATGCGCATGTCCGGTTCGCGCGTGTCGACCGACGGGCGCTTGTTGTACATGTCGCGGAAGCGGTCGCACACGGCGTCCTTGATCTTCAGCGTGATGAATTCCAGCGACTTCAAGGGCGACTTGATGGCGGTGACATCCACACGGATGGTGTGGTCGATGCCGAACCATTCTTCCCAGGCCGTGCCCAGCACCAGGTCGTAGATGTCGTTCTCGTTGTCGTAGTGGCAGACGGCCATGCGCATCAGCACGCGCGAGGCGATGCGCGAATGCAGGTTGATGCGGTAGGCGTCGTACAGGTCGCCCGAGCAGTGCACGCCGCCCGGCACCTGGTTGTGGACTTTCAGCGTCGGGCTGCCCTGGGCGATTTCGCCCAGTTCTTCAGCCAGCGCCGCTTCCATGCCGCGCGGGCATGGGCAGAAATAAGATGTCATGGAAGACCTTTCAGAATGGCTTGACGACCACGAGGATCACGATCGCCAGCAGCATCAGCACAGGCACTTCATTGAACCAGCGGTAAAACACGTGGCTGCGTTGGTTCACGCCACGTTCAAATTTTTTCAGCAGGGAGCCGCAGGCGTGGTGGTAGCCCAGCACCAGCACCACGAAGGCCAGCTTGGCGTGCAGCCAGCCCGGTAGCTTCATGCCGCCCGGCTGACCGCCGTATTGCAGCCACATGAGCCAGACGCCGAACACCACGGCCAGCACGGCCAGCATCGAGGTAAAGCGGTACAGCTTGCGGCCCATCGTCAAGAGGCGCTCGGTGGCGGGGCCCGGCACTTCCATCGCCAGATTGACGAAGATGCGCGGCAGGTAGAACAGGCCGGAGAACCAGGAGACGATGAAGACGATGTGCAGCGCTTTAACCCAGAGCATGGAGTTCCTTTATTTACGTACCTCGCCGTGGCCGAACACCACGTACTTGAGGGAGGTGAGGCCTTCCAGGCCGACCGGGCCGCGCGCATGCAGCTTGTCGTTGGAAATGCCGATTTCGGCGCCCAGGCCGTATTCGAAGCCGTCCGCAAAACGCGTGGAAGCGTTCACCATCACGGACGAGGAATCCACTTCGCGCAGGAAGCGCAGGGCGGCGCTGTAGTCTTCGGTGACGATCGCTTCGGTGTGCTTGGACGACCAGTTGTTGCAATGCTCGATGGCAGCATCCAGGCCGTCCACCACGCGCACCGCCAGGATCGGCGCCAGGTATTCGGTGGCCCAGTCTTCGTCCGTGGCGTGCGCCAGGTGCGGGTAGCCGGCGGCCGACAGGATGGCGTAAGCCTCGACGTCGGCGCGCAGTTCGACCTGTTCGGTGGCGTAGCGCTGCGCCAGCTGCGGCAGGATCTCGGCGGCGACGGCACGCGCCACCAGCAGGGTTTCCATGGTGTTGCAGGTGCCGTAGCGATGGCACTTGGCGTTGAAGCCGATGTCCAGCGCCTTGGAGAGATCGGCCTTGGCGTCGATGTAGACGTGGCAGATGCCGTCCAGATGCTTGATCATCGGCACCGTGGCTTCTTCCATCAGGCGCGCGATCAGGCCCTTGCCGCCGCGCGGCACGATCACGTCCACGTATTGCGGCATGGTGATCAGGGCGCCCACCGCGGCGCGGTCGGTGGTGTCGACCACTTGCACACCATCGGCCGGCAGGCCCGCGCCTTGCAGGCCTTCGGCCACCAGTTTCGCCAGGGCGCGGTTGCAGTGGATGGCTTCCGAGCCGCCGCGCAGGATGGTGGCGTTGCCGCTCTTGATGCACAGGCCGGCCGCGTCCACGGTGACGTTGGGACGGGCTTCGTAAATGATGCCGATCACGCCCAGCGGCACGCGCATCTGGCCCACCTGGATGCCGCTCGGGCGGAATTTCATGTTCGAGATTTCGCCGATGGGATCAGGCAGCGCAACAATCTGGCGCAGGCCTTCGATCATGGTGGCAATCGCCTTGTCGGACAGCGCCAGGCGGTCCAGCATGGCCGGCGCCAGGCCGCTGGCGCGCGCGGCGGCGATGTCCTGCTCATTGGCTGCGCGCAGGGCCGGCGCTTCGCGCTCGATGGCGGCGGCGATCAGTTCCAGTGCGCGGTTGCGCTGCGCACTGTCGGCACGCGCCATGCCGCGCGAGGCGGCGCGGGCGCGCTTGCCGATGTCTTCCATGTACTGCTTGATGTCCACGATGCGTCCTCTTTTATCCTCGTGCTACCTTCAATGCCAGCTGCAGCATGGCGTCCCAGGCGTCGCCCGCGAAACTCTTCGCGCGCAGGCCTTTCACCATCTTGTCCACTTGCGCGGCCTGCTGCATGGCCGCTTCCAGCGTGGCGAGCGAAACGCGGCGCAGGGCCGGCTCCATCATGCGCTCGCGCGGACCCCAGATCCGGTATTCCTTCAGCAGGGCCGGCAGCGGACGGCCTTGCGCCATCGCTGCCTTTAATTTTAGCAGTGTGCGGATTTCTTCGGACACCGCCCACAGCACCAGCGGCAGGGCTTCGCCCTCGCCTTTCAAGCCTTCCAGCATGCGGATCAGGCGCGCCGGGTCGCCCGCCAGCATGGCCTCACTGAGCTTGAACACGTCGTAGCGCGCCACATTCAGCACCGCGTCCTGCACCTGCTCGTGCGACAGCTTGCCCGCTTCGTGCAGCAGGCCCAGTTTCTGGATTTCCTGGTGCGCCGCCAGCAGATTGCCTTCCACCCGGTCGGCAATGAAGTCCAGGCTGGCGCGCTCGGCGCTCTGGCCTTGCGCGGCCAGGCGGTTGGCGATCCAGCCCGGCAGCGCGCTGCGTTCGATGTTCGGGATGTCGATATACACCGCGCTTTGCTGCAGGGCCGCCACCCAGGCCGCTTTCTGCGTCTGCCAGTCCAGCTTGGGCAGGGTGATCAGGGTCAGGTTGTCCGGGCCGAGGTCTTTCACGTAGGCCTGCAGCGCGGCGCCGCCATCCTTGCCCGGCTTGCCGGACGGGATGCGCAGCTCGATCAGCTTCTTGTCGCCGAACAGGCTCATGGCCTGATTGGCGGCCAGCAGTTCGCCCCATTTGAAGCTGCGCTCGACCGACAGCACTTCGCGCTCGGAATAGCCTTGCGCCCGGGCCGCCTTGCGGATCTTGTCGGCCGCTTCCAGCGCCAGCAAGTGCTCGTCGCTGGTGATCACGTACAGGGGCGCCAGCGTCTTGGCGACGTGGGCGTCCAGGGCTTCGGCGCGCAGCTGCATGGCGGCCTTACTGCGTGATCGGCACTGCCGGAGCGGCCGGATTGGCGGGCGCGGCTTCCGGGGCGGCCGGCGCGGCGGCCGGCTTGATGGCGGCCATGCGGCGCATCATCTGCTGCACCAGGTCGGTCTGCATGTCCTTGTACAGCAGGGCTTCTTCCTGCTCTTTCGCCAGCAGCTGGGTTTCATTGAAGTCGATCGGGCGCGACAGGTTGATCGGCGTGGCCGGCAGCAGCTCCGTGCCCGCCTTGTCGACCACGCGGAACACGATGTTGTAGCTCAGCAGGTACTGGCGCACGCGGCCATTGCTGTTGAGCGACAGGATGGTCTTGGTACGGGTTTTTTCCGGGTCGGTCAGCACTTCGATCGACGCGTCCGCATCCTTGGCCACGCGCGCCACAGTGGTGTGGCCGTTGGCGCGGATGTTGCGCTTCAGGTCGATCGCCAGCGGCGAGCCGTCCGGCAGGCCGACGTACAGCGAGGCGAACGGCAGGGTGTAGTTGCCGCCTTCGCCGCGCAGGTGGAAGCCGCAGGCGCTCAGCGCGCCCGCCAGCACGGCCGCCAGCGCGGCGCCGCGCACCAGGCGCACGGCAGTGCGCGCGCCGGAGCGGAAGGTCGAGGAGGTCGTCATGCTCATACCACGATGTTGACCAGCTTGCCCGGCACCACGATGACCTTTTTCGGCGTGCCTTCGAGGAATTTCTGCACGCTTTCCTCGGCCAGCGCGGCCGCTTCGATGGCCGCCTTGTCGGCCGCCTTCGGCACCTTGACGGAACCGCGCAGCTTGCCGTTCACCTGGATCATCAGCTCGATCTCGCTCTGCTCCAGCGCGGCGGGATCGACTTGCGGCCATGGCGCGTCCAGCAGGTCGCCGGCATAGCCCATCTCTTGCCACAGCACGTGGGTGATGTGCGGCGCCACCGGATTCAGCAGGCGCAGGAAGATGGCATAGCCTTCAGCCAGCACGGCCGGCTCCACGGTTTTCGCCGATTCCAGCGTGTTCAGCATCTTCATGCAGGCCGACACCACGGTGTTGTACTGGATGCGCTTGATGTCGTAGTCGGCCTGCTGCAGGATCTTGTGCAGTTCGCGGCGCAGGGTCTTGCCTTCGTCGCTGGCGGCCACGGCGGACAGCGGCGAACCGGCGGCGCGGATCGCGTCGCGCTGGTTCACGCCGAAGCTCCACACGCGCTTCAGGTAGCGGTTGGCGCCTTCCACGCCGGACCCGGACCATTCCAGGGTCTGCTCCGGCGGCGAGGCGAACATGGTGAACAGGCGGGCCGTATCGGCGCCGTACTGCTCGATCTGGGCTTGCGGGTCGATGCCGTTGTTCTTCGACTTGGACATCTTCTCGGTGCCGCCCAGCTCCACCGGCTGGCCGTCGGCCTTCAGCAGCGCCGACACCGGACGGCCGCGGTCGTCCGTGGTCAGTTCCACGTCGTCCGGGTTGAACCAGGTCTTCTTGCCGGCCGCGTCTTCGCGGTAATAGGTTTCGTTCAGCACCATGCCCTGCGTCAGCAGATTGACGAAGGGTTCGTCGAACTTGACCAGGCCGAAGTCGCGCATCACCTTGGTCCAGAAGCGCGCGTACAGCAGGTGCAGCACGGCGTGCTCGATGCCGCCGATGTACTGGTCCATCGGCATCCAGTAATCGTTGCGCTGGTCGATCATGGCCTCGTTCGAGCCGGGCGAGGTATACCGCATGTAGTACCAGCACGAGTCGACGAAGGTGTCCATGGTATCGGTCTCGCGGCGCGCCGGCTTGCCGCATTTCGGGCAGTCGCACTTGAGGAAGGCTTCATGCTTGTTCAGCGGGTTGCCGGTGCCATCCGGTACGCAGTCTTCCGGCAGCACCACCGGCAGGTCCTGTTCCGGCACCGGTACGGCGCCGCAGGAATCGCAGTGGATCATCGGGATCGGCGTGCCCCAGTAGCGCTGGCGGGAAATACCCCAGTCGCGCAAGCGGAAGGTGGTCTTCTTTTCGCCCAGGCCTTGGGCAGCCAGGTCGGCGGCCACCGCGTCCAGCGCTGCGCTGTAGTGCAGGCCGTCGTATTTGCCGGAGTTGGTCACGACCGACACGGTCTTGTCGCCATACCATTCCTGCCAGGCTTCGTCGGAGTAGCTCTGGCCTTCAGCGGTGATGACCTGCTTGATCGGCAGCTTGTATTTTTTCGCAAAGGCGAAATCGCGCTCGTCGTGCGCCGGCACGCCCATCACGGCGCCGTCGCCGTAGGTCATCAGCACATAGTTGCCGACCCAGACTTCGACCTGCTCGCCGCTGATCGGATGGGTGACGAACAGGCCGGTCGGCATGCCCTTCTTTTCCATCGTCGCCATATCGGCTTCGATCACGGAGCCCATCTTGCACTCGGCGATGAAGGCTTGCAGCTCAGGGTTGTTGCGCGCGGCGTGGCTGGCCAGCGGGTGCTCGGCGGCCACGGCGCAGAAGGTGACGCCCATGATGGTGTCGGGACGGGTGGTGAACACGAACATCTTGCCGTCGCCGATCAGCGCGCCGTCGTCGCCGTTGATGCTGTGCGGGAAGGCAAAGCGCACGCCGGTGCTCTTGCCGATCCAGTTCGACTGCATGATGCGCACGCGCTCCGGCCACCCCGGCAGCTTGTGGTCGACGTAGTCCAGCAGTTCTTCCGCGTAGTCGGTGATGCGCACGTAGTACATCGGGATTTCGCGCTTTTCGATCAGCGCGCCCGAACGCCAGCCGCGGCCATCGACCACCTGCTCGTTGGCCAGCACGGTCTGGTCCACCGGGTCCCAGTTCACGGTGCCGGTCTTCAGGTAGATGATGCCTTTCTCCAGCATCTTCAGGAACATCCACTGGTTCCACTTGTAGTATTCCGGCTTGCAGGCGGCCATTTCGCGCGACCAGTCGATCGCCAGGCCCATCGACTCCATCTGCTCCTTCATGTGAGCGATGTTCGAATACGTCCATTGCGCCGGCGGCACCTTGTTGGCCATTGCCGCATTTTCGGCCGGCATGCCGAAGGCGTCCCAGCCCATCGGCATCAGCACGTTGTAGCCGTTCATGCGCAGGTAGCGGTACATCACGTCATTGATCGTATAGTTGCGCACGTGGCCCATGTGCAGCTTACCGGATGGGTAAGGCAGCATCGAGCAAGCGTAATACTTGCCTTTTGGGAAACGCGGGTCGTTTTCGACGGCTTTGTAGGCGTCGATCGCCTTCCAGTGGGCTTGGGCGGCTTTTTCGACGTCTGCGGGACTATATTTTTCTTGCATGATGGAGCGCACAATGAGTGATATGAACCGATCATTATACGCAATGCCTTGGTGCGCCGCGACATGATGCGCTACCGCGAATATCCGCCGCATCCGGCGCTGGCCGGGCATGTGGCCTGCTTCTGGTCGGCCACGGTGCTGCCGCCGCCTGCCGCCGCGCCTGCCAGCTCACCCAATGCCGCGCCCGGCCGCCCTGCCTTTTCCCACCGCGTGCTGCCGGATAACTGCATCGATATCCTGTGGCAGGACAGCGGCTTGGCCTTCGCGGTCGGCATGATGAGCCGCTTTTTCGATGTGCCCGCCGATGGGCCGGTGCGCACGGTGGCAGTCCGCTTCCTGCCCGGCGCCGCCGCCCTCTTCCTCGGCACGCCCCTCGCCCCGCTGACCGATGGCCGCGCAGACCTGGACCTGCTCTGGCCCCGTTCCGATGCCGACCGTCTGAGCGATGCCCTGTGGTCTTCGGATTTCGATGATCGCGCGCGCCTGCGGCTGATCGAGTCGGCGCTGCTTGCGCGGCTCGCGTTGTCGTCTGCTGCCACCCGCAGCGGCATCGCTCAGGCCGTTCGCGCTGCCCGGGCCGGGCACTTCGCTTTGCCTGCTGCCAGCCCTGCCGCGACACTGGCGCGCCATGCTGTGGCGGCCATCGAATCCTCCGGCGGCGAGCTGCGCGTGGAGACGCTGGCGGATTCCCTTGGCGTCAGCCGGCAGCATCTGTCCGCCCAGTTCCGCGAGCAGGTCGGCCTGACGCCTAAACTCTTCGCCCGCATCACCCGCTTCCGCCGCGCCACTGCCGCCGCCCGCGACTGGCGCACCGCCGCGGCCGCCACCGCGGCACATGCGTCGCCCGCTGCCAGGGCCGCCATTTGCGACGGCGACTGGGCCGACCTCGCCCTCGCCTGCGGCTATTTCGACCAGTCCCACCTCATCCGCGACTTCCACGACTTCGCCGGCGCCTCCCCTGACGCCTGGCTCCTCACTCGCTGACCATCGCGGGTGCGCTGTCCTCGCGCACATCGCTATGGCAAATTCACTCTTTTTGTTCACTCTTTTCCACTCTTTTTCACTCTTTTTCACTCTTTTTGAACTTCGCCGCAGCCATCGGGTCAAAAGAGTGGAAAAGAGTAGAAAAGAGTGAAAAAGAGAGGAGGAAAAGAGTATGTTTGCAATACAGACGTTTTCGATACCAGCTGCCACCCTGCGCGATCTACTCAACTTCGCAGCCGCCAGTGGCAAGCCCGAAGCGGCTACCGAGTTCGCCGATCTAGCCATTCGCGAGTGGCTAGCCCGCGCCAAAGAGCCTGCAGTCCACACCTGCCGCCAACGCGGCTACCAATGGAAAAACCTCTTCCTGCCGGAAGGCACGCAACTGCGCGTCTGGAGCCGCGAAAACGGCGCGCGCTACGCCGAAGTGGTTGGCGACGAAATTCTGCACGCCCGCCGACCGATCACGCCTAACCAGTTCGTGCGGCTGCAAGAAGGCATCCCGCGCAATGCCTGGACCGAAATCTGGCTACTGATGCCAGGCGAAACAGCCTGGAAAGCCGCCCATAGCCGCCGCGACGAGCAGCGGCGGGCGGAGCGCGCCCGAGACGCTCGACCGTTCCTGCCCGCTGCCGCCGCCACCACTGCCACTGCCACCGCCGCACCTGCACCTGCACCTGCAGCGGCAGCCGCACCTACTCCCACGCCAGCGTCAGTGCCGCCGCACCGCCTGCCGCGAATCCCGCCCATTCCGAGCCAGGCCCGCATCCAGGCCAGACAAGGCCAGTCGCTCTGGTGGCCTGGGGGTCCCGAGCGGCGGACGAGCGCGCGGCGGCTGGAAGACTCCTTTCTGGATTGAGTTTCCATTTTTCCAATCGCAACCGTGAACGCCGTGGCAAGATGCGGGCATTCGATAACAAAGGAGGAGAACCACATGATCAAAGGCCTGCGCACTGCGCTCTACCCAACGCCCGACCTGGCGGCCGGCAAAGCCTGGTATGCCAAGGTATTCGGCAAGGAACCCTACTTCGACCAGCCGTTCTACGTCGGCTTCGAAATCGGCGGCTTCGAGCTGGGACTGGTGCCGGACGGCACGCCGGGCAAGGCCGGCTCCCAGGTCTACTGGGGCGTCGACAACATCGAAAAAGAAGTCGAGCGCGTGCTTGCACTGGGAGCAAGCACTCACTCTTCAATCCAGGACGTGGGCGAAGGCATCAAGGTCGCCGAGCTGGCCGACCCGTTCGGCAACGTCCTCGGCCTGATCGAAAATCCCCACTTCGACCCGTCCAAAGTAGCCTGAGCCGCCGCTGGGGCGCTTGTGATACCATGCGCCCCTTCCCCCTCACTCGGCTCCCACCATGCGCAAGCGCGACAACAAATCCATCCTGATCAAAACGCCCGACCAGGTCGAATCCGCGCGCGTGGCCGGCCAGCTTGCGGCCGATGTGCTGACCATGATCGGCCCCTACGTCAAGCCGGGCGTGAGCACCGAATACCTGGACAAGATCTGCCACGACTACATCACCCAGGTGCAGCAAGTGATTCCGGCGAATGTCGGCTATGCCGGCTTCACCAAGACCATCTGCACCTCGGTCAATGAAGTGATCTGCCACGGCATCCCCAGCGCCAAGAAAGTCCTGAAGGACGGCGACATCATCAATATTGACGTGGCAGTGATCAAGGATGGCTGGTTTGGCGACACCAGCCGCATGTACTACGTGGGCAATCCGTCGAAGGCCGCGAAAAAGCTGGTGGATGTGACGTATGACGCCATGTGGGCCGGCATCCGCGCCGTGAAGCCGGGCGCCACGTTGGGCGATGTGGGGCATGCCATTCAAAAGCTGGCCGAAGCGGCCGGCTTCAGCGTGGTGCGCGATTACTGCGGCCATGGCATCGGCATGGTGTACCACGAAGATCCGCAGGTGCTGCACTACGGCCGTCCCGGCCAGGGCATGGAGCTGAAGCCGGGCATGGTGTTCACCATCGAGCCCATGATCAACGCCGGTAAGCACCAGACGCGCGCCTTGCCCGACGGCTGGACCGTGGTGACCGCCGACCGTTCGCTGTCGGCTCAGTGGGAGCATATGGTTACCGTCACCGACACCGGCTTCGACGTCCTGACGCTCGCCCCCGGCGAAAACCCCTGAGGCAAAGGCGGGCGGCAGGCACGTCGTGCCTGCCACCAGTTTCCGCCGTGGGTTTAGCGCAAGGTCAGCTTGAGCGCCGGCTTCTCGCCATAATCCTCATAGCGCTCATTGATGCCGCCCACGCAATAAGTGACTTCCTCGATCAGCTCAGCCGGCACCTTGGCCGCGTCAGTGATGACAATCTCCAGCACCTCGTTCGGCTTGAGCCGGAACTTCGTCATATTCTCTTCATCGCGCAGATAGGACAGGCAGTCCACCCAGGCGTCGATGGTATTCGCGTAAAACTCGGGAAAGCCGAAAGCCTCGCGGCTGGCGGCATGGAAAGCGTCGGCGCCGGCAATGGCCGCGCCGTTCAAGGTGGCAGTCGCCATGATTATTTGTCCTTCTTGGGGTCGGTGACGAAGCCGATTTTCGTCAGGCCGCTGCTCTGCGCGGCCGCCATCACCTGCGCCACCACTTCGTAGCGCGTGTCCTTGTCGGCGCGCAGCTGCAGCTCGGGCTGCGGCTGTTTCGCGGCGGCGGCGGCCAGCCGCTCTTCCAGCTCGCCCGGCTTGAGCGCCTCGTTGTTCCAGAATACCGCGCCGGAAGCATCGATCGCCACCGCCAGCGTGTCCGGCTGCTGCTCGGAAGCCTGGGCCTGCGCCTTGGGCAGATCCAGCTTCACGGCATTGGTGAACATGGGCGCGCTCATGATGAAGATCACCAGCAGCACCAGCATCACGTCGACCATGGGCGTGACGTTGATGTCCGCCATGGACTCCTTCTGCCGGTGATGATTGAAGGCGCCGAAAGCCATCTCACACTCCCGCGCCGTCGCGCGTCAGGTAGGCATGCAGATCGTGGGCAAACGCATCCAGCTCGCTCAGCGTGAGGCGGTTGACGCGGTTAAAACCGTTATAGGCCAGCACGGCGGGAATTGCCACCAGCAGACCGACGCCGGTCATGATCAGGGCCTCGCCCACCGGGCCGGCCACTTTGTCCAGCTGCACCGTGCCCGCGGTCGACACCGCCGCCAGCGCGTGATAGATGCCCCACACGGTGCCCATCAGGCCGACGAAAGGCGCGGTGGAGGCAATCGACGCCAGCAAGGTCAGCCCGCTTTCCAGCCGCGTGGTCGAGGCGTGGATGGCATCGCGCAGCACGCGCGTCAGCTGCTCGCCGCGCCCCATCTCGCCGGCCAGCGAGCTGCGGCCCATCATCTTCACGCCATCCGCGCCGGCCGTGGCCAGCGCCGCGTAAATGCCTTCCGGATCGCCCGATGTCACGCTGGCCACGCCGTCCTGCAAGGTCGGCGCATCCCAGAACGCCTGCACCACGCCCTTGCTGCGGCGCACGCGCCAGGATTGCCAGCCCTTGCCGAGAATGAAGTACCAGCTCAGCACCGACATCAGCAGCAGCAGATAGGACACCGCATGCCCGACCGCGTCGGCGCGTTCCCAGTAGCTCTCGAAGCTGAAGTGCTCCATCAGCCGTTCAGGCCCAGCACGTCGTACATATCGAACAGGCCGGTGCTCTTGTCCGCCAGGAAGCGCGCCGCGCGCAGCGAGCCGTTGGCGTAATGCTGGCGCGAGGACGATTTGTGGCTGATCTCGATGCGCTCGCCTTCGGTGGCAAACATCACGGTATGGTCGCCGATGATGTCGCCGCCGCGCACGGTGGCAAAACCGATCGAGGACGGATCGCGCGGCCCGGTCACGCCTTCGCGCGCGAACACGCCGACCTGCTTCAGGTCGCGCCCCAGCGCATCGGCAATCACCTCGCCCATCTTCAGCGCGGTGCCGGACGGCGCATCGACCTTGTGGCGGTGATGCGCCTCGATGATTTCGATGTCGTAGCCGGTAGCGAACTGCTTGGCCGCGAATTCCAGCAGCTTCAGGGTCACGTTCACGCCCACGCTCATATTCGGCGCGAACACGATGGCGGTCTTCTCGGCCGCCTTGCGGATGGCTGCCTTGCCCGCCTCATCGAAGCCGGTGGTGCCGATCACCAGCTTGACGCCGTGCTCGGCGCAGTAAGCCAGGTGTTCCAGCGTGCCTTCCGGACGGGTGAAGTCGATCAGCACCTGGGCATTCTTCAAGCCTTCGGCCAAGTCGCCCGCCACCGTCACGCCGGAGGGCTGGCCGGTGAAGGCCGCCGCGTCCTGGCCGATATTGGCGCCGCCCGGACGGTCCAGGGCACCGGCCAGGGTGCAGTCCGGATCGGCCTGCACCGCCTCGACCAGCATGCGGCCCATGCGCCCGCCGGCGCCGGCAATTGCGATATTCAGAGTCGTCATGAATGATCCTTACTTGGCCGCGCCGGATTCCTGACCGGCCGGCAGCGGCGCACGCGCCGGCGATGCCTGCTGCTTGTCGGCGGCTGCCTCGGACTTCTTGAATTCCTTGATCGGACCGGCAATGCGCGAAATGTATTCCTGCTCGGTCGGCAGATTGCCGCCTTCGAAGCGCTCCACCTTGCCATCCTTGTCGAAGAACACCACCACCGCGCTGGTGGTCAGCTCGCCGCTGCCCTTGGCTAGGCGGAAGGGGTAATCCCAGCGGTCGGCGTGGAAGGCATCGGCCATCAGCGGCGTGCCGAGCAGGAACTTCACCTGGTCCTTGGTCATGCCCACCTTCAGCTGGGCCATCATTTCCTGCGACACGAAGTTACCCTGCTGGATATCCGGACGGTAAGGCGAGAAGAACCACATGAACTTCTGCAGCTGGGTGATGGTGGTGGTCTGGGCGCCCTGGGACGCTACCACCGGCGCTGGCGCCGGTGCCTTGCTGGCGCAGCCGGCCAGGGCCAGAGCCGCCAGCGGGGCCAGGCATTTCACTAACAAATGGGACGGCAGAGCCGGGGTAACGCGCATAGATGACCTCAAATCCGATTGAGCAGAAGTGCCAAAACGCTATATCATAAAGCACTCCAGCCACATACGATACCAAACATGAGTAACAGCCCCACCGACCTGAAGGCGTCCGGCCTGAAGGCCACCCTGCCGCGCCTGAAGATTCTTGACATTTTCCAGAGCAGCCCAGTGCGTCACCTGACTGCGGAAGACGTCTATAAACAGCTGCTGGCCGAGAATATGGACGTGGGCCTGGCCACCGTGTACCGCGTGCTGACCCAGTTCGAGCAGGCCGGCCTGCTGAACCGCAACCACTTCGAGAGCGGCAAGGCGATTTTCGAACTGAACGAAGGCTCGCACCACGACCACCTGGTGTGCCTGGACTGCGGCCGCGTGGAAGAATTCGTGGACGAGGAAATCGAGAAGCGCCAGCAAGCCATCGCCGCCGAGCGCGGCTTCAAGATCGCCGAACACGCCCTGGCGCTGTACGGCAACTGCACCAAGACCAACTGCCCGCACAAGCATTAAAACCCGAGGCGTAAAGCGGGTGGCAGCCACGTCGTGGCTGCCACCGGGTTCAAGCCGCGGGTTTCAATGCTGGCTCAGGGCATTCGACAGCAGGCGCGATGTAATATCGACAATCGGAATCACCCGCTCGTAGGCCATGCGGGTCGGGCCGATCACTCCCAGGGTACCCACAATCTTGCCGTTCGCCTCGTACGGCGCGGTCACCACGCTCATTTCATCCATCGGCACCAGGTGCGATTCGCCGCCGATGAAGATCTGCACGCCGGACGCCTTGGACGACACGTCCAGCAGCTGGATCAGGCCGGTCTTCTGCTCGAACAGGTCGAACATCTGGCGCAGCGAGCTCATATTCGACGACAGGTCGGCCACCGACAGCAGATTGCGCTCGCCGGCGATCACCATGTCCTCGGTATTCTCGGCCATGGCTTCGCTGCCCGCTTCCACGGCGGCCTGCATCAGGCGCCCCATATCGTCGCGCAGCTGGCGCACCTCGCCCTGCAGGCGGCCGCGCACCTCGTCGAAGGACAGGCCGGAATAATGCTGGTTGATGAAATTGGCCGACTGCTGCAGCTGGGCCGGAGAATAATCCACGTCGGTCAGCAGCATGCGGTTCTGCACATCGCCATTGGGTGACACGATCACCAGCAAGATTCGCTTCTCGCCCAGGCGTAAAAACTCCACCTGCTGGAACACCGACTCATGGCGCGGCGTCAGCACCACGCCCGCGAACTGGGTCAGCGAGGACAGCATCTGCGCCGCGTTGGCAATCAGCTTCTGCGGCGGCTGGGCGGTCGCGCGCAGGCGCGCCTCGACTGCGCTCTCATCGATGTGCTGCACGGTCAGCAGGGTGTCGACAAAGATGCGGTAGCCGCGCGGCGTGGGAATGCGTCCGGCCGAAGTGTGCGGGCTGGCCACATAGCCCAGCTCCTCCAGGTCCGCCATGATGTTGCGGATGGTGGCCGGCGACAGCTCCAGTCCGGAAATCTTGGACAGCGCGCGCGAGCCGACGGGCTGGCCGTCGGCGATATAGCGCTCGACCAGGGCTTTGAGCAGGGTTTGGGCACGGTTATCGAGTTGCATAGCTCTTCATGAAGCGGTGATTGCCCATCTATTCTGCCAACTGTTCTTCCAGCCATGCAAGAAGTTCCTCAAAACTGGAGCAAATTGCATCAGGCTGGACACCGGCCGCCAGATGGGCATCGCTGCCGGTCCGGTTCAGCCAGACCGCGCGCAGGCCGGCGCGCTGGGCGCCTTCCACATCCAGTTTCAGGTCGTCGCCGACATACACCGCCTCCGAGGGCAGCACGCCCAGGGTAGTGCAGGCGGCGCGGAAAATGCCGGGATCGGGCTTGGCCTTGCCGAAATCGGCGGCCGCCAGCGATACCTTGAAATGGTGGGCGAGGCCGATGACTTCAAGATCCGCGTTGCCATTGCTGATGGTTCCCAGCAACACCTGCTGTTTCAGCTTGAGCAAGCCGGGCAAGACGTCGTCATAAGGCTTGACCGCATTGCGCGCGGCGAAGAAATGGCGCATGGCGCCATCGACGTTGGTGGCGTCCTCGCCGGCGTGGGCGAACACCTCGTTCAGGCTGGCACGCCGCAAGGCGCCCAGATCGACGTGCAGTTCCGGCCGCGCGGCCAGCAACTCCATGCGGTGCAGGCGCAGCTGCTCGATGCTGAAATTTTTCGTCACGCCCGGCGCGTGCTCGCTCAGCCAGGCGTGCAAGGTCAGCTCCGCTTCGGCGATCACCGGCGCGATCGGCCACAGGGTGTCATCCAGATCGAAAAGTATGGCTTTCGGCTTCATGCCAGCATTGTCCCACATCGCGAAGACGCGGCCGTGGTAGATTAACGGGCTTATTGCACTGGAGTTAAGTTGATGTCTATCCTGTCACGCGCGCCCTGGGCGCTGGCCGCCGCCGTGCTGGCGGGCTGCGCTACGCAAAGCCCGGCACCGGCGCCGCTATCCGCTTCGCTGTCCGCGTATGTCGTGCTGGGCGAGCAAGGTGCGGCCGTGGCGCGCGTGGTGACGGAAGCGGCAAGCTGCCCGCCGCTGACCGTCGACGGCCAGGCGCTGCCGATGCAGCTGCGCGCGCCGGCCGAAACCATCGCGCTGCGGCCGACCAGCTCGGCGCCGGCCGATTCGGTGCCCAGCCGCTTCCCGGTGCTGACTTGCGAAGCGGCCTTGCCGGCAAATGCGCGCAGCGCCAGCGTCGGCGGCCAGACGCTGCCGCTGCCACGCGCCGAAGCACAGCGCATCGTGGTGATCGGCGACACCGGCTGCCGCCTGAAAAAGTCCGACAACAACTACCAGGCCTGCAACGATGCGCAAGCGACGCCGTTTGCCACCATTGCCGCCGCCGCGGCGAAGTGGCAGCCCGACCTGGTGATCCACGTCGGCGACTACCACTACCGCGAGAATCCCTGCCCCGAAGGCAACGCCGGCTGCGCCGGTTCGCCCTGGGGTTATGGCTGGGACGCCTGGCGCGAAGACTTCTTCCGTCCCGCCGCGCCGCTGCTGGCGGCAGCGCCCTGGGTCATGGTGCGCGGCAATCACGAAACCTGCACCCGCGCCGGACAAGGCTGGTGGCGCTTCCTCGATCCGCGTCCGCTGCAGCCAGGCCGCGACTGCAATGCCGCCGCCGATGATCTGAGCGGCAACTACAGCGATCCCTACGCCGTGCCGATCGGCGGCGCCAGCCAGTTGCTGGTGCTGGATACCACCGCCACCAGCTGGCGCGGCATCAAGCCCGGCCAGCCCGGCTGGGACCAGTACCGCGACACCTACCGCAAGCTGGAGCAGCTGTCGCAGCAGGCGCGCTGGAACCTGGGCCTGAATCATCAGCCGATGCTGGGCTTCGGCGCCGACATCGACAAGAAAAGCAAGCAGCGCTTCCTGGAGCTGGGCGACCTCGGCCTGCAGCAAACCTTCGGCTCGCTGAATCCCCTGCTGCTGCCCGACAGCGTACAAGCCATGCTGTCCGGCCACGTGCACCTGTGGCAGCAGGTCAGCTACAGCAGTCCGCATCCGAGCCAGTTCATTACCGGCTTCTCCGGCACCGACGAAGACACCACGCCGCTGCCGGACGACGTCGCGCAAGTGCAGCCGGCGCCGGGCGCCGTGATCGCCCACTTCAGCAGCTGGGTAGGCGGTTTTGGCTTCATGACCATGGAACGCGGCGCGGCGCCGGGCGAGTGGCAGATCGTCGTCCACGACCGCAACGGCGCCGAAATGAACCACTGCCGCCTGTCCGGCCGCAGCTCGCAATGCGAGAAGGCGCAGCTGCGCTAAAAAATGTTACAAGCCTAAATCAGGCCGTTGCTTGCTAAATGCACTAAAATAGCTGCCGATTCCGCGTGGCGGTCCAGTAAATCGTATTGGAGAGATGAATGAATAGTAAGTTTGTGCGTCCCGGCCTGGCGCTGCTGTGCGCAGCCGTCCTGTCGGCATGCGGTGGCGGCAATGGCAATATGACTCTGGGTGTGACCGTCAACGGCCTGGCCAAGACCGGCCTGATTATCCAGAATGGCAGCGACACCGTCACCGCCGATGCCTCCGGCACCTATTACTTCCCGACCCTGCTGGCCACCGACGCGGACTTCAACGTCACCCTGAAAACCGTGCCGGACAACGTCACCTGCGTGGTCAGCAACGGCACCGGCAAGATCAACTATTACACCCAGCTGCAGGCGGTGGTCAACTGCGCCAACGTGCCCTACAACCTGGGCGGCACGGTAAGCGGCCTGACCCAGGGCATCCTGGTACTGGCCAACGGCTCCAGCACCGTATCGCTGCCGGCCGGCACCACGACCTTCAAGTTCCCGGTACAGGTACCGAATGCTGCCTTGTACGGCGTCACCGTGCTGACCCAGCCGGATGGCCTGTCCTGCACCGTGGCCAATGGCAGCGGCACCATGCCGGTCGCAGACGT
This sequence comes from Pseudoduganella sp. RAF19, assembly GCF_052114165.1. Classification (NCBI taxonomy): domain Bacteria; kingdom Pseudomonadati; phylum Pseudomonadota; class Betaproteobacteria; order Burkholderiales; family Oxalobacteraceae; genus Pseudoduganella; species Pseudoduganella sp. RAF19. Next base: position 156,281 of record NZ_JBFREF010000004.1, on the reverse strand, counting down.
GACCAATGTGGCCGTGACCTGCCACTAAGCGCATCCTTTTTGGAGAATACATGAAAGCAAACTATGTAGGCACGGCGGCAGCGCTGGCCGCAGCCCTGGCGCTGTCCGCATGCGGCGGCAAAGCGTCGTTCGACGTTTCCGGCACCGTGACCACGTCGTCCGGCAGCCCGATCGCCAACAGCGGCCTGGTGCTGCAGAACGGCGACGACACCGTGTCCGTACCGCTGGGCCAGACCAGCTTCACCTTCCCGAACCGCATTTCCTACGGCACTGAATACAATGTGACCGTCAAGACCCAGCCGGCGCACATGACCTGCAGCATCGCCAACCCGACCGGCTCGGCAGGCCACACCGCGACCATCTCGGTCGCCGTGATCTGCTCGCAGAACTCGTACACCGTGGGCGGCACCATCAGCAATCTGACGCTGGATGGCCTGAGCATCATCAACGGCTCGAACAGCTCGGCGGCATTCTCGGTTGCCAAGGGCTCGACCGCGTTTGTGTATCCGGAATCGATCCCGGTCGGTACGCCATACGGCCTGTCCATCTTCACCCAGCCGAAGGACACCACCACCGGCGCGACCCAGACTTGCACGCTGATCAACGGCACCGACGTGATGGGCGACGCCAACCGCGCGAACGTCGTAATCACCTGCCAGTGATATTCAGGAAGTGAATGACAGGAATTTTAAAAATAAATTGGATTAATATGCGGCAGCGCATCATAATCGTTCCTGTCTCCTCCACTTCTTACTAAGAATTGGATTTAAGCCCACCGCCTAGGTGGGCTTTTTTTTTGCTCAGAGATTGGCCAGGGCGACGTAGGCTTCCATCGGGACAGCCTCGGGACGGTCCTGCGGATTGATGCCCGCCTGCACCAGCTGCTCTTCCGTGAACATGCCGGCCACGCAGTTGCGGATCACTTTGCGGCGCTGCGAAAAAGCTTTCGCGACCACGGCTTCCAGGCGCGCAGGATCGCAAGGCAGCGGATTTTCGATCGGAATCATGCGCACGATGGCCGAATCCACTTTCGGCGGCGGATCGAAGGCATCCGGCGGCACGATGAACAGCAGCGCCATGCGGTAGCGCCATTGCAGCATCACAGACAGCCGGCTATAGGCCTTGGTGCCCGGTTCCGCCACCATGCGCTCCACCACCTCTTTTTGCAGCATGAAGTGCTGGTCCTGCACCTGTGGCGCGAATTCGGCCAGATGGAACAGCAGCGGCGACGAGATGTTGTACGGCAGATTGCCCACCACGCGCAGCTTGCGGCCCTCCGGCACGGGGATCGAGCCGAAATCGAACTTCAGCGCGTCGCCTGCGTGGATGGTCAGCTTTTCGCGCGGATAGCGTTTTTCCAGGCGCGCCACCAGGTCGCGGTCCAGCTCCACCACGTGCATATGCGGCAGGGATTTCAGCAGCAGGTCGGTCATCGCAGCCAGGCCAGGGCCGATTTCGACCATGGTGTCGCCGTCGCGCGGGGCGATGGAATCGATGATATCGCCAAGGACGCGGTCGTCCTGCAGGAAGTTCTGGCCGAAGCGTTTGCGGGCTATGTGTTTCATGTTCTCTCTGATTGTTGGCTGGCTTCGACCATGCGCAAGGCGCTGGCGATGGCTTCTTCCATGCTGCTGCTGTCGGCCAGGCCCAGGCCTTGCGCGGCCAGGTCCAGCGCGGTGCCGTGATCGACCGAAGTGCGGATCAGCGGCAGGCCAAGCGTGATGTTGACGCCGCGGCCAAAGGTGGCGTGCTTCAGCACCGGCAGGCCCTGGTCGTGGTACATGGCCAGCACGCAGTCGGCGTCTTCCAGGTATTTGGGCTGGAACAGCGTATCGGCCGGATAAGGCCCGCGCGCATCGATACCGCGCTCGCGGGCAGCGGCCAGCGCGGGCGTGATGGTGTCGATTTCCTCGCGGCCCAGGTAGCCGTTTTCACCGGCGTGCGGATTCAGGCCCGTGACCAGGATGCGCGGCGATGCGATGCCGAATTTGCCGCGCAGGTCGCGGTCGATGATGTCCAGGATCTCGGCCAGGCTTTCGCGTGTGATGGCCGCCGCGACGTCTTTGAGCGGCAGATGCGTGGTCGCCAGCGCGACGCGCAGCGGCGGCGCGACCGCTGCCCGGTCCGGCGCCGCGGCAGGTGCTGCAAGCGCGTGCGGCTGGCCGGCCAGCATCATCACCACGCGCGGCGTCGCAGTCTTGTCGGCAAAATATTCGGTGTGGCCGGAGAATGGCACGCCGGCATCGTTGATGGTGCTCTTTTGCAGCGGCGCGGTGACGACAGCGCGGAACCAGCCAGCGCCAACGCCTTCAATCGCCGCGTCCAGCGTGGCCAGCACGAAGCGGCCGTTTTCCTTATCCAGCACGCCGGGTGTGACGTGCGCCCCCAAAGGGATGTCGATCGCGCACAGCACATTGGCGCCGAAATGCGGCAACCCGCCGTTGCGGACGGCCTGCAGCGACAAGGCGCTGATGCGGATGGCGGGATCGATGTCGGCGGCCACCATGGCCAGGAAGGCCGCGTCGCCAATCAGTACGGCGTTGACCTGCTCGCGCATGGCCCAGGCGGCGCGGATGGAAATCTCCGGCCCGATACCGGCCGGTTCGCCCGTCGTCACGGCGACCACGGGGCGTCGCGATGGGGGCACGGCGGCGCGCCCGTTTTGCTGAGTGGCGCTCACCTGTGCCCTCCTTCTGACTTACTTCGCTTCTTCGCGGAACTCGACGTAGGCGCGGTCGCGCACTTCGCGCTGCCAGTTTTCGATGGCCTCCACCAGCTTGCGCTCACGCAGGGCGTTGCGGGCTTCGGCGCGTTTCTTCTCTTTCGAGACGTCGTCCGTCTTGCGCTCCAGGACTTCGATCAGGTGGTAACCGAAGCTGGTTTCCACCGGCTCGGACACCTGGCCCGGCTTCAGTTCGTTCATGGCCTTTTCGAATTCCGGCACGGTGTCGCCCGGATACAGCCAGCCCAGGTCACCGCCCTTGGACGCGGAACCGTCGTTCGACACCAGGCGCGCCAGGTCTTCGAACTTGGCGGCCTTGTTATCCAGGCGCTCCTTCAGTTCCAGCAGCTTGCGCTTGGCGTCGGCCGCGCTCACGGTCGGCGTGACCTTGATCAGGATGTGGCGGGCGTGCGTCTGCTGCACGGTTTCCGCGGCAGCCGCTTCTGCCAGGCTGCGCTTGTCCACCAGCTTCAGGATGTGGAAGCCGCCCACGCTCTTGATGACCGGGGTGGTCTGGCCTGGCTTCAGCTTGCTCAGTGCTTCGGCAAACACCGGCGGCAAGCGGTCGCTCTGGCGCCAGCCGACGGCGCCGCCCTGCAGCGCGTCGGAAGCGTCGGAGTAAGTCGCGGCCACCTTGGCGAAGTCGGCGCCGGTGCGCAGCTGGCGCATCACGTCTTCCGCCTTCTTCTGGCGCTGCGCCAGCACTTCCGGATTGGCGTTTTCAGGGATGCGCACCAGGATCTGCGAAATATTCAGTTCGAACTGTTCGGCAGCGGCGGCCTGCTCGGAAGCCACGAAGTTGTCCACTTCCGCTTCCGAAATCTGGATCTTGTTGTCCACCTCATGCTCGCGCAGGCGCTGCATGATGATCTCTTCGCGGATCTCCTCGCGGAAAGCCGGGAAGGTGGTGCCCTCTTTCTCGGTCTGGTTGCGCAGTTCCTGCACACTCATTTTCTGCTGTTCGGCGATGCGGCTGATCGCGCGGTCCAGCATCTGGTCGTCCACCCGCACGCCCATTTCCTTGGCCAGCTGCAGCTGGGCGCGTTCCACGATCATGCGTTCCAGGATCTGGCGTTCCAGGTCGGCCTGGTCCGGCAGCTGCACGCGCTGCTGCTGCATGCGGTGCACGATGGTCTGCACACGCTGGTTCAGTTCACGGCGCGTAATGACTTCGTCGTTGACGATCACGGCGATGGAGTCGATCGGCGTGTTGTTCGACTGCGCAGGCGGGGTAAAACCTTTCGCTGCTGCTGCAGCCGGCGCCGCCTTGGCCGGAGCGGCTGGTGCGGCCGGCTTGGCGTCCTGCGCCAGGGCCGGGGTGCCGGCAGCGAGGGCGCACAGCAGGACAACTGCTACTTTGATCGGGTGCATACTGGCATTACGCATATCTGAAACGCTCATGAGTCAGGGGTGGAGAAAACCAATTTTAGCGGCGGTAGCCTTCATTCAAACGCTGGTAGCCCGGAATACTGTTCTTCATCACTTCCAGCGGGTTGCCGATACCGAACTTGGACAGTCCGTTCAGCTCCAGCTGGAAGAAGATCTGGGTCGAGGTCTTGTTGGCCGTCGTCACGAAGCGCTGCGCGCCCATGCGGAACACCCAGCATTCACAGTTGTATTCCAGACCAATCAGGCTATCCAGGACCTTATGATCCTGCAAAGAATAGCTGACGCGGCCCACGCCAAACCAGCGGTCCGATAACGGCCACTGGCTGGAGAAGTCCGCATTCTTGAAGCTGTCGCGCAGATAACGCAGGCCCGCGTTAATCACCTTCTTGGGACCTGGCTGATATTGCAACGTCAGATTCGAGCTGACTACCTTGCTGTCGTGCGGATTGTACTGCACTGCGCTGTCGACACCCCAGGATTCGGAAATGCGGCCGGTGGCGGCGGCCAGAATGTCCGAACGGCTGTCCTTGACCTCGGCGTTCGGATCAAGCTGTACGCGCTGGTCTTTCAGGTAGAAGCGCTCGCCGAATGCGAGGCGCAAACGCTCGGCGCCATTCGCTTCCAGGAAGCGCGACACCACGGCGGCCGTGATCTGGTTCGCATCGCTCACGCGGTCGGAACCGACGAAGCGGTTCTCGCTGAAGATCTGCGTGAAGTTGAAGGTGGCGTCGGCCGTGTCGAACAGCGGATTGTCCTGGCGCTTGTACGGCGTGTAGACGTAGAACAGGCGCGGCTCCAGGGTCTGCGTCATGGCGCGGCCAAACAGCTTGGTGTCGCGCTCGAACTCCAGGCCCGAATCGATCGAGAAGGTCGGAATCGCGCGCGTGACCGAGCGCGAATCGGCGCCCTGATAGGAATCAATCGAATACGCCGCCGCATTCAGCATCACCTTCGGCGTGATGAAGTAGCTGGAGCCGATGATCGGATAGCTCACCTGCGGCACGGCCACGAAGCGGCTGCCTTCAATCAGGGTCGGATGCGAGAAGCGCGTCAGTTCGGAGTCGACCTGCCAGTCGAAGCCGCCCACGTCGTAGCGCGCGGCGCGGAAATTGATTGCCGGCAGACGGTCATACGGACGCTCCACCGTCAGGCTCGGGTTGGTCACCGAGTCCGGGTCCTGCAGCACCTGGTAGCGGTTCACGCGCGCGGTCAGGCTCCAGTATTCGCCGCGGTAATCGGTACGCAGTTCGCGCAGCAGCTGGCGTTCCGCCGAACCGGCCACCGTCTTCGAGAAGTCGTTCGGATAGTTGTCGTCGGATGCCGCGCGCGCATTCCAGCCGAACGACCAGTCCTTGGTCAGCGCCTGGGTGTGCGTGGTGTTGATCTGCCAGCGGTCGGTGCCGGTTTCGCGGTCGTGCGGCAGGTATTCGATGAAGGTCTTGCCTTCGTAATAGTTGCCGGCGTCCGTCTCGCCGATATAGCGGCCCAGGGCGCCGAACTGGATACCGCGGCGCGAGATGATGCGCGGGTACAGCGTCAGGTCGCGGTTGGGCGCGATATTGAAGTAGTACGGTACGGTCAGTTCGGCCGCGCCTTTCGAGCCGAAGCCCGGAATCGGCGGCAGCCAGCCGGAGCGGCGCGCGCCGGACAGCGAGAACGACATGGCGGGCGTGCCGATCAGGGGCACGTCCTTGAAATACACGATGGTGGTGCCGGCAGTACCCACGTCGCGGCCCGAATCCAGATTCAGGGTGCTCGATCTGATGTACCAGTCCGGGCTCGGACCCTGGCAGGTACTGTAGGTGCCGTCCAGGACCAGCGCTTCGTCTTCGCTCAGGAAGTCGATCTGGCGCGCCTTGCCCTGGCCGTTGTTGACCTCCATCTTGTAGGTCGGATGCAGTGCGTAGCCCTTGCCCGTTTCCAGGTTAAGCTTCAGCTCATCGGCGGTGTAGTAGTCGCCGTAGCGCCACATGCGCACATTGCCTTTCGCTTCGACCTCGTCTTCCACCTGGCGGAAGCAGGCCGTGTCGGCCGTCATGCGGGTCTTGTCGTGCACCACTTCCACGTCGCGGTACAGATTCAGCTCGCGCTCCGGGCGGCCGCTCATGTCCTCGGCGCTGATGGTGGTCACTGCAGTCTTGTCTTCCACGCGCGGCGGGCGCTTGGCATGCTGCGCAGTCTGTGCGTGGGCACACACCGTCGCGGAGGCGGCGGCGATGGCGGTCAAGGCGAATGCCCAGCGTTGCTTGTTGTTAGGGGCCGAAAACCAGCTCATGTAAGGGACGCGAGTAACACCGTGACAGGCGATTTTTTAATGTGAATCCCTTATTATATGGGAATCTTCACCTTCAACCGGATTCCGCAGGCTGTTTAATGTCTTTATTGTCTAATTTACCATCCAACGGCGCGCAAAATGGCGCCGCAGCAGCTGCCGATCCCCGCCTTGCCCTGCTCAAAGACTGGCTGCAAGGCCTTGGCCTGGTGGCCGTGGACTCCGCACGTCCGGCCTCCGAAGACGCCAGTTTCCGCCGCTATTTCCGTGTCGATGTGCTGCCTGAGCATCAGGCAAAGCATGGCGCCACCCTGATCGTGATGGATGCGCCGCCCGAGCGCGAGAACGTGCCGGCCTTCGTCAAGGTCGACGAATTGTTTGCCGGTGCCGGCGTTTCGGTGCCCGCCATCGTGGCGCAGGACGTGCCACAAGGCTTCCTGCTGCTGTCCGACCTGGGCACCACCAGCTATCTGCAAGCCCTGAACCACGACAACGCCGCCGCCCTGTATGCGGAGGCGCTGTCCGCCCTGGTGAAGATCCAGCTGAAAAGCCAGCCGGGCGTGCTGCCCGACTTCAACCGCGAAATCATGATGCGCGACCTGGGCCAGTTCCCGGAATGGTACATCGGCCGCCACCTCGGCGTGACCCTGACCGATGCCCAGCGCGCGGACCTGGACAAGGTCTTCGAATTCCTGATGGCGAACATCCAGTCCCAGCCCCAGGTCTTCATGCACCGCGACTTCCACTCGCGCAATCTGATGTGGATGGACGAGCACAATCCCGGCATCCTCGATTTCCAGGATGCGATGTACGGCCCGGTCACTTACGACATCGGCTCGCTGATGAAGGATGCCTACGTGGCGTGGGACGAAGAGCTGGTCCTCGACTGGGTGATCCGCTACTGGCAGCATGCGCGCGCCATGGGCCTGCCGCTCAACAAGGACTTCGACACCTTCTACAAGGACTTCGAGCTGTGCGCCCTGCAGCGCCACCTGAAGAACCTGGGCACGTTCTCGCGCCTGAACTACCGCGACAACAAGCCGATGTACCTCGGCGACATCCCGACGGTGCTGGAGTACGTGACCAAGACCGCCCACCGCTACACCGAACTGAAGCCGCTGCGCAAGCTGCTCGATGCGCTGGATACCAACCCACAGCCCAAGGTCGGCTATACCTTCTGAGAGGCTGTTATGAAAGCCATGATTTTCGCCGCAGGACGCGGCGAGCGTATGCGTCCCCTGACGGATACCACGCCGAAGCCATTGCTGAAGGTGCGCGGCCGCGCACTGATCGAATGGCATATCGTGAACCTGGTACGTGCCGGGATCACCGAGATCGTCATCAACTACTCCCACCTCGGCCACATGATCGAGGAATATCTGGGCGACGGCAGCAGGTATGGTGCAACCATCGCCTACTCCGCCGAGCCGGAACCGCTGGAAACGGCGGGCGGCATCGCCAAGGCGCGCCACTTGATTGGCGAGGAACCGTTCCTGGCCATTTCCGGCGATATCTTCTGCCCGCACTTCGATTTCGAGCAGGTGAAGGATGTGCTGCAGGATAAGGACATGTGGGGCAACCCGTGGGACAAGGACAAGCGCGACGCCGCCTGGATCTGGCTCACCAAGAACCCCTGGCACAATCCCAAGGGAGACTTCGGTCTGGACATGTACACGGTGACCAACGAAGGCGATCCGAAATGGAACTTCGGGAACATCGGCGTCTACCGCATGGAAATGTTCGACGGCATCGAACCGGGCCAGCACGCAGGCCTGGGCAAGCTGATTCGCGCCTATGCGGACAAAGGCCAGGTGGGCGGCGAGATCTATGAAGGCGAATGGGTCAACGTCGGCACCGTCAAACAGCTGGAAGAACTGAACGCAGCACTGAACGCATGAGCCCTTACGCCGAACGCCGCGCCAAAGTGCTGGCGCAGATGGAGCCCGGCAGCGTGGCTGTCATCGCCACCGCGCCGGAAGTGCTGCGCAACGGCGACAGCGATTACCCGTACCGCCACGACAGCTCCTTCTACTACCTGACCGGCTTTACCGAGCCGGAAGCGGTACTGGTGCTGGTGGCGCCGCGCGGTACGGCGCAAGCGCAGAGCATTCTGTTCTGCCGCGAGAAGAATATCGAACACGAAATCTGGGACGGCTACCGCTACGGCCCCGAAGCGGCGCGTGCAGAATTCGGCCTGGACTTCGCCTATCCCATCGGCCAGCTCGATGAGCAGATGACGCGCCAGCTGTCCAATGCCACGGCGCTGTACTGCTCCCTGGCACGCAACACCACGCTCGACGCGCAGGTGATGCGCTGGCTGGAAAGCGTGCGGCGCATGTCGCGCAGCGGCATCACCTCGCCGTCCTCGGTGCGCGACCTGCTGCCGATGATCGACGAAATGCGTCTGCTGAAGGACGAAGGCGAACAGGCCATCATGCTGCGCGCCGGCGAAATCGCGGGCGGCGCCCACGAGCGCGCCATGCGTGCCGCCAAGCCGGGCATGTTCGAATACGAAATCGAAGCCGAGCTGCTGTACGAATTCCGCCGCCACGGCGCGCAGTTCCCGGCTTATACGCCGATCGTGGCATCGGGCGCGAACGCCTGCGTCCTGCACTACAACACCAACAGGCGCCAGACCCAGGACGGCGACCTGGTGTTGATCGATGCGGGCTGCGAGCTGGATGGCTATGCCTCCGACATCACGCGCACTTTCCCGGTCAATGGCCGCTTCACCGGTCCGCAGCGCGCGCTGTATGAACTGGTGCTGGCGGCGCAGGAAGCGGCCTTCAAGGCCATCGTGCCGGGGCAGCAGTATTCGGCCATTCACGAAGCCGCCGTGCGCGTGCTGGTGCAGGGCATGCTCGACACCGGTCTGCTGAAGGGCAGCCTGGATGAAGTGATCGAGAACAAAACGTACACCCAGTTCTATATGCACGGCACCGGCCACTGGCTGGGCATGGACGTGCACGATGTGGGCTTATACCGCGACGTGCAGCACAGCGACAAACCGTCACGCCTGATCCAGCCGGGCATGGCGCTGACCGTGGAGCCGGGCCTTTATGTGCGGCCTGCCGTGGGCGTGCCGGAGCAATACTGGAATATCGGCATCCGCATCGAAGACGACGTGATCGTCACACGGGACGGCTATCGCCTGCTGACGGCCAGCGCGCCGAAGTCCATCACGGACATTGAATACATCATGAAGGGCAATGCATGACGGTTGATGCCGATATCGCCATCTGCGGCGCAGGTCCGGCCGGCATGGCGCTGGCGGCGCTGCTGGTCAAACGCGGCGTGGCTGGCGGCCGTATCGCGATGATCGATGCCAAATCGCTGGAGCAGGCACAGAACGATCCGCGCTCGCTGGCGCTGTCCTATGGCAGCCGCCAGATCCTGGAGAGCATCGGCGCCTGGCCGATTCCCGCCACGCCAATTCACGACATCCATGTGTCGCGCAAGGGCCAGTTCGGCCGCAGCATGATTACGCGCGACGAGCAGAAGGTGCCGGCGCTGGGTTATGTCACGCGCTACGGCGCCATCGTGCAGGCGCTCGGCGCCGTGTGTGCGCAGATGGGCGTGCGTGCGCTGCGTCCCGCGCGCGTGGTGCGCAAGGACGAGGATGCGCAGCAGGTCATCCTGCACCTGGAAGGCGAAGCACCGCAGATGCTGCGCGCGTCCATCGTAGTGCAGGCCGAAGGCGGCCTGTTTGGCGAGCAGGACGAAAAGCACGTCACGCGCGATTACGGACAAACCGCCGTCATCGCCCAGGTGCGCACCAGCGCGCCGGTCGAACACCGCGCCTACGAACGCTTTACGCACGAAGGCCCGCTGGCACTGCTGCCGCAGGATGAGGAATATTCGATGGTGTGGTGCTGCCGTCCCGATACGGCGCGCGAGCTGCTGGAACTGGATGACGCGGCTTTCCTGGCGCGTCTGGGTGAAATGTTCGGCCACCGCATGGGCAGCTTCATTGCCACGGGACGCCGGCTGGCTTTTCCGCTTGGCCTGAATGCCGGGGTGACGGGCAGCGCGCGCACTGCTGCTATCGGCAATGCGGCGCAGACATTGCATCCGGTGGCGGGACAGGGCTTGAATCTCGGTCTGCGCGACGCGGCCGTGCTGGCACGCCTGCTGGCGCAATCGGCGTCACCGGATACGCTGGTGCGCTACGCCGAGCTGCGCCGACAGGACCGCAGCCTGACCGTGCGCGCGACGGATACGATGGCGCGCATCTTTGCCAACGAATCGCCGGCCCAAGCCCTGCTCGGGCTCTCGCTGGCCGCCATCGACATCATCAGCCCCGCGCGCAGCATGCTCGCCGAGCTGATGATGTACGGCCGCCGCTAAAAACCAACGGCCCCAAAGCAGGTGGCAGGCACATCGTGCCTGCCACCTGGTTCACGCCTCGGGTTTTAAGACTATTCCGCGGCCTTCACCATATCCTCAAGGACCTTCTTCGCATCGCCAAAGACCATCATGGTCTTATCCATATAGAACAGCTCATTATCGAGGCCCGCATAGCCGGACGCCATCGAGCGCTTGTTCACAATAATGGTCTTCGCTTTATAGGCCTCCAGAATCGGCATCCCCGCAATCGGCGACTTAGGATCCTTGGCTGCCGGATTGACCACGTCGTTCGCGCCCAGCACCAGCACCACGTCCGCCTGAGCGAACTCGCTGTTGATGTCTTCCATCTCGAACACCTGGTCGTAAGGCACTTCAGCCTCCGCCAGCAGCACGTTCATATGGCCCGGCATACGACCGGCCACCGGGTGGATCGCGTACTTCACGGTCACGCCCTGGTGGCCCAGCTTCTCCACCAGTTCCTTCAGCGCGTGCTGCGCGCGCGCCACCGCCAGACCGTAGCCCGGCACGATGATCACGGTTTCCGCATTCGACATCAGGAACGTCGCATCATCCGCCGAACCCGACTTCACAGGGCGCTGCTGCTGCGCGCCGCCCGAAGTGGCCGCTGCCGCATCGCCGCCGAAGCCGCCCAGGATCACGTTGAAGAACGAACGGTTCATCGCCTTGCACATGATGTAGGACAGAATCGCACCCGACGAACCCACCAGCGAACCGGCAATGATCAGCATCGAGTTATTCAGCGAGAAACCGATACCTGCCGCCGCCCAGCCCGAGTAGGAGTTCAGCATGGACACCACCACCGGCATGTCCGCACCGCCAATCGGGATGATGATCAGCACGCCCAGCACAAAGGCAATCGCCGTCATCAGCAGGTAAGGCGCCCAGGCTGGCGTAGCGCCGCTGCCCATCACGAACACCAGGCCCAGGCCGACCATCACGGTCGCCAGCACCAGGTTCAGGATGTGCTGGCCCGCGAATACCACCGGCGCGCCCTGGAACAGGCGGAACTTGTACTTGCCTGCCAGCTTGCCGAAAGCGATCACCGAACCGGAGAAGGTAATCGCACCAACGAACGTACCGATGAACAGTTCGATACGGTTACCGACCGGCAGGCCTTCGCCTTGCGCAGCGATGCCGAATGCATGCGGCTCCGACACGGCAGCAATCGCAATACACACCGCCGCCATACCGATCAGCGAGTGCATTGCCGCGACCAGCTCCGGCATCTTGGTCATTTCCACGCGCTTGGCGAGGAAGGCGCCGATGCCGCCGCCGACCACCACGCCCAGCAGCACCAGGCCCAGGCCGATGCCCGAACCGGAGTAGCCGGCCGCTTCCGCGTCCGCTTTCAGTTTCAGGATCAGGGCAATCGTAGTGACGGCCGCAATGGCCATCCCGGTCATGCCGAAGGCGTTACCCTGGCGTGCATTGGAAGGAGACGACAAACCTTTCAGCGCCTGGATAAAGCAGACAGACGCGATCAGGTACATCATCGTAACGAGGTTGAGGGATACCCAGCTCATTGCTTATCCCCCTTTTTTTCCTTCTTCTTGAACATCTCCAGCATGCGCTGGGTGACCAGGAATCCGCCGAACACATTCACCGCCGCCAGCGCCACGGCAACAGTACCCATGACCTGGCCCACCAGGCCCTCAGTGAGGCCGGCTGCCAGCATGGCGCCAACGATGACGATGGCCGAGATGGCATTGGTCACCGCCATCAGCGGCGTATGCAGTGCGGGGGTAACGTTCCAGACAACGTGGTAGCCAACGTAAATGGCCAGCACGAAGATAATCAAATTAATGATGGTGTGACTGACTTCCATTTTCCGTTCTCTCCTATTTGCGCAGCTGTTCGCCGCCGTGGCAGACGAGGGTGGCTTTCAGGATCTCGTCCTCGCGGTCGATCACCAACTTGTCTTCCTTGTCGATGATCAGCTTGAGGAAATCGAGGACATTGCGCGCGTACAGCGCCGAAGCATCCGCCGCCACGTGGCAGGCCAGGTTCGGCTCGCCCACGATGTGCACGCCGTGCTTGATGACGGTCTTGCCCAGTTCTGACAGCGGGCAGTTACCGCCCTGCTCCACCGCCAGATCGACGATCACGGAGCCCGGCTTCATGGACTTCACCGTTTCTTCGCCGATCAGCACCGGTGCGGGACGGCCCGGAATCAACGCCGTGGTGATCACGATGTCGGCCTGCTTGGCGCGCTCGTGCACCAGTTCGGCCTGGCGCTTCATCCACTCCGGCGGCATGGGGCGCGCATAACCGCCCACGCCTTGCGCAATTTCCTTTTCCTCGTCGGTGAGGAAAGGCACGTCAATGAATTTCGCGCCCAGCGATTCCACCTGTTCTTTCACCGGCGGACGCACGTCGGACGCCTCGATCACGGCGCCCAGGCGCTTGGCGGTCGCAATGGCCTGCAGACCGGCCACGCCCACGCCCATGATCAGCACGCGGGCGGCCTTCACCGTACCGGCCGCCGTCATCAGCATCGGCATAAAACGCTGATAAGTGTTTGCGCCAACCATCACGGCCTTGTAGCCCGCGATATTGGCTTGCGAGGACAGCACGTCCATCGACTGTGCTCGCGTGATGCGCGGCACAGCTTCCAAGGCAAAAGCGGACAGGCCGGAAGCCGCCATGGCCGCAATGTTTTCCACGTCGAAGGGATTCAGCATGCCGATCACAACGCTGCCCGACTTCATCAGGGCCCGCTCATCGGCGCTGGGAGCACGTACTTTCAGGACGATCTCTGCACCCAGTGCATCCGCAGCACTACCGATCGTAGCGCCGGCAGCTGCATACGCTTCATCTGTCACCGAAGATGAAATGCCGGCTCCCGCCTGCACAATCACCAGGTGTTTGGATGCTAGCTTCTTGACCGTCTCGGGCGTTGCCGCTACCCGGGTCTCCCCCGGCCTCGACTCGGCCGGTATGCCAATTCTCATAAATGCCTCCAAAAGTGTGGATAAACTGACTAAAATCTAACACGGAATTCCTAAAAATTAATATTCCACTGTGGACAACAAACCCACTTTTGAGGCATTGTCACTGCCCGGTAACATGCGGAAACGCGGTTCAGGCTACAATATCGGCTCTCATCAAGGACAAAGCCCAGAATGTCACGCACCTGGAAACCGAATGTCACAGTCGCCGCCGTCATCGAGCGCGACGGCAAGTTTCTCCTCATCGAGGAAGAAACCAGTGATGGCATTCGCCTGAACCAGCCCGCTGGCCACCTGGACCCGCACGAGTCGCTGGAAGAAGCGGTGGTGCGCGAAACTTTAGAAGAGACTGCCTACGATTTCACCCCGACCGCGCTGGTCGGCATGTATATGTCGCGCTACCGCTCCAACCGCACAGGCGAGCTGGTGACTTATCTGCGCTTTGCATTTTGTGGTGAAGTTGGCAAGAAACACGATTTGCCGCTGGACGAGGGTATTCTTCGTACAATGTGGCTTACACGCGACGAAATTGCTGCTTGCAAGGAGCGTCACCGCAGCCCCCTGCTGCTGACCCTCGTCGACGAATACCTGGCCGGCAAGCGCGCCCCACTGGAAATACTGCATACCCACGCTTCGGTCTACGAAGAAGTGTGAAGGACCCAAAATGAGCAAGAAAAAGGTTGTCATCGGCATGTCCGGTGGCGTTGACTCTTCCGTTTCCGCCTGGCTTCTGAAGGAGCAAGGCTACGAGGTCGTGGGCCTGTTCATGAAGAACTGGGAAGACGACGATGATTCCGAATACTGCTCCACCCGCCAGGACTGGATCGACGCGGCCTCCGTGGCCGACGTGGTGGGCGTGGACATCGAAGCCGTCAACTTCGCCGCTGAATACAAGGACCGCGTATTCGCCGAGTTCCTGCGCGAGTACCAGGCCGGCCGCACGCCGAATCCGGACGTGCTGTGCAATGCCGAGATCAAGTTCAAGGCCTTCCTCGACCACGCCATGCTGCTGGGCGCGGACCTGATCGCGACCGGCCACTATGCGCGCGTGCGCCACAACGCCTCGACCGGCAAGCACGAGCTGCTGAAGGCGCTCGACCACACCAAGGACCAGAGCTACTTCCTGCATCGCCTGAACCAGGCGCAGTTGTCCAAGACCCTGTTCCCGCTGGGCGAGATTCCGAAAACGGAAGTGCGCAAGATTGCCGAGATGCTGAAGCTGCCGAATGCGGCCAAGAAGGATTCGACCGGCATCTGCTTTATCGGCGAGCGTCCTTTCCGCGAATTCCTGAACCGCTATCTGTCGTATAAACCGGGGCCGATGAAGACGCCGGACGGCAAGGTGGTGGGCGAGCATGTCGGCCTGTCCTTCTATACGCTGGGCCAGCGCAAGGGCATCGGCATTGGCGGTGTGAAGTCCTACCAGAACGCGGACGGTTCCAGCGACGCCTGGTATGTGGCGCGCAAGGACGTGGCGAACAATACGCTGTGGGTGGTGCAGGGACACGACCATCCATGGCTGCTGTCGGAGTCGCTGAGCGCGGGCCAGACCAGCTGGATCGCGGGCGAAGCGCCACTGGCCGGCCGCATCGCCGCCAAGACGCGCTACCGCCAGGCCGACGTGGCCTGCGACGTGCTGCCGCAAGTGGACGGCACCTTTGCGCTGAATTTCGTGGATGCCCAGTGGGCTGTGACGCCAGGCCAGTCCGCCGTGCTGTACGACGGCGACGTGTGCCTCGGCGGCGGCATCATCGACGGCTCAAGCTTCGTCGACTGACTCGCCTTCCCCCGCGCCCTGCGCCTTCTGCTGACGCTTCACCGTCGTGATGACGGTGTTGCGGATCGTCTTCAGCACCGTGCCCGCATTGAAGGGCTTCACGATGTAGCCGTTCAGGCCCATCGCGTGGCCCTTGCGGATCGTGGCTTCATCGAATTCGCTGGACACCATAAAGATCATGGCTTTCGGCCAGTCCTTGCGCATCGCCTGCATGCCCGCTTCATCGGCCTCGATCACGTCGCGCGAGACGCAGATGATCTGCGGATGGTGTTTGATCAGCAGGGCATTGCCCGTTGCGCAGGTGTGGGCCTGGCCGACGACATCGTAGCCGCCGTCCGTCAATACGGTGTTGAGCAGGCCGCGTGCGACGGCGCTGACATCAATAATTACTGCTTTTAGCATCTGAAGAGGTCTTAACGGTCCCAGGTCAGCATATTCCAGCTCACGCCGATCCTGACGTCCGTCTTTAGTTGTACTAATTGACGAGA
This sequence comes from Pseudoduganella sp. RAF19, assembly GCF_052114165.1. Classification (NCBI taxonomy): domain Bacteria; kingdom Pseudomonadati; phylum Pseudomonadota; class Betaproteobacteria; order Burkholderiales; family Oxalobacteraceae; genus Pseudoduganella; species Pseudoduganella sp. RAF19. The sequence goes on along the minus strand of NZ_JBFREF010000004.1, from coordinate 140,317 downwards.
AAGATACAGCATCTCGCGCTCTTTTCGTAGGCTTTCGCCAACTTTGTCCTTCAGAATGCCGGCGCCGGCCATGATTGCGTCCAGACTGCCGTATGTGCGCAACAGTCTGGCGGCCGTTTTCACGCCCACATTCGACACGCCGGGGATGGAGTCGGTTTCATCGCCCATGAGTGCCAGCAGGTCCGGCAGCATGCCGGGCGTGACGCCCCACTTCTTTTCGACCCAGTCGCGGTCGTGCCATTCGGACTTGAAATGGTCCCAGATACGGGTGCCTTCCGCGATCAGGCAGTGCAGGTCTTTATCGGTAGTCGCCACCACCGCCTCGCCGCGCTTCTCGCTCAGCCAGCGCGTGACCACGGTGCCGATCACGTCATCGGCTTCGACATCCGGAATGGAGATGGGGCACATGCCGATCTCCGTCAGCTTGACGTAGAAATCAGGCAGCGCCTCGCGCAGCACCTCCGGCATCGGCTGCCGGCCTTCGCGATAGCCGCGGTACAGCGTATGGCGCCATGTGGTGCCGCCATAGTCGAACGCGGGGAGAATGTGCGTCGGTTCGTGTCCATTCACGATGCGCTGGAACGCGCCAAACGCATGGCGCAACGCAATCTCGGCCTTGAGATCCGAGTCCGGCTCCGGACTCGCCTCATATACACGCCGCACAATATTCAGCCCATCAATGGCAAGCAATCTACCAGTCATAGGCGGCATTGTACCGCAGCGCTATATGCCATCAGCCCTTGCCGCGCGCCGTTAGCGCAGGAGTTCGTAGGGGCCGCCGCGTTCGAGGGCGCGCTGGAAGGCGGGGCGGGCGTGGATGCGGGAGAGGAAGGCTTGCAGCTTGGGGCGGGAAGCGTCGAGGCCCGCGCGGGCGGCGGCCGCTTCGAGCGGAAAGCTCATCTGGATGTCGGCCGCGCTGAACTCATTGCCGGCGAACCAATGGTTCTGCGCCAGCTCGCCTTCGAGATAATTCAGATGCGTGTCGATCTGCGGCTGAATATAGGTCGACTTCACGCGCTGCGCGATGCCGCGCGCGATCGGACGCACGAAGAACGGCGCCGGGCTGTTCTCGACGCGGTCGAACACCAGCTTCATCAGCAGCGGCGCCATCATCGACCCTTCCGCATAGTGCATGAAGTAGGAATAGCGCAGCTTCTCCGGCGTGCCCGGCGCCGGCGCGAACCGACCATTGCCGTACTTCTCCACCAGATACTCTATGATCGCGCCCGATTCCGCCAGCACCGCCGTACCATCCACCACCACCGGCGACTTGCCCAGGGGGTGAATACGCTTCAGCTCCGCCGGCGCCAGCATGGTTTTCCTGTCACGCTCATAGCGCACGATCTGGTACTCCAGGCCGAGTTCCTCCAGCAGCCAAAGCACGCGCTGCGAGCGTGAGTTATTCAGGTGATGGACGGTCAGCATGTACGGCTCCGGCATAATTGACGATCGTGCAAGCTTAGCAGCTTTGGGAAAGCCCCGCAGCAGTGAGGTACACTGAGCAGCGTCGTCCGCCGCCGGAGAGTGCCTGATGTCCCTGATTCGTTACGCCGCCTTTGCAGCCGCAGTTCTCGCCTTACTCATATCGCTGGCTCTTGGTTCCAGCATCTGGATCACCGGCATCGCCGCCGCGCTGACCATCGTCGGCATCACAGACCTGATGCAAACCAAGCGCGCCCTGCGCCGCAACTACCCAATCCTGGCGCACTTCCGCTTCTTCTTCGAAGCGATCCGCCCGGAGATGCGCCAATACTTCTTCGAAGGCGACAAGGAAGCCGCGCCTTTCTCGCGCAACCAGCGCAGCATCGTCTACCAGCGTGCGAAGAAGGAAATCGACAAGCGCCCCTTCGGCACCCAGCTCGATGTGTACGAAGCCGGCTATGAATGGATCAACCACTCCATCCAGCCCGCGCCCGTGCAGAACCACGACTTCCGCATCACGATCGGCGAAGGCCGTCCGCAACCCTATTCCGCCAGCGTGTTCAATATCTCCGCCATGAGCTTCGGCGCGCTGTCCGCCAACGCCATCCTGGCGCTGAACGCCGGTGCGAAAGCGGGCCGCTTCATGCACGACACAGGCGAAGGCAGCATCAGTCCCTATCACCGCCAGAACGGCGGCGACCTGGTTTGGGAAATCGGCTCCGGCTACTTCGGTTGCCGCAACGCAGACGGCACCTTTTCGGAAGAAGCCTTCGTCGCCAACGCCTGCACACCGCAGGTGAAGATGATTGAACTGAAGCTGTCACAAGGCGCCAAACCGGGACACGGCGGCGTGCTGCCCGGCCCCAAAGTCTCGCACGAGATCGCGCTGACCCGCGGCGTGCCCGAAGGCGTGGACTGCATCTCACCCTCCTCGCATTCCGCCTTCAGCACACCGGTCGAAATGCTGCACTTCATCGACAGGCTGCGCAATCTGTCGGGCGGCAAGCCAACCGGCTTCAAGACCGCTATCGGACACCCTTGGGAATTCTTCGGCATCGTCAAGGCCATGCTCATCACCGGCATCACGCCCGACTTCATCGTGGTCGACGGCGGAGAAGGCGGCACAGGTGCAGCGCCGGTTGAATTCACCGACCACGTGGGCACGCCGCTTCAGGAAGCCCTGCTGCTGGTGCATAACTCACTGGTTGGCGCCAACCTGCGCGACAAGATCAAGATCGGTGCATCCGGCAAAATCATCACCGCATTCGACATCGCCCGCACCATCGCGCTCGGCGCTGACTGGTGCAACTCCGCACGCGGCTTCATGTTCGCACTGGGCTGCATCCAGTCGCAAAGCTGCCATACCGACCGCTGCCCGTCCGGCGTCGCGACGCAGGACAAGCTGCGCCAGCGCGCCCTGGTGGTGCCGGACAAAGCCAAGCGCGTCGAGCAATTCCACACCAATACACTGCGGGCACTGGCCGAACTGATCGCCGCCTCAGGCCTCAAGCATCCAAATGAACTGAAGCCGCATCACATCGTGCGCCGCATCTCGCCTAATCAGGTGAAGCTGGCCAGCGCCCTGCTGCCTTACCTGTCACCGGGGGAGCTGCTGGATGACAGTCGCCTGCAGCATCTGCCGCCCGTCTTCGGCCTGTACTGGCCCGTCGCCCGCGCCGACTCCTTCTGTCCCCAGGTCTAGCGGCAGCAAGTCTTTCAGCGTCGCGTTATCCAGCGCACGCAGAAAGGCTTCAGTCGCGCCAACCAGCATGCGCTTCAGGGCGCATGCGTTCTGGTACACGCAGTTGCTGTGCTCCGACTCGAAGCACTCGGCCATGTGAAAATCGATCTCGCTGCGGCGCACCACCACACCGACATTGATCGACTCCGGCGGACCACTGAGCCTGATACCGCCGCCGCGCCCGCGCGTGGTGTCGATCCATCCAGCCAACGCCATCTGGTGCACCACCTTGGTCAGATGATTACGTGAGATGCCGTGGGCATCCGCGATATCGCCAACCGTCACCACGCGTCCCTGGTTGGCGCCGATGTAGATCAGCGCGCGCAAGGTGTAATCCGTAAAAGTTGTCAGTCTCATTCACATATCCCCGATTGCAGCATTTTGCGTTTTAATGTAGTATTTTGCATGCATCTTTATTTCGACAAACTGCCATGTCTACCCTGACTACTGAATCCATCACCAATCTGGTCCACCGTTTCTACGACGACGTGCGCGCCGATCCTGAGCTGGGACCCGTTTTTAACAACGCCATCGGCGACCAGTGGGACACGCACCTGGGGCGCATGGTGGATTTCTGGTCCACCGTGATGCTTGGCTCGCGCCAGTTCCAGGGCAATGTCTACGGCAAGCACATGGTCTTGCAAGGCATCGAACCGAAACACTTCGAACGCTGGCTGGCGCTGTTCGAGGCGACGGTGGAGCGCATGTTCGACGGTGAGGACGAGAAGGAATTCAAGGTCGTCGCCCACCGCATCGCCCAAAGCCTGCAATATGGCTTCTTCGGCAAGGTCATGGTGGAGTGATCACAAATACTGATCCACCGCGCTCATTGCCGCGTGCTGCTCCCGCCAGGTGCGCAGCACGTCCGGCACGCCGTGCGCCAGCCGGAGTGGCGCAATGAACTCGCCGGACGCGTAATCACATCGCAGCTCGCGCAGCACCAGCCAGTCCAGCAGATTGGATACGCCTTGCGCAGTTGTCGCCATTCCCGCCTCGTGCGCCTTGCGCAGCAGGAGGGCCAGCTTGTCCTCCGCATTCGGCGATTCGGCCGCATCGGCCACCAGCGCAGCATCGATCGTCAGCACTTGCGGCGCGTCCATGCACAGCAGGCGGCCGCCATCCACGCCATTGAGCGCGGCGAAATCGGCCATATGGGCACGCACCGCCACGGCATTGCGTGGCAGCGGCAGCCACACGCGTGGCACGAAGCCGCAACCGGCCCACAGACGCATCGCCGTCAAGGCATCCGCGACGATTTGCCACGCCAGTTCAGCACCAAGCGCACGCGTTTCCACTTCAGCGGCAAAGGCCGACGGTGTCAGCACACCAAGGCGCGGGTGACGCCAGCGCAGCACCGCTTCCAGGCTGTCCACGCGACCATCACGCAACGCAACGCGCGGACGGAATCGCAGTTCGAATTCGCCCAGTTCAAGGGCGCTACGGATTTCGGAAACGTTCATGTCAGTGCCTCAGAAGGTAGCGCCACGTCAGGCCGGGGAAGGCCAGTACGGCAAAGAATGCGGATGTAATGAACCAACCCTGCCAGCCCAGCGGCGCGACGATGCCGGACGTCGCTTGCAGCGCCGCGCAGCCGGCCACCCAGGCGAAATAGAACAGCACCAGCCCCGCCAATCGCATCCATGCAGATAAGCGAGGCGCCGCAAACGGCAGGTTGGCCATCAACACCGCTGCAATTAGCGCAAGCACTGCGGCGGAATAGGTCGTCATCACAGGCTCCCGTAAGAATGAAGGCCGGACAGGAACATGTTCACGCCGAGGAAGGCAAACAGCGTGATCACGAAGCCAGCCAGCGACCACCAGGCCAGCACGCCGCCGCGCCACTGTTTCACGAGCCGCATATGCAGYCATGCCGCGTAGTTCAGCCAGACGACCAATGCCCAGGTTTCCTTCGGGTCCCAGGACCAGTAGCCGCCCCACGCTTCGGCGGCCCACAGCGCGCCGAGAATGGTGGCGATGGTGAAGAACACGAAGCCCAATGCGATGGCGCGGTAGCTCAGTTCATCCAGCCAGGCACGCGATGGCAGGCGGCTTGCGAAGAAGGAATGTCCAGCCAGCAGCCAGGCTGCGCCCAGCATCGCCGCCAGGGAGAACGCGCCGTAGCCGATGAAGTTGGCCGGCACGTGCAATTTCATCCAGTAGGACTTCAGCGCAGGAATCAGCGGTTGCACTTCATGCACGCCCGCGTCGGCGCCGTACCAGAACAGGAAACCCACGGCAGCGCTAACCACCAGCATCACCAGCGCGCCAAGCTGGCGGCTGCCGCTCGCTTGCTCCATGTGCAGATAAAGCAAAGCAGTGAGCAGCGAGAACAGAATGAAGACTTCATACAGGTTGGACACGGGAATATGTCCAATGCCAGGTCCCATCAGATAGGACTCGTGCCAGCGCACCAGTAGCGCAGTGAAGCCCGCCGTACAGGCCATCCAGTTGACGCGGCTTGCCAGCACCAGTGCATTCTCGCCGCGGCGCAGCCAGCCAATCGCGTAGAGAGCGGTGGCGGCCAGGAAGCCTACGCCCATCCACATGATGGCTGACTGGCTGGCGAGAAAGAACTTCAGCAGGAAGCTGCTGCCGCCATGCGCGAGGTCGCCGCGATACAGGGCGATTGCGCTCAGGGCCAGCGTCCCACTGGCTCCGGCCAGCGCTTGCAATGCACGCCAGCGCAGGCCGAGCCACGCCAGCAGCACCGCGCTGGCGGGAAGAATAATCAGTTCATAAGCATCCATCAGCGGCGCGTAGCGCAGCAAGGCTACACCGACGACGGCGCACAGGGCGATCAGGAATAGCCAGTTGCCCGCCGTAGCGGGCGACGGAACGCGGTCGGCTTCGAATTCGAGGGTCAGGGTATCAGTCGGCATGGTCGACCTCCTCATGGTTGATTGCAAAGCGCGGCAAGCGCCGCTTGATGGCGCCGGAATTCGTCCGGCAGCGAAGGGGTGTCGCGGTTGCCGGCGTAGGCGGCCAGCAACCTGCCCTTGGCGCGGTCCAGCACCAGCCACAGGCGGCGCTCGCGCACGAAATACATGCAGCAGACGCCTGCTGCCAGCAAGGCCGAGCCCAGGTACACCAGCCAGGCGCCTGGCGCGTGCGTGACCTGCAGCACGGAGGCGTTGCGCAGTTCGACGTTTTCGATGGCGAAGCGCAGGGTCATGTTCTTGTCGACCGCGTCGCTGTAGCTATCCATCAGCGCGCGGACTGGCGGCGCGCCGTCCGGCAGCGTGCTTGCCAGCGAGCGTTCCACCAGCGACGCGTAGAAAGTCCCCGCCCGCAGCTGCTCAGCGGGCGGCACCGTACGCTGCACGAGTTCAGCCAAGCCGCGGTAGCCACGCTCGCCAAAGACGTCCAGCAGGACTTGCGTGGTGTGCGCCAGCTCCGCAGACAACGCCGGCGCCGCACCAGCGACGCGTGCAGACGCCAAGGCAGCTGGCATCCCTACACCGCCCATCGTCCGGCCCGTTGCGCTGCCGGCCGCCTGACTTGTCGCGCCATCCACTGCCTGGCGGGCGGCATGCCCCATCGCCCGCGGTGCTACGCTGCGGGCGACGGCGTGCGAGGATGTTGCGGCGCCGAGGGCTCTGGCGACGGACTGGCGGGCGGACGGGGCGGCCAGGGTGGCGGCGAGGTGGTCGTAGCTGGACGTGCCGCCGTCGGCGTCGACCGGCACGCGGAGGTAGTGCATTTCCGAAGCGCCGACGGACCGCATGCCGCTCACCGCATACCGTGCGCCATCGAAACGGATCGGATTGCGGTAGACCAGCCATTCGGCCGCCTGCCCATTCTTGTCGCGCAGGCGGAACGATAGCGACGGGCCGACGTCTTCGAGCGCCCTGCTCTGCCCCGCATCGCGCTTGAACACATTATTGGTGCGCCACTCCTCCAGCTCCGCCGTATATGGCTCGCCGTCCAGCAGCAGCGCCGTGCCGGCGCCAACTTTGCCATCCAGCTCGCGCACAACACCATGCTGCAAGACCTTCATGCGCACCTTGCTGCCGCCGTCCGCAAATCCGGATTGATACAGCGTCACACCGCGATACGAGAACGGATGGTTCACGCGCAGGGTGACGGGAATACGCCGCTCGCCATCCGAAATCTCAAGCTCGCTGACGAAATCGCTCGGCCGCGCGCCCGCCTGCTCGTAATGCTCGACGCGGAACTGCTTCAAGCGCACCGCGAACGGCAACTCCTGCAGCAAAAAACCATCGCCCAGCGACAACAGCGCGCTATTGCCAGTATCACCTTCAACAAGATTCATCGCACCGCGGAAGGAGCCGCCGCCAGCTGGCAGGCGGCTGCGCAAAGGCACGTCGGCGGCAGCGAGGTCGCGCCTCTCGACGGCCTTGCCACCTGCCAGCAATTGCCAGCGCAGCGCGAGATTGCCGTCTATCAGGCCGCCGACGCAGATCATCACAATAGCCGTATGCACCAGCAGATATCCCGCACGGCGCGACATGCCCGTGCTGGCCGCCAGCATCAAACTGCCGTCGGCTGACACTTGCTGGCGGAAGCGGTAGCCACTCTTGCGCAACCAGACAGCCAGACGTCCTGGTAGCGCGCACGACGCGGCGGGCAACACAGGAACCGGCAGCTCGGCACTCTGCGGCATGCGGCGCAGCGATGCCACGCTCTTATGCTCGCGGAAGGTGCGCATCTCGTGCAGCATCTGCGGCGTGTACAAAATCAGGCCGAGTGTAGTGGACGTCGCCATCACGCCCAGCAGCAGGAAAAACCACCACGCGTGATACACATCGGTCAGCCCGGACAGTATGAAAACATCCGCCCAGAACTCGCCGTACGCACTGACATACACCACAGCAGGCTGCGACTGCTCCAGCACCGAACCGACGGTGGACGCCACCGCCACCACCGTGAGAATGGCGACGGCAAATCGCATCGAGCGCAGAAGATCGAGCAGCGCTTTCATGACTGCGCCCTTCGTCCGTGCAGCAAGCTGTATATCGATGGGATCACCAGCAGTGAGAACAGCGGCGCCGACACCATGCCGCCAATCAGCGGTGCCGCGATCGGCTGCATCACGTCCGCCCCGGAAGCGTGCGAGAACATCACCGGCAGCAGGCCGCCCAGAATCACGGCCACCGTCATTGCCTTGGGACGCAAGCGCAGCAGCGCACCGCTGACGATGGCTTGCAACACATCGCCACGGCGCGCATCAGCGGGCAGAGCCGCCAGCGCCTGATCGAGATACAGCAGCATGACGATGCCGAACTCGGTCGCCACACCAGCCAGCGCGATCAGGCCAATGAAGACCGCCACGGACAGCTGATATCCCAGCAGATAAGTGCACCACAAACCGCCGACCAGAGAAAACGGCAGGCAAAGCAGCACAAGACCCAGCTTGCGCACATCGCGGAAGTGGAAGTACAACAGCGTGAGCACCAGCAGCAAAGTCAGACCGACAGCGCTCCACAGGCGCGCCTTGCCGTGTTCATACTGCAGGTACTGGCCCTGCCAGCTGATGCTGTAGCCCGGCGGCAGTTTCAGTTCGCGCTCCAGCGCGGGCTGGGCCTCCTGCAACCAGGCACCCGCATCGGCATTAGTGAGATCGATGAACACATAGCCCACCGGCCGCGCGTTCTCGCTCTTGATTTCGGTCGGACCATCGGCCACGCCAATGTGCGCGATATCGCCCAGCGTGACCATCGCCCCGGATGGGGTCTTCACGCGGATTTCACTCAAGGCCTGTGGCGAATCGCGGTCGGCGCGCGGGAAGCGCAGCGTGACGGGATAACGTTCGCGGCCATCGACAATCGTTGTCACCGCTTCGCCACCCACCGCGCTTTGGATCAGGCGGTGCACCTCCGCCATGCTCAGGCCATAGCGTGCGGCGCGGGTGCGGTCCACGTCGATGTCCACGTAACGCCCGGCACCAATGCGCTCAGCGAAAGCGGAGCGTGTACCTGGCAGCTTGCGCAGCACGCGCTCCGCTTGCAGCGAGATGCGTTCCAGTTCAGCCAGATCAGGCCCGCTCAGTTTCAGGCCAAGCGGGGTACGGATGCCAGTGGACAGCATGTCGATGCGCGTCTTGATGGGAAAGCCCCAGGAGTTGGTCAGCCCCGCGAAGCGCACGGATTCATCCAGCTTGCGGATCAGGGCTGCATTGTCTTTCTCACTGCCGGCCGGCCATTCGGACTTCGGCTTCAGCACGATGGTCGTTTCCAGCATGGACAGCGGCGCCGGGTCGGTCGCGGTTTCAGCGCGGCCTGCCTTGCCGAAGACGTGGGCCACCTCGGGCATCGATGCGATGATGCGGTCGGTGCGGCGCAGAATGTCGGCTGCTTCATCAACCGATACGCCAGGCAGCGTGGTCGGCATATACAGCAGATCGCCTTCATCCAGCGCCGGCATGAATTCGCTGCCAAGGCGCGCCAGCGGCCAGGCCAGCGACACCAGCAGCATGACGGAGGCAGCGATGACGTGCCATGGACGGCGCAGGGCCGCGTCCAGCAGCGGGCGATAAAGACGCATCAGCAGACGATTCAGCGGGTTTGCCGATTCGGGCGGAATGCGGCCACGGATCGCATAACCCATCAGCACAGGCGTCAACGTGACGGCCAGAATGGCAGCGGCGCCCATGGCGTAAGTCTTGGTGTAAGCGAGAGGCCCGAACAGGCGGGCTTCCTGTCCGGTCAAGGTGAACACAGGCAGGAAGGACAGCGTGATCACCAGCAGCGAGAAGAACAGCGCAGGGCCAACCTCGCAAGCGCTGCGGCGCACGACGTCCCAGGTTTCCGCGCCAGGCTCGCGCTCCAGGTTGCGATGCATATTCTCGATCATCACGATGGCCGCATCGACCATCGCACCGACCGCAATCGCAATGCCGCCGAGCGACATGATGTTGGCCGAGATACCTTGCAGGCGCATCACCCACAGCGCAACCAGTATGCCGATCGGCAGGGTAACGATCGCCACCAGCGAAGAACGGATATGGAACAGGAATACGCCGCAGATCAGGGCCACGGCCAACGACTCTTCCAGCAGCTTGTCTTTCAAAGTGTGGACGGCGCGCTCAATCAGGCTGGAACGATCGTAGGTAGTGACCAGTTCCACGCCGGGCGGCAAGCCCTTCTTCAGCTCTTCCAGCTTGCGCTTCACGCCGTCAATCGTGCGCAGCGCATTCTCGCCGTGGCGCATGACGATGATGCCGCCCACGGCTTCGCCTTGCCCGTCCAGTTCCGCCACGCCACGGCGCGGCTGCGGGCCTGGGCTGACGGTGGCCAGCTGGCGCAGGCGCACATCGGCGGTGACGGGAATATCGTCGAAATCGGAAGGCTTGTTCAGATAGCCGCGTGCCCGCACCAGGTATTCGGAGCGCGCCATATCGAAGGATGCGCCGCCAGCAGCGGAATTGGCGTCGCGCACAGCTTGCGCCACCTGCTCCACCGTGACGTCATGTGCGGCGAGGCGCGCGGGATCGGCTTCCACGTTGAACTGGCGCGCCTTGCCGCCCAGGCTGGCCACTTCGGCTACACCGGGAACGCTTTGCAGCTCCAGCTTGAGATAGAAGTCCTGCAGGGCGCGCAAGCGGTCCGGCGGCGTCTTGCCGCTGCGGTCCACCAGCGCGTATTGATAAACCCAGCCGACACCGGATGCGTCCGGCCCCAGTGCGGGCGTAACACCGGCCGGCAGCCGGTTTCCCAACTGAGCCAGATTTTCGAGAATGCGGGAGCGGGCCCAATAGATATCGGTGCCGTCCTGGAAGATCACGTAGACGAAGGATTCGCCGAACATCGAAAAGCCCCGCACAGCGCGCGCACCCGGAACGGACAGCAGCGACGCCGCCAGCGGATAGGTCAGCTGGTCTTCCACGATCTGCGGCGCCTGGCCGGCATATTCGGCCTTGACGATCACCTGCACGTCCGACAGGTCCGGCAGCGCATCGAGCGACAGGCGGCGCGGCGATTCCACACCCCCGATCACCAGCGCCAGGCTGAGAATCAGCACCAGCAGGCGGTTGTCGACGGACCACGTGATCAGCTTGCGTATCATGGCATGCGCTCCGCCACCAGGCGCTGCTGCATCGCCTGCAGCGCACCGGCGGAATCCAGCAGGAACTGCGCGTTCACCGCCACCTGCTGGCCGGACTTCAGGCCGGAGATAACTTCGACTTGCTCACTGTCTTCGATACCGGCGCGTACTTCGCTGCTGCGGAAATGGCCGTGCCCTTCATCGACCACCACAAAGTCGCCATGCCCGGTGCGGATCAGCGCATCGCGCGGCACGGTCAGCGCATGGCGTGCACCGGTGCGTATCGTGGCGTCGGCAAAGGAGCCGGGGCGGAAAGCCTGATTCGCATTATTCAGCGGCAGGCGCAGGCGCGCGGTGCGGCTGGACGGATCGATCTGCAGATTGTTGATATCAACCTTCAGTTGCACGCTGCGCTGGCGATCGAGGCCGGAAGTCAGCACGATAGCGTCGCCATTGCGCAGCCAGCTCACCTGATCGGGGAACAGGGTCAGCTCGACCCAGGCGCGGTTGTAGTCGGCATAAGTCAGCACAACCTGGCCGGGATTGACGTAGCTGCCGACGCGGGCGGACACGGTCTGCACGATGCCGTCCTGCGTTGCGCGGACGGGCGTGACTTCGATCACGCGACGGTCTTTTTCCAGCTTGTCCACGACTTCAGGCGGCATGTCCGCGGCAATCAGGCGGTCGCGAAGACGGAACCGTTCCTTCGCCAGACTGCCCAGCATGGCCGAGTTGGGGCCGGTGGTGGTTTCCATGCCCGAGGTTTTCACGACATCGAGCAGCGCGTCGCGCCGCTGCAGCATGTCCAGGTATTCGCGCTGGCGTTGCTGAAGTTCGGGGGAATACAGTTCGTAGAGCACCTGGCCTTTGCGCACTTGCTGGCCGGGACCCTGGATGTGGAAGGCGCGAATCCAGCCTTCCACTTTTGGATTGACGGAAACGGCGCTGCTTTCGTCCGGGGCGATGGTTGCGTAAGCCGTGATGTCTTTATGCATCGCACTCTCCGCGACAGTGGCCACGGTAACGCCCATCTGACGCTGCATGCCGGCGTCGACGTGCACGGCTGGCGTAGTGAGGGCAGCCTGCTGGGACGACGCGCTGATCTTCACCAGATCCATATGGCAGATGGGGCAGAAGCCTGGCGTCGATTGCACAACTTCAGGATGCATGGGGCAAGTGTAGCCGCTGGCGTGCATCGGCTCGGCGTTGGGCGCATCGTGCGCCTGCTGCGCCTCATGTCCGGCGTGGACGGCGTGCGGATCGTGGGCTACGGCATAAACGGTGAAGGCGTACCCTGCGCCGCCGGACAGCACGGCAGCTGCCGTCAGTCCCAGGATCAGTTTTCGTTTGGATTTCAGCATACAGGTACCTTCGAAGAATTCGGGGTGCGCACAGCAGGCGTGTTGGGCGCCTGCTGTGCGCTGGGAAAAACTAAAAACGCAATCAGCGGATCAGGATGTTGTCGCCTTTACCCATCTTCGGATCGGCGTCCTTGGTGAACTGAATGATGGCGATGGCGCCGGTCAGCGCCTGGCGCAGCGAGTGCGACACGATGGCGTTCGCACCTTCCACCGGCGAGATCAGGTCGAAAGTCGCAGCATCGCCTGGGCCCACCGTGTAGCTTTGCAGACCGGTCAACGCATTCTTCGGATTGCCGGACGGGTAGACCTTGTCCCAGATACCGGCGATGGAGTGGAACGACGAGAACTCGTTCACGCCGGCGTTCACGAAGTAGATACGTACGCGCTCGTTCGGTTTGGCCTGCAGCATGCGGGTGGCTGCCGGATCATGCACCGGGTCATACTTGAACACGCCGCCGTTGAACATCACGTTGGTCCATTTGTTGGCCATCATGTCGGCCTGGTTGTCCGGGTTCGGGTAGAGTTCGGACTGGATCAGCACATACTCGCGGTCAGCCTTCGGCATCGCGGTCTTGTCCTTCGGGTCCACAATGATGGCGCCGAACATGCCGCGTGCGATGTGCTGGATCATCGGATCAGCGCCGCAGTGGTAGAAGAACACGCCTGGATAATCGGCCTTGAAGGTGTAGCTGCCTTTCTCGCCCGGCTTCACGGCTTCGAAGTCTTTCACCACGTCGACACGGGCAGCGTGGAAGTCTACCGAGTGGGAATTCTTGCTGGATTTGTCGTTAAGCAGTGTGAATTCGACCACGTCGCCTTCTTCCACGTGCACGACGGTGCCGGGAACCTGGCCGTCATAGGTCCAGGTGCGGTACATGGTGCCCTTGTTATCGATCGGCAGATCGACTTCCTTGGCGGTGAAGGTGACTTTCACAGTCTTGGCCTGCACCGCGGCGACACTCACCAGCCCCATTGCTGCGGTCACGGCGAGCAGTGCAATTTTCTTTTTCATAGCTTTCCTCGTTGTTTGGATTTACTTGCTGGTGGTTTTGCTGACAAATCGCAGGTAAGCCACCATTTCCTGGATTTCTCCATCACTGAGAATGCCCTCCCACTTAGGCATCAGAACGGATTTGCTGAYGGCCAGGCCGCCACCCTTGATCGCTTTGAACAGGGTTTCGTCGGGCGTGTCGCCCATGGCCTTGGTGTCGGTGTGGTCGCGTGGTTTCACCGACATTTCCTTGCTGTTGATGCCATTGCCGTCGCGGTTCACACCGTGGCACTGCACGCAGTAAGTGTTGTAATTGCGGGTTGCGCTGGCATGCGGCTCTTCCGCGTGGGCGGACAAGGCGGCAAAGCCAAGCAGCAGCGGGATCGTGGCGCGGCGGATCATTTCGGTGCTCCTTTGAGGGTCGTGATGTAGCCGGTCAGCTTCTGCACGTCGGCCTCGTTCAGGCCCAGCGTCGGCATCCACACGTGCGGATCGAACTTTTGCGGGTCGCGGATGTAGGCCGCCACGTAGTCCGGCTGGAGGCGATCGCCGCCCGTGTACAGCTCAGGACCGGACTGGCCACCGCTGCCCGGCTTGGCCGCGTGGCACGAGGTGCAGCCGCGCAGCTTGGAGAACAGCATGGAAGCCATGGAACTCGGAGGCTCGTTCTTGTAGCTGCCCTTCTCCACCAGACCCGGCACCTTCATGGCCATCAGCGCATCGGCCGCCTGCTCCGCCTGATCTTTCGGCAACTTGGGATGCGGCTGCAGCTGCGAGGCATCCGGCTGGTCCGCAGCCTTGTCTGCCGCAGCCTTCACCACCTTGGAATACAGCACACCGGCGGGACGAATCGCCACAGGGTTCTGCAGCCAGCTCACCAGCCAGTCGCGGTTGAATTTATCGCCGGCATAGTGCAGGTCCGGCCCCTTGCGCTGCCAGATGTGATCCAGCGTGGCCTTGTCCGGCTTGGCGACGGCGTGGCAGCTGATGCACTGCTGCTTGATCAGCTCATCGCCGGGTGCCGCTGCGGCCAGGCGCCAGGCGGCCATGGCGACCGCCAGCACGGTCATGTGCAAACGTTTCATGTGCGCTCCTTACTGGACCAGCTGGCCCTTCATCGAATCGTTGGTATAGATGCCCGGGCCTTTTTTCAGCGATTCCTCGTAGTAGAAGTTCGGCTCGTACTTCTTGCCCTTCCAGGAGTAGAACGGGTCGTCATGCTTGATCTCGTTGTACTCAACCACCGTCATCACGCCGCCCATCGGACGGTCGCCGTTCATGGTGTGGCTGTCCACGTGGTCGTGAATCATCCAGCGGCCAGGATTGTCGGCAGTGAAGATCACGTCGTAGCGTTCGCCCGGATTGACGGCGATGGTGTCGGCCTTGTACGGCGCAGGCAGCGGGAAGCCGTCCTTGAATGCCACGGTCATCACATGGCCGTGGAGGTGGATGCTGTGGGTCGTGTCGCCCGCACCGATCAGGCGCATGCGCACCACGTCGCCCTTGTTCACGCGGATAGGCTGGGTATCCGGGAAGGACTTGCCGTTGATGGTGAAGTAGTCGAAGGTATCGCCAGGCACGCCGCCGAAGCCAGGCTTGTTGGCCCACTTCGAATCCCAGTCGGACAGCATCAGGATCAGCTCTTTGGTGACCGTTTTCTCAAGCGCGGTAGGCTTCTTCGGCTTGACGATGAAGGGACCCCACATGCCGCGCAGGACCACGTGCTCGTTCACGTTCACATGGCAGTGGTACCACATCGTGCCCGAAGGCTCCGCGGTAAATTTGTAGTCGAAGCTTTCGCCCGGCTTGATGCCTTCCTGCGTGACATCAGGCACGCCGTCCATTTTCCACGTGCCCTTCTGCAGCATGCCGTGCCAGTGAATCGTGTGCGGCAGCGCAGTCATATTGTTGACGTGGACGTTGATCTCGTCGCCTTCGTCCACATAGAACAGTGGACCCGGCACCTGGCCGGCGAAAGCGAAAGTATGGAACTGCTGCTTTTCCACCAGCGTGATCTTCGTGTCTTCGATATTCATTTCAAATTTGCGCACGGCGGCAAGCGATTCGCTTTCGTACGCGACGCAGGCAAGCAGCAGGCCAAACAGCGCCAGCACGCGTCCTGTATCCCATTTCAGGAGCCTCTTCATCGATCCAACCCTTTCCCGTTTAAACATGCATTTTGTTTGCATGTTTGTGATCAAAAAATTTGCTGGCGATACCTCCAGTTGCCAACAAACATGCACATTGTATGCATCTTTATGCTGTGCCGCAAGATTGCCGGATTTTTTCTAGGGTCATTGGCGGCTCACAGATCGAAGCGCAGTTCGGCAAACCAGCTGCGCTGCGGATAGGGATGGAAATTCCAGTATTTGTAATTGTTGGCGTTGTCGATGCCGCCGGCAACGCTCCACTGGCGATCGATCTGGTAACGCACGCGCAGGTCGGTCGTGAAGTATTTGCTGGCGCCCTGGTAGGCAAAGCCGTTCGGGTCGGAGTTGTCCAGCGTGGAGAACTGCTTGCCGCTGTAGCGTGCGGCGGCAGTCACACTGAGCTTGTCGGTCGCGCGGTACGTGGCCACGGTGCTGGCACGCCACTCCGGAATGCGCGGCTGCCATTTGCCTACACTGGCCGGGAACTTATCGTTGCGGGTGATCTTCGAATCGGTCCAGGTCGCGCTGGCGGCGAGGTCGAGGCCTTGCGCGAACACGTCCTCGCCGCTCCATGCCGCTTCAACGCCGTGCGTGCGGATGCGGTCGACGTTTTGCACATTGGTGATATTGGGCGTGACCAGCACATTGGTCTGCGAGTACAACGCGTCCCTGGTTCGTTCGAAGAAAGCAGTCAGGCGCAATGACGAAGCGCCGGACAGACGCTCAGCGGTCAGCTCGGAGGTCCAGGATTTTTCGGGGCGCAGCTTAGGATCGTTGTTAATCAGGGTGCCGGAGCCGTTAATGCCGCCCTGATACAGCTCGGACACTGTCGGCATGCGCACCGCACGGCCAGTGGAGGCTTTCAGTGTCCAGTCGTCGTTCGCCTGGAAGGCCAGTGCCGCTTTCGGCGAGGCGTACGTCTCGCTGCGTTCGCCTTGCTGCACTGTGGTGGTGGCGTTTGAGGTAGCGCCGTCGTGTGCGCGCCAGTGCTCGATGCGTGCGCCAAGCACGGTCTTCCAGCGCGGCGCGAATTTCCAGGTGTCCTGCGCATACAGGCTGGTGATATCGGTACGGCCCGCAAAGGCCTGATTGCGCGCACCCGGTGCACCGTCGATCCAATTGTCGGTGGCGCGCTCGATGCTGGCGAGTTTGTAGGCTTCGCGCTGCAGGCCGAAGTCCATGATGTGCGCGCCTTGTGCGCCTTCCGGACGCCACGTGCCTTTCAGTGCCAACGTGTTCCAGCCGGTGCCGCTCTGGTCGACAATACGCCCCGCCCCACCGGCCGCAGCCCCCGGCTGCGCCACGGTTGGTGCACGCAGCAGGTCGCGGTCATAGTCATACATGCTGGCAGCTACTTCCCAGTCGAACACGCCTTTGGTATGGCTCTTGATGGAGAGGCCGTGCATGAAGTGCTGCAGCGATTCGTTCGATGCATTGAAGTCGGACGCCGTCAGCGTGTAGCCACGGCCACCGATGGAGATCGGCCCGCTGTACACCGGCTTGCCCTGCGCGTCATCCAGAAAACTGTCCGGACGGCCTTGCGAATCGTTCTTCCACCAGCCCAGCGTGTAGCTCGCGCGCACGGACGGAGTGATGTCGTACGCCAGCTTGAGTTTGCCCTGGTTCTGTACCGTGTCGTACTGTGTGGCCGTGCCGAGAATCAGCCAGTCGCGATTGCTGCGGTCCTGGCCCGCTATGGCGCCGGTGACCGCCACTGCGCCTTTCGCTGGCGTGGCCGCGGCGGAAAGCAGGCGCGTGGCAAACGTCAGCGGCTGGCCATCGCTGTCGGTGCGATTCAGGCTGAGAAACCAGGAAAGATTGCCGACACGGTCGCCCAGCGAGAAGCCAGCCTGCTTTGCGTGGAATGTGGAATTCGTGTTGTACAGCTCGAAGGGCTGATGCACATAGGCGACGCGGGCGTGCGCCTCCAGCTGCCTGGGCATGCGCGTGACGTAGTCCACCACGGCGCCAACAGAGTTGCCGCCATAGGCCGCAGAGAACGGGCCATACAGCACATCGACGCGTTCGATTTCTTCCGGCGCCACCATGCCCCAGCGCGGTGCGAAGGTGGCGCCGTTGCCCAGATAGTTCGAGAGCAGGATACCGTCCGCATACACGGCGGAACGCGCGCTATTGCCCGTGCCGGAAGCGCGCGTGGACAGCACGGCGTGGTTGTAGTCGCCGATATAGCGCTTTCGTACCAGCAGGCTTGGCATGTATTTCAGTGCGTCTTCGGCATCGGTGGCGTTGACGGTGCGCTCCAGTTGCTCGCGCGTGATGCCTTCAATGGTGGTGGGAATTTGCGTCGGCAACGAAGTCGGATTAACGCCGGTGATCGTGACGGTGCCAAGAATCTTCAGCGGCGCTCCGGATGTGCCCTCGCCTTCGTCGGCGCGGACGTTATGGGTGAACGCAGCCAGCAGCGCGGCGGCGAGCGGAATGAGACGGAATTGCATGGTGCTTCCTTTCGATTTATTTGGACGTGCGGAGGCCTTGCGGCCGCGCAGGGATCAATGCGCGTGCAATGCGGAGGTGTGCTGGTGGTGGAAGATCAGTTGGCCGGTGGTGCGCGCGGTTGCGCAGCGAGCCATACGAAGATTGAGGCCGGCACGAGACGCAGCAGTGGCAGCGTACTGGCCGGCGGGACTTCCGGCGCAGGCAGGGCGGCCGGCAGCGTTGGCAGGTACGGCAGGTCGGCTTGCAGGACGCAGTAGCCGCAATGATGCGTCAGCGGGTGGGCGGCCCTGGCGGGCGCATGGCCCGGCGCGGCCGTATCAGCGTCAGCGACAGCATGGCAATCCGGCAGCGGCACGCGCGCGTCCAGCAGCTGCGACACGGTCGGCGCGAGCGCAGCCATCAGCACCGCCAGCAAGGCGATGTAAATGATGCGTGCGATTTGTCGTCTGCTGAACGTCATTGCCAGATGGTGGGATATCAATAACATACATTATATATGCATGTTTATACGTGCACCAGAAATGGCCTATCCCTTGTGTGGTCTTAACGCTGCACGTGCAGCTTGATGACGCGGCGTGCGGGGCCGCCTTCGACTGGCTTTTCTTCGGCCGGCGCGTCCCCGCAACTGCCGCAGCTGCCGCAACCATCGCCGCAGCTGGATTCAGTCTTGAACAGTTTCGCCAGTTTGTCCTGGTTGAAGCCACGCTTGGTCAGCACGAAGACAATCTGGCGGCGCCAGGCAGCAGGCAGGTATTTGGTGCAGAAGTGCAGCAGGGCTGCTGCGACGATCAGGCCAACGATGATCTGCTGCCACATGATCAGGCTCCCAGCGCCAGCGCGACGCGGTAAGTGATGAAGGACGCGGTGTAGGCCAGCGCGAACATATAACCCGCCATCAGCAATGGATAGCGCAGGCTGTTGGTTTCGCGGCGCACCACGGACAGCGTGGACATGCACTGCGGCGCAAACACATACCAAGCCATCAGCGACAGCGCGGTCGCCATCGGCCAGCTCTGTGCGATCACCGGCGTCAGCGAAGTCGCCAGCTCGTCGCCGGTCTGGGACAGTGCGTACACCGTGCCCAGTGCACCCACAGCTACTTCACGCGCGGCCAGGCCCGGCACCAGCGCAATGCAGATCTGCCAGGTGAAGCCGATCGGTGCGAAGATATATTCCAGGCCACGGCCAAGGATGCCCGCGAAGCTGTACCAGATCGGCGGATGGGTCGCACCTTCCGGTGCGCCGGGGAAGCTGCTCAATGCCCACAGCAGCACCATCAGGGTGAGAATAATGGTGCCAACGCGGGTCATGAAGATCTTGCCGCGCTCCCACAGGCCGATCGCGAGGTTGTTCAGGTGCGGCCAGTGGTAGGCCGGCAGTTCCAGCATCAGCGGCTGGTTGCGCTTGGCGCCCATGGTGCGCTTCATGAAGTAGGCCACCGCCATGGCCGACAGAATGCCCGCGAAGTACAGCACAAACAGCACCAGGCCTTGCAGGCTCATGGCGCCCCACACTTCACGCTCAGGAATGAAGGCGGCGATGATCAGCGAGTACACCGGCAGACGCGCCGAGCAGGTCATCAGCGGCGCAATCATGATGGTCACCAGGCGGTCGCGCGGATTCTGAATGGTACGCGCAGCCATGATGCCCGGAATGGCGCAGGCGAAGGAGGACAACAGCGGAATGAAGGCGCGGCCCGACAAGCCCACACCGCCCATCAGACGGTCCAGCAGGAAGGCGGCACGCGGCAGATAGCCGCAATCCTCCAGCGCCAAAATGAAGAAGAACAGGATCAGGATCTGCGGCAGGAACACCAGCACGCTGCCGACGCCGCCGAGAATACCGTCCACCAGCAGGCTGCGCAGCGCACCATCTGCCATATGGGCTTTCACCACGCCGCCCAGCATGTCGATACCGGCCAGAATCCAGTCCTTCGGAATTTCAGCCCAGGTGAACACGGCCTGGAACACCAGGAACATCAGCACGGCCAGAATCACCGGTCCCACCAGAGGATGCAGGACGATATGGTCGATCTTTTCGGTCAGATTGCCACGGTCTTCGCCATAACTGGCGGCCACGGACAGGATACGGCGCACTTCGCGCTGCGTCTCTTCCACGCTCACTGTATCAATGGCGGACAATGCATTCGGCTTGGACTCATACAACGGCCACATCGCATCCAGCGATTGCAGCAGCGCTTTTTCGCCGCCGCTTTGCACGGCCACGGTTTCCACGACGGGAATTCCCAGCTCCTGCGACAGGCGTGCCGTATCGATCACGATGCCGCGCTTCTTCGCCACGTCCACCATGTTCAGGCAGACCAGCATCGGCAGGCCGAGACGTTTGATTTCCAGCACCAGGCGCAGGTTCAGGCGCAGATTGGTGGCGTCGACCACGCTGACCACCAGATCCGGCGAACGCTCGCCTTCACGCAGGCCGGCCACCACGTCGCGCGTGATTTCTTCGTCGGGGGTGTGGGCCGACAGGCTGTAGGCGCCCGGCAGGTCCAGCACGCGGAAGGAACGGCCTTCGGGCGAGGTGAAATGGCCTTCCTTGCGCTCGATGGTCACGCCGGCGTAGTTCGCCACTTTCTGGCGCGCGCCGGTCAGGCGGTTGAACAGCGCAGTCTTGCCGCAATTGGGATTACCCAGTAAGGCGATGATGGGCTGCTGCGCAACGCGTTGCGCTGTGGATTCTGCTGCACCCATTATTTATTCCGGTTGTACTGCAATCAGCGCGGCTTCAAAGCGGCGCAGTGCGAAAGTCGAATTGCCCACTTTGATGGCCAGCGGTTCGCCGCCCGGCAGGCCACGCTTCAGCATGCGGATGCGCTCACCGGGCACGAAGCCCAGTTCCATCAGGCGGCGCGCCAGGTCGGCGCCCTCTTCGGTATCGTGAGGGTTCGCCGGAGCGATATTGACCACCGTGCCGCTTTTCCCCACCGCCAGGGTGTCCAGATTGATCAAAGAAGGAGCGAGAGTCATGGCGCGGTTCCGGTGTGTCTAGTGGGAAAGCTCATTATAAGGGCAAATGCGAATCGTTTGTATTTGCGCTTGCATTGTACGCCTGATCGGGTACAATGGGAACCGGAATGATAATGATTCTCATTAAGAGAAGCTTAATAATGACATTAATGCCATTGGCAAAGTCTATTAAGTAAAGTCTATTAGCCAGAAGGTAATTCGATGATCGTTTGTGTCTGCAACAACATCTCTGATCGTGAAATCCGTCAAGCCGTAGATCTGGGCATCACTACTATTGAAGGCCTGCGTGAAGCACTGGGCGTCGCAACCAATTGCGGCGAGTGCCTCGGCTATGCAATGGAAGTGCTGGATCAACATCTGGGCGCAACGATGCAGGAAACCGTTCTAAAGCGCCCTTCGCTAGTCGAATAAGGAGCGCTATGTCGTCGATGACTTTCCCCGCCTACTCTTACGAAGGCGGCAAATCCAGCGGCAAGCTGGGCAAAGTGGCAGTCATTATCGCGCTCCATGCCGGTTTGTTCTTCCTGATGAAGAATGGCATGCTCCACCGCGTTGTGGAGCGTCTGCCGGAAGTCGTCAACGTTACCTTCGTCGCACCGCCTCCCGCGCCACCCGCTCCGCCGAAAACGGTGCAGATCGCGCCCAAAGCGCCTGCCCTCGTCGCCCCGCAGCTTCCCATGCTGCCGGTCGTCATTGAAAACACCATCACCCTGCCACCGCCGGCGCCGCGTGCCGCCGAGCCTTCACCTGCGCCCGTCGTGGCTGCGCAGGCACCGGCAGCGCCAGCTACCCCGGCGCCTACGCAGCCTTCCGGCCCGCGCGTGGTTTCCGGCGTGGAGTATGTTCGCGCGCCGCAGCCGGTCTACCCCTCCCTCTCGCGCCGCATGGGCGAACAGGGCGTGGTCACGCTGCGCGTCCTGGTGAATGAACAGGGCCGCGCCGAACAGGCCAATGTGCAGCAGTCGTCCGGCTTCTCGAGCCTGGACGAAGCAGGACGCCTGGCGGCCATGCGCGCACTGTTCAAGCCTTATCTCGAAGACGGCAAGGCGATCCCGGTCTACGTGATCGTGCCGATCAATTTCCGGATGTCGTAATCAAGTCTCTGCCCACAGGCGGAGCAGGTTGTGATAGTGCCCGGCCAGGCCCACGGTGGCTTCGCTGTCGCCATGCTGCGCGCGCAGCTTCTGAATATTCTGATCCAGATCGAACAGCATATTGCGCTGCCAGTCATCGCGCACCATGCTCTGCGTCCACAGGAATGAGGCCACACGTTCGCCAGCAGTGACGGGGTTCACGCGGTGCACGCTGCTGGATGGGTAGATGATGGCGTCGCCTGCCGGCAGCTTGACTTCGTGGGCGCCGTAAGCGTCCATCACGGTCAGTTCGCCGCCTTCATATTCATCGGGATCGCTGAGGAAAACGGTGGTGGAGATGTCCGCACGGATGGTCTGTTTGGTGACCGGATTGATGCGGATGGAGCCGTCGATATGCAGGCCGTAAGTCTCGCCGCCTGCATAGCTGTTGAAGTAAGGCGGCAGCACGCGCAGAGGCAGCGCTGCCGAATAAAACAGTGGATTGGCCACCAGGGCCTTGGTGATGATATCCCCGAGCTCCAGCGCCAGCGGGCTGGCCTCAGCCAACTGGCGGTTGCGCTTGACCTGCGCTCCCTGGCTGCCAACGCTGGCACGGCCATCGATCCATTCGGCGGCCGCCAGGCGCTGGCGGAACTGTTTCACTTGTTCCGGCGTCAGCACGCCGGGGATATGCAGCATCATGATCGTTCCATGTCAGTCACGGCGGATCAAAACGATCCGCCCTACGTGTCAAATGCATGGGCCCCTGCGCGTAGGGCGGGTCATTGACCCGCCATCGTTGCTCAGTAGCGGAAGTTCGCAGTCAGGATTGCGGTACGGCCAGCGGCCACACCAACCCAGTGCGGCGAGCCGACCTTGTCGAAGTAGGTTTTGTCCGTCAGGTTCTGCACGTTCAACTGCAGGCTGATGTGCTTATCGACTTCATAACTGGCCATCGCATCGAAGCGCGCGTAACCCGGCACCCACTTATTATTGTTAATAGTAGCGTAGACTTTGGACACGGCGTTCACACCGCCGCCCACCGTCAGGCGATTGGCGAAGGTGTAGGAGGTCCACAGCGAGCCGCTCTTGCGCGGGGTGGATGGGAACCAGTTGCCGTTGAACGGGGACACCACCCACACCGGCGCAGCCGTGGTGCCGATATTGGTGAAGCCGTTGTCGGTCACTTTCGCGTCGAGGAAGGTCACGCCGCCGAACACCTGCCAGTTGCTGGTGATCGAACCGCTGGCGCCGAACTCCACACCCTTCACGGTCTTCTCGCCGATGTTCTGCGAAGTGCCGTCGCCGTTGCTGACGCGGGCATTGTTCATTTTGCTCTCGAAGATTGCGGCACTCAGCGACAGCCTGCGCGCCAGCACTTCCCACTTGGTACCCAGTTCGAAGTTCTTGCTGTCCTGCGGCTTCAGGTTCTGCACCGCCACGGTCAGGCCATCGACGCCTTCGCCGCCGTCGTTGCCCGGCGGGGTGGACGAGGTGCCATACGATGCGTAGATGCTGCTGTTCGGAGCAGGCTTGTACACCACGCCAACCTGGTAGTTGGTGAAGGTGGACTTCAGTCCCGCATTCACCGCCGCGGTGGTCACGCCAGCCAGCGTGTACTGCGGCACCGACAGCTTGGAGCGGAACTCATCCCAGCGCAGGCCCAGGTTCAGCAGCCACTGCGGATTGAATTCCACGGTGTCGAACATATACGCCGAACGGGTGTTGCTGTGGATGTTGTTCATCGCYGGCGACACGCTGCGGGTCTGGGTCCACGGATCGTTCGGATTCGGGTTCAGGATCGTGGTGCAGTTGTAGCCGGTGGCAGCGCCTGCAGTCGGGCAGTTGGTACTGTTGGTCAGGAAGTTGTTGGTCCCCGGCGTGAACAGATAGGTGCTGCGGTCCGTGATCTCGCGGCTGATTTCAATGCCGGTGGTGAAGCTGTTCTTCACGCCCGCCAGCATGAAGTCGCCGGTCAGGCTGGACGCGTTGGCCAGCGTGTCGGTGTCCGCGGTGCGGGTATTGGCGCGGCGCCACAGGGTGCCGTACAGGACGATATTGCCTTTCGAATCGTCCGGCTGGGTGTAGATGTAGTCGTTGCTGGTGCGGCCGCTGCGGGTCACGTTGCGGAAGGTCCAGCCATTGTGGAACTGGTGCTTGACGTCGATGGTGCCGATGTCGGATTTGGTGTCGCGGAAGTCGCGGTTCACCAGGCCGTAGAAGGTGTTGCTTGGCACATTCAGCGGCTCGCCGTTACCGTTCTTGGCAACGTTCGGGCCGGAGGTGATCGGGTTATTGAACGGCAGGCCGGAGTCCGGCAGTTCGCTCGACTGGAAGTGGTACCAGCTCAGGTCAACCTTGGTGGACGAGGACAGGCCAAACGCCACGGTCGGCGCGATGCCCCAGCGGTCGCCGTGCACTTCGTCGCGGCCGGCCACGTGGTTCTCGTGGTACATCAGGTTCAGGCGGAAGGCCGCGTCGTCGCCAATGGTGCGATTCAGGTCGCCGGTCACGCGGCGGTACTGCGCGGTGCCCACGCCGACGCTGGCGTTGGCGAAGTTCTCGGCCTTGGCGGTCTTGCTGACCATGTTCACGCTGCCGCCGGCGGAAGAACGGCCGCCGTATGCGGAGTTCGGGCCCTTCACGACTTCGATCTGCTCGATGTCGAAGATTTCGCGGGTGCCGGAGCCGGTGTCGCGGATGCCGTCGATATAGGTGTCGGACTGCGCGTTGTAGCCGCGGATAAAGAGGTTGTCGCCTACCGGGTTGCCGCCTTCGGCAGCGCCCATGGTAATGCCCGGCACGGTGCGCAGCGCATCCGTCAGGGACACGGCGCCGGTCTGGGAAATCACGTCAGCCGGGATCACGGTGACCGACTTGGGGGTGTCCAGCAGCGGCGCGGTGAATTTGTCGGAAGCGGACTTGCTGACCTGGAAACTCGTGCCTGCACTACCGGTTACAACCACTTCCGGCAATTTCTGGGTCGCAGGATCGGCTGCTTCTTCTGCATGGAGGGCCAAAGGCATCGCCAGAGTGGCAATTGCGGCAAGGGCGGCTGGCTGGTGCTTGCGGCTCTTAATGTAGGACATTTTTTCTTCTATTGGTTAGCAATCAAAATGCAAATGATAATGGTTTTCATTTACGTTAGCAATCCTGATTGCCGTTTTGCCTAGTTTGAGCACCTGCTTCGTGGCAGAATGGCACCATCCCCACCCGTAGAACAAGGACAAGCCATGAAAGGCGATAAAGACGTGCTCCGCCTGCTGAACGCTCAGCTGACGAACGAACTGACGGCCATTAACCAATACTTCCTGCACGCCCGCATGTACCGCCACTGGGGCCTGGAAAAGCTGGGCAAGAAGGAATACGACGAGTCGATCGGCGAAATGAAGCACGCCGACAAACTGATCGACCGCATCCTGATGCTGGACGGCCTGCCTAACCTGCAAGCCCTGCACAAGCTGCTGATCGGCGAGAACACCGAGGAAATGCTGGCGGCCGACCTGAAGCTGGAGAATGGCGCGCACGTGACCATCAAGGAAGGCATCGCGCAGGCCGAGAAAGTGGGTGATTACGTGTCGCGCGACCTGCTGCTGGAAATCCTGACCGACACCGAAGAACACATCGAGTGGCTGGAAACCCAGATCGACCTGATCGGCAAAATCGGCATTCAGAACTACCTGCAGTCGCAGATGTCCGAAGCGGACGAATAATTCGCTGATTCCGCAATGGCCGGCCAGGGCGCGCGCCCCTGGCCGGCACACACCAATTACACGTTATTCGGCGGATAGGATGCGACGCCGCCCAGCACAAAGGCAACCTGCTGCGTTGGCGGCAGGTTCGCTACGGGCGTGGCCGCCAGCGTTACCGTGACCGTGCTGCCCACGGCCTGGAAGTTGCTGACGGCATAGCCCGAGGTCTGCACGCCAGCCGATCCCGAGAAAATGCCGATCGACGTGTAAGCACTCCCCTGCTGGAAGGCGGCCGACATGGCGGCGACATTGGCGTTGGTAATCGTGAAGCTGATGGTTGGCGGATTGGAGATGACCCATTGTTTCAAGTGGCCAAACTGCTTGCCCTGTCCAAACGTGGTTGGCGGCTGGTAGGTCGTACTTTCACCAATCGCAAAGCCCGTGAGATTCGGGTTCTGCCAGGTCTGGATGATCTGGGTAAGAATCGTATTGTCGAACCAGCCCGTTGCCAGATTGGCGGAGAGTGCCTGAACGTCCGTGCCGAAGGTGGTCACCCCGGGATAGACAATGTTCAGCGTCATCGTCGACTGTTCGCTCGCGTAGGTTTCCACATTCACGGCACTGGCGCTGCCGCTGGCAGTAAAGGTGAACCATCCCGGCGACACGCTATAGCTGGCGTTGGCAATCGTCAAATTGGTCGACGTGGCTGAGAAACTGGACGCTGTGCATCCAATGCTGACCTGATTCGCGGTATTGCCAAGTCCCGCGGTCAGATTCGCCCACACCGGGACGGTATAGCCCACGTAGTAACTGCTGGCACTGGTCTGCAAGCCTCCATTCGCTGCGCCCGGCTGCGTTGCATTGGTCCTCGCCGCAGCCAGCTCCTGCAAGCCGGTGCTCTGCGCGACCTGGATGGCGGAAGCCGGACCCTGCGTATTGACGTAGGTCGTGAGTGCAGAGGAAGTATTCGGGTAAGCCAGGTTCATATTGATGGCAGCCTGGGACAGCCCCTGGTTATTTTGCGGCAGACCGGAACCATAATTACTGAATACCCAGGTAACCAGCGCCGGCCAGCCGGCATTTTGCGCTACCGGCACCTGGTCTTGAGCCACAGCAGCCCACACTTGCTGCTGGGCTTGACCAACTGCCGGGCTATTTAAAATGCGTGCATCGTCTTTCGACAATTGCCAGGTTACTTGGCTGAGTATTTGCGAATAAAATGTCGAGAAATTCTGCGGTTCGAATTTCAATAAAATATCATTGGCCGGTTCCAGCAGCGAATCCAGCGCCTGGAGAGAATTAAGGCTGTAGAAATTGCCGCTCTGGCCTTTAGTGCAGACCGGGAATCCACTTGGATAGCTGACCGGACTGAAAGTGCCTTGCAGGCTGGCACCGAGGCTGCTTTGTACGTTGGCGGCCAGTTGCGTGTAAAAAGCGGCCTGTCCTGGCGAACTGGCAGCCTGCGCGGCGGCTACGGCCGCTTGCGCGCGCAAGACAACAGGATGGCTGGCCAGCTCTGCAACGGTGGAGACACCCAGTGCGCTCTTCAGTGACGTGGCGGCACTGTCGCTAATGCCCTGAATGGATGAAACCGGGGCATTCATCAGCGCGTCACCGCGCAGCTGATTGCTCTTCGAGATGACAATATCATTGACATTCAATTTCAACTGTTTAGTCATGATTACCTCGCCTCTTTCAAGTTAATATTAATTAACCCAGCAGCAGATAATATTATCCAGCCGCACAGGAGAGGCCGAGTATGGCAAAGTTCGAACCTGCCAATACTCTTCAATAATCACGAAACAACAGTATTTTTTAAATATATTCCCGCAACTTACAGGGCTATATTTAAAAGTAAAAACTTAAAATATTATTATGCGAGGCCCCAGGCTTCGCGCCAGGGCTTGTAGAAATTGAGGTCTTGCGGCACCGCGCCGGCGATGCCGCAGATCGCACCCGCGAATTCGTTGGCGCGATTCAGCGTGGCGAGTATTTCCCAGCCATGGGCGCGGCCCAGCAGGAAGACTGCGGAAAAGGCGTCGCCTGCGCCCACCGTATCCACCAGCTTGGCCGGCGCCCGCACATCGTGCGAATGCGCGGCCGTGCCATCGGCGCCGAAGTACATGGCGCCGCGCGCGCCCAGCGTCACCAGCATGCCCTTCAGCGAGAAGTTGTGCATCAGCGAGCGGCACTCCGATTCCAGCACCACGCAATCCATCTTGTCCGTGCCGGGGCAGGTGTGGCAGTACCAGCTGAATAAAGTCTGCAGCTCCTGTTCGTTGACTTTCAGGATGTCGGCTTGCTGCAGCGAGGTGAAGACGATGGATTCGTCCACCCAGCCATCGCGCAGGTTCAGGTCGAAGAAGCGCTCGGCCGGGCTGGCGTCCAGCAGCGCGGCCAGGGCGTGGCACGACGTGGCGCTGCGCTGGGCCAGGGTGCCGAAGCAGATGGTGTCCGGCGAATAGGCGCGCAATACGTCCAGCGCCAGCACGCCTTCGAGATGGTCGTAGGCCTGGTCAGGCAAGATGTCGTAGTGCGGCACGCCATCCTCGCCGCGCGTGACGTGCACGCGGCCGGTGGGACGGGCGGGATCGGACTGTATGCCCTCGGGCGACATGCCGAAGCGGGTGAATTCGTCGCGAATGGTTTCGCCGCCGGCATCCCGGCCGACGCGGGTCACCATCAGTTGCGGCTGGCCGAAGGCGGCCAGGGTGCGGGCGAGATTGAAAGGAGCGCCGCCGGCCACTTGCTCGGTGCCGAAATCGTCCAGCAGGGCTTCGCCGAATACCAGGATTCTTTCAGACATCGCCGCTCCTTTGGCACGGCGGATCGACGATCCGCCCTAAATCAGTTGTCATTCCGTAGGACGGATCATCGATCCGCCGGAGTTTCAGCCAATTTTACCAAAGTGCACTTCCGGAGCCGGATCCGCGGCAGCTTGTGGGCGCGCCGCGCGCAGCTTGACGAACAGCACAGCTACCGCAGCACACAGGAGCAGTGCGCCCGCCAGCCGCACCACATTGGCAGGCTCGCCATGCAGCCAGCTGCGGTAATACAGCGGCAGCGTAAAAATCTGAATAATCATCGGGATCACGATGAACATATTGAAGATCCCCATGTAGACCCCGGTACGCTCGGGCGGAATGCTGCCCGCCAGCATCACATAAGGGTTGCCCATGATGCTGGCCCAGGCCAGCCCGACGCCGACCATCGGCAAGAGAAGCAGCAGCGGCTGAGTCACCAGCGGAATACACAACATGCCGATACCTGCCGCCGTCAGGCACAGGCTGTGCGTGATTTTCGGCCCAAAGCGGCGCGTGAACGGCACCAGCGCAAAGGCGGCGATAAAGGCGATGAAATTGTAGAAGGCGCCGATCTGGCCGTTCAGCAGACCCGCCTCACGAAAGCCCGCCGAGGAGGGATCGGCCGTTTTGTAGATGGAGGACGCCAGCGCCAGCATGATGTATTGCCAATAGCAGAACATGGCGTACCACTGGAACAGCTTCATCACCGCCAGCTGCTTCATGGTGGGCGGCATCTCGCGCAGGGCATCGGCAATCTCCTGCGCCGCATGGCGCCAGCCGCCGGGCTTGGCGCGCAATGCGGCTTCATCTTGCGGCGACAGCGGCAACTCCGGCGTCGTCCAGCAGCTCCACAGCACGGAAGTCAGCGAGAACACAGCACCCAGCAAAAAGGCGCCGATCACCGTGTAAGGAATATGGTGGCTGTTCACCGCATCGCGGCTGGTGCCGAGGTAGACCAGCACCGATGGCGTGAGATAGGCCAGCGTTTGGCCCAGCCCCGTAAAGGCGCTTTGCGTCAGGAAGCCCAAAGAATGCTGGCGCACCGCCAGCCGGTCGCTGACAAAGGCACGATACGGCTCCATGGTCACGTTGTTGGCCGCGTCCAGAATCCATAGCAGACCGGCCGCCATCCACAACACGGGGCTGAAGGGCATGGCCAGCAAACCGAAGCTGCAAATCACAGCGCCGATCAAAAAATACGGCGTGCGTCGTCCCCAGCGCGTCACGGTGCGGTCGCTCAGCGCGCCGATCAGCGGCTGCACCAGCAGGCCCGTGACGGGACCGGCCAGCCAAAGATAAGGTAGCGTTGCCTCGTCGGCGCCCAGGTATTTGTAGATCGGGCTCATGCTGCTCTGCTGCAGCCCGAAACTGAACTGGATGCCGAAGAAGCCGATGTTCATGTTGACGATCTGACGGAACGACAGATGCGGTTTATGCTGCGCCATCGTGTAACTCCGGTAAGGTCAGGCTTGCCAGCGCTGGAGCCATTGTTCGTAGAAGGACAGGTCAGGCGGCACAGCCCCGGACAAGCCGCACACAGCGCCCGCAAATGCATTCGCGCGCGCCATCGTCAACGCCAGCTCCCAGCCCTGCACATGGCCATGCAGGAAGACTGCGGAGAAGGCATCGCCCGCGCCGACGGTGTCGACCAGCTTGTAGGGCTCCTCGTTGCCATGCTCGCGGATCACGCGGCCATCTGCATCAATATACATCGCACCGCGCGGCCCCAGCGTGACGATCAGCGCCCGCAAACTGAATTGGGTGATCAGGCCGGAGCAGGCCTGCTGCACCCGCGTATCGTCGGCGCGCACGACCGGCGGCGCATCGGGCGCGTACCAGGCAAATAGCGCAGCCAGTTCTTCCTCGTTGACCTTGAGGATGTCCGCATGGCGCAGCGATTCGAACACGCTACGTTCGGTGTACTGGCCCTCGCGCAGATTCAGGTCAAGATAGCGTGTGGCGGCCGTGGCAGCCAGCAGGTCCAGCAGAGCCGAGCGCGAACGGAGGTCGCGTTGGGCCAGCGTGCCGAAATAGAGCACGCGCGGCGGCGCTCCGGCCAGCGCAGCCACCGCAGGGGCGGACGCAATATGGTCGTATGCCTGCTCGGGCAGGATATGGAAGCGATGTCCGCGCATGCTCCGCTCGACCACCACACGCCCGGTGGGCCATTGCGAATCGACTTGCAGCCCGGACTGCGGCATGCCATAGCGCTCAAATTCGGTGCGCACCCGGCCACCGTTTTCGTCTTCACCAATGCGCGTGATCATCAGCGTGGGCGTGCCAAGCGCCGCCAGGTTGCGTGCCGCGTTGAAGGGCGCACCGCCAACGACCTGCTCGTCGCCAAAGTCGTCCACCAGTGCTTCGCCAAACATTACGACATCCATGTCTGTCTTCATCGTTGTCATTTCGCGCGCTCCAGCCAGTGCATGGCCCATGGCGCAAGCTGCATCTCGCCCGAAAATGGCTGTCCTGATAAAGCGTCGCACCAGAAACCGTCCAGAGCAAACGCCTGTGGCGCACCGGAGAAATTGTAGAGTGCCAGGAAGCGCTCGCCGCGTGCCAGCGCCAGCACCGGGGACGGCGCCGCCAGCAAGCGACGTGGCGCATCGGCCGCCAGCTCCGGCAGGCGCTGGCGCGTGGTGATCAGTGCGCGCAGTCCGGCATAGACGCGGCCCGCAGGCGTCGCGGCATTGCGGCGCTGAACGAAGCGCTCCTCGTTCAGCAGCGGGCGCTGAAGCCAGCGGCTGTCCATCGCGCGGTCGGGGCGATCACGGAAGCTGTAGTCATTGGTCTGGCCCAATTCATCGCCCATGTACAGCACCGGCAGCGCGCCAAAGCTGAGCGCAAGGCCATGCAGCAGCAGCAGGCGGCGCAACGCCAGCGCGTCATCACCGGACGCGTCTTCGAGGCCCACCAGGCTGGCGGCCATGCCGTTGCTGCCGTGGGCAGCGGCCGGATCGCTGCTCTGGAAAGCCTCGCCGCGTGCATAGCTGCCGCCCGCTCCGGCAAAGAAGCGGGAAATCGCAGCCAGACGCGACGCGCCGTCGCGCCCTGCCTCGCCGGCTTCGGCCTTCAGCACATTCCAGCCAATATCGTCATGGCAGCGCACGTAACTGAGCCAGCTGGCATGCGGCGGCAGCTCGGGCGTGCCTTCCGCCACGCGGCGCAGCAAGGCGGTGTCCTGCTCCGCTAATGCTCCCCACGCGGCCGCCATCAGGCTGCTGTGATAGGCGATATGGCATTCCGGCTGCTGCGGCTGTCCGAAGTAAGCCGGCAGCTCGCGTGTTGGCACGATAGCTTCCGCCTTCAGCAGCACGCCCGGCGCTGCAATCGCAACGATGGCGCGCAAGGCCTGCAGGATGGCATGCGCCTCCGGCTGGTTCATGCTGTTGCTGCCTTCGCGTTTCCACAGGAAGGCGGTGGAATCGAGCCGGAACACCTCGACGCCGCGGTTGGCCAGGCGCAGCAGCGTGGCAGCCATTTCCGCAAACACTTCCGGATTCGACCAGTTGAGGTCCCATTGGTAGGGGTAGAACGTCGTCCACACCCAGCCGCCCATTGCCGGCACTTCGCTGAAATTGCCCGGCGCCGCCTGAGGGAATACCTGCCCCAGCGTGCGCTCGTAGCGGTCCGGCATTGCGCGGTCGGGGAAGACGTGGAAGAAGCGGCGCAGGCGCTCATCACCTTCGCGTGCGCCTTGCGCCCAGGGATGGTCATCGGCAATGTGGTTGAGGATAAAATCCGCGCACAAACTGATGCCGGCACTGCGCAAGCTCGCGGTCAGCGCCTCCAGATCCTCATTGCTGCCAAAGCGCGGATCGACTTCTTCAAAGCTGGCCACTGCAAAACCGCCATCGTTCTCCCCTGCCCGCATTTTCAGGAAAGGCAGCAGATGCAGATAGCGCACGCCCAGCTCCTTCAGGTGCGGAATACGCTGCTCGACGCCTCGCAGGTTGCCGCCGAAGCGGTCTACATAGCTGCAGTAGCCGAGCATGTGCTGGCCGAGGAACCAATCCGGCTGCGCTGCGCGTGCGGTGTCCTGCGCCGCCAGCGCGGGAGGACGCTGTCCGTGCACCTTGCCGATCTCCGCCAGCAGGCGCGCGTACCACAGCTCGAAATCGGGCACGCTGCCATACAGGCCTTGCAGGCAGTTGTGCAGCGCCGGGCCGTGAGCGCCGAAGCGCCGCGCAGCTTCTGTGCGCCTGCCTTCCGGCATCGCGTTCAGCAGGTGGTGGATGGAAGAAGACATCGGCATTGCAGGTTCCAGTATCAGCATCGGATTCAGAAGGAGTAGTTCAGGCCCGCTTTCACGGCACGGCCGCCGATCGAACGCGCGGCATGGCCATCGCCTTCGACCTCGGTGTAACCGATCTTGTTGAGCACATTGTTGGCGCTCAGCGACATGCTCAGTTTTTGGTTGAACTGATAGCGGGCAAACAGGTTCACCACATGGAAGGCCGGCATATTGATGGTGTTGGCGTCATCCGCCCACGAGCGGCCGGTGCCAACCACGCTGCCGCCTACGGTGACCTGTCCCCACACATAACTCGGTGCGATCTGGTAGGTGAAGCGTGCCTGGCGGCGCGGTGTATGACCGATGGTCGATTCCTGGCCCGCGGCAGCACCGACGATTTCAGCGTCGGTATAGGTCACGCCGCCGTTAATGCGGAAGTCACCCAGGCTCCACGCTGCTTCCAGCTCGGCACCGCTGGCCTTGTAGCGGTTGGCAGTGCTGATCTGCGTGGTCGCCTCGAAGTTCGATTCATCCGTCTTGGCGTGGAACAGCGTCAGGAAAGCGCTTGCACCGCCTGAGCGCCATTTCACACCGCCCTCGTACTGCTTAACCGTATTGATATTGATTGGCGCGCTGCCGTCCAGCGGAGTGCTGAACAGGATACGGTCGGCATTGAAGGCCACGCCTTCGCTGACGCGCGCAAACACGGCCAGGTTACGGTCGAACTGATAATTGCCGCCGACGGAATAGGAGGTATGGTTGATCTTGTAATCGACCTGCTGTTCGGTGGACGCGTTGTACTGCAGGCCATTGGCTGCGATGTTGGCCGTGCCGTCGGCACGCTGGCGGTCCTGGCGCACGCTGGCGTCGACGTTCAGCGGCCCTTTTTCCCAGCCCAGGTTCAGGTAGGGCGAGAGCAGCTTGTATTCCATGTCCACCGCACGCATGCAGCAGCCGCCAAAGGCCGGACCGACATAACCGGGAGTGGGCGACGCTGTCTGCAGCAAGGCCGGCTTGTCTTCGCTGAGCTGCATCAGGTATTCGTTGAAGTTCCAGGTCAGGCCCAGTTTCTGAATCGATGAGTACAGGCCGCCCGTTGCGGTCAGCTTGCCGCCTTCGACATTGAAGGTCTTCGACAGCTTCAGGTCATTCAGGGTATTGCCGGCATCATCGATCGAGGTATTGAAAACCACGGCGGAGAAAGCCAGATCGTTGTAGGCCTTGCCCTTGTTGGGTCCCGTGGCAAACACATAATTGCCGGCCACGCCGTTATTGCCCGGGAAGACGCCGAGGAAGCGCCCGCTGTTGCTGGATTTGCGGAAGTTGTCGCTGATCGTGAAGCCATTGCCCAGGTCGAACTGGGCGGCAATGCCAAAGCTGTCGCTCTTGACACGCAGGCCGTCGTTGACGTTGCTGGAGGCGCGGCCATTGTCCTTGGTGAGCGAGACGTCGCGCGTCCAATACGGCGAGTAAAAGGTCGCGGTGCGCGGGTCGATGCCGGGGATTTCGCTGATCTGGCCATTCGTCACGCGCACCGGCACCGGCAGCGCGGTCGGCGCCTTATCGTCCAGATGCTTGAAGGAGAACCGAATCCAGCCATTGTCCAGCTCACGCGTGACGTTGCCGCGGATCTGGCCGCCGTCTTCCGTGCTCATGCCCGTGTTGCGCTGGCCTTCGCCAGTGCGGTAATGCCCGCCGATGAAGAAGCGGGTCTTGGCATCGAAGCGGCCGCCGTAGTCGAAGTCATAGCGCGTCTCGTCGTAGCCCAGGCCACGCTGGATACCCAGATTGCCGCCTTCCTGCTCGCCCGTCTTGCTGATGAAGTTGATGATGCCGCCTGGCGAGTTGGTTGCCAGCGTGGATGCCGAGCCACCGCGCACCACTTCCAGGTGGTCGAGCGTGCCGTCGATCTTCACGTAGCTGTCCGGCGTAATGAAGTTGAAGTCGCCCGACTGCAGCACGGGCAAGCCGTCTTCCTGTATCTGCACATAGCGCGAACCACCGGCCGAAATCGGCACGCCGCGCACGGTGATGTTGGCATTGCCTTCGCCGCCCGAAGATTCGGAACGCACGCCGGGGATGGAGCGCAGCACTTCGGCGGCACTAGTGGGCGCTGCCAGGGCAATGTTCTCGGCGTCCATCGTGCTGACCGAAACGCTGGAGCGCATTTTCGAGCTGCGGCTGGCGGTGCCGGTGACGACGACGCGTTCCAGTTTCAGTCCGTCCACTGGTGCTGCGGGGCTTTCCGCTGCGGCGACGGTCGTGGCCACGTCCTGCGCCGGCGCGGCGGCTGTGCTGGTAGCTGGTACGGAATCCGGCGCGGTTTGCTGGGCGCTGGCAGGGTTGGCGAATGCGGCAGCGATGGCGGCAGCCATGCAGCCAAGTTTGGCTGTGCGTAAAACCATTGTCTCCTCCGATTAGGGGCTTATTCGAGGCCGCATCGTCCCGGCGGCCAGGTCTGCTGTACTGCAGATGCCTCATTATTCATCAGCTTTTTGAAAATTGCAATCGATTGCAATAAATTTGCAAAAAAGCTTCTGCAATAGGCTTAATCCAGATTGCAAACGGTTGCAATCAAATGGAACTGGAACGGCGAACGAGCGCAGTGGGGAGTTCGACGGACGGGGCCTGCCGGCCTTCGGTCAATTGCAGCAGGGCCGCCACCATGGCACGCCCGGCTTCCTGCACGGGCTGGCGCACCGTGGTCAGGGGAGGATGGAAATAGGAGGAAAGTTCGATATCGTCATAGCCAACAACGGCGACATCTTCCGGCACAGCGCGGCCCTGCTCGCGCAGGGTGTTAATCGCCATCATGGCCAGCAAGTCGGAACAGGCGAAAACGGCGTCGTATTGCACGCCGCGCTGTGCCAGTTCGGCAATGGCTTCGCGTCCGCCTTCCGGCAGGAAGGAGGCCGCCACGCACAAGGCTGGATCAACCGGCATACCGGCCGCCCGCAAGGCTTCGCAATAGCCGCGATAACGCTGCTCCACTTCCGGCAAGCGCGTATCGCCGAGGAAGGCGATGCGCTTGCGGCCCTGCGCCAGCAGGTGTTCCGCTGCAAGGCGTCCGCCGCTGACGTTGTCGCCGCCAATGGTGCAATACAGCTGCTGCGGCAACTGGGCTCCCCACACCACGATGGGCACATGGCGCGCCGCCATTTCGTTCAGCTGGTCGTGGTGGCCCCATTGGCCGATCAGGATGATGCCGATCACGCGGCCCGTATCGAACGGCGTCGCAGCGGCGTGCAGCTGCTCGGCATCGACCCGCGACAGCAGCATGTCGAAGCCCTGCTCCGTCAATGCGTCCGCCAGGGAGCCGATCATGCTGAGGAAGAAAGGATCGGACAGGCTCTGATGCACCTGCTGGTCGGACGGCACCACCACGGCCACAGTGCGGTTCTGCTTCAGGCGCAGGTTCTGTGCGCCGACATTGATGGTGTACTTGAGCGAACGCGCCAGCTCCATGATGCGGGTGCGCGTTTCTTCGTTGACCAGCTTACTGCCCGCCAGGGCGCGCGAGACGGTGGATGTGGACACGCCGGCAAGGCGCGCGATGTCCGCCATCTGCAGGCGGTCCTGGGAAGTAGGTTTGGCCATGCGTGCCGTTATGCGACGGGCACGGTGTCCTTGAAGGACGGACGCTCGGACAGCTTGTCAAACAACTTGCCCAGGTTCGGGTGCTTGTCGCGCCAGTCGATTTCCGGGAAGCGGAAGCTGAGCCAGCCCAGGGCGCAGCCGACGGCCACGTCGGCCAGGGAATAGTGATTACCGGCGCACCAGGCGCCGTCTTCCAGGCGCTCGGACATGGACGCCAGGCCCAGCTCCACTTTCTTCAGCTGGCGCTCGATCCACTCCGGACTTTGCTGCTTTGCGGGACGCAGGGTGCGCTCCAGGCGCACCAGTACACCGGCGTCCAGCACGCCGTCGGCCAGGGCTTCCCAGCATTTGATATCGGCCCGTTCGCGGCCGTTAGGGGGCAGCAGTTTGCACACCGGAGTGAGGGTGTCCAGGTACTCGACGATCACGCGCGAATCCTGCATGACATAGCCGTCTTCCATGACGAGGACCGGCACTTTGCCCAGCGGGTTCAGATTCTGGATCGTCGTTTCGGCGGCCCAGACATTTTCCTGTTCGAAGTGGTAGTCGAGTTTCTTTTCCGCCAGCACCACGCGCACCTTGCGCACGTAAGGACTGGTGAGTGAACCGATAAGTTTCATAGAAGCCAAGAGTCGAGAATTAGATAGCAGTATAACATCTAGGTTTGGCGCTTTGTCGCAGCGCAGAAACGGCGAGTGGCTTTCACGCCAATGGTAAAATCTTGTTTTTTCCCGCCTCTCCTTCCTTTCTATGACTACGCCCTACTCCACCTTGTCGGCCCTGTCCCCGCTGGACGGCCGCTACGCGTCCAAAACCGACAAGCTGCGTCCTATCCTGTCCGAATCCGGCTTCATGCACCACCGCGTGAAGGTGGAAATCGCCTGGCTGCAGGCCCTGTCGCAAGCCGGTTTCGCCGAGATCAAGCCGTTCTCCGCCTCCGCCACCGCCCTGCTGGACAAGCTGGCCGCCGAATTCACGGAAGCCGATGCCGCCCGCATCAAGGAAATCGAAGCCGTCACCAACCATGACGTGAAGGCCGTGGAATACTGGCTGAAAGAGAAGGTGAAGGACGTGCCGGAGCTGGTGGCCGCGTCGGAATTCATCCACTTCGCTTGCACGTCGGAAGACATCAACAACACCTCCCACGGCATGATGCTGAAGGCCGCGCGCGACGGCGTGATGGTGCCGGCCCTGAACGGCCTGGTCGCCAAGCTGACCGAAATCGCCCACGCCAACGCCGAGCTGCCGATGCTGTCCCGTACCCACGGCCAGACCGCCAGCCCGACCACCCTGGGCAAGGAATTCGCCAACGTGATCGCCCGCCTGCAGCGCGCCATCGAGCGCATCGCCAAGGTGGAAATCCTGGGCAAGATGAACGGCGCCGTGGGCAACTACAACGCCCACCTGTCGGCCTACCCATCGTTCGACTGGCCTGCGTTCTCGAAGAACGTGATCGAGCAGCGCCTGGGCCTGGTGTTCAACCCGTACACCATCCAGATCGAACCGCACGACTACATGGCTGAACTGTTCGACGCGTTCGCCCGTGCCAACACTATTTTGCTGGACCTGAACCGCGATATCTGGACTTACGTGTCGCTGGGCTACTTCAAGCAGAAGCTGAAGGCGGGCGAGATCGGCTCCTCCACCATGCCGCACAAGGTCAACCCGATCGACTTCGAAAACTCGGAAGGCAATCTGGGCCTGGCCAATGCCGTGCTGAAGCACCTGTCCGAAAAGCTGCCGGTGTCCCGCATGCAGCGCGACCTGACCGATTCCACCGTGTTGCGCAATATCGGCGTGGGCTTCGGCTACACCCTGCTGGCTTACGACAGCTGCCTGCGCGGCCTGAACAAGCTGGAAGTGAACCCGGCCCGCCTGGAAGCCGACCTGGACGCGAACTGGGAAGTGCTGGCCGAGCCGGTGCAGACCGTGATGCGCCGCTACGGTATCGAAAACCCGTACGAGCAGCTGAAGGAGCTGACCCGCGGCAAAGGCATCTCCAAGGATGCGCTGCGCGAGTTCATCAATGGCCTGGCGATTCCGCAGGAAGCCAAGGATGGCCTGCTGGCCATGACGCCATCCAACTACGTGGGTATCGCCGCTCAGCTGGCGAAAGCCATCTAAACCATAACGAAGGTGGCTGCCACCTTGTGGCAGCCACCAGCTTTATGGTGTTGGTTAAAAAAGGGCCCCTGCGGCCCTTTAACTTTTTCTTAAGGCAATTCTCTGTTACTTTGCGTACTCTGCGTTGCTCAGGCAAGCTTTGCGTTTCTTTGGTATATTTAGTCCTAATGCGTACTAATTTCTTTCACTAATTCAAGCAATGGAACGATATACCAAAACAGCAATATTGATTCACTGGCTCACCGCTCTGCTGATCATTGCCGCTTTCACCCTCGGTCTGGTGATGACCGATATTCCGGGCCTGACGCCAACCAAGCTCAAGTATTACTCCTGGCATAAATGGATGGGCATCACCGTGCTCGCGCTGGCCGTGATCCGCGTGCTGTGGCGCAAGGCGAATCGCCCGCCAGCGCATCCGGCTTCGATGAGCGCGCTGCAGGCCAAAGCGGCCGACGGCATGCACTACTTCCTCTACTTCCTGATTTTCGCGGTGCCGATTACCGGCTATCTGTACACCACGGCAGCGGGTGTGCCCGTTGTATACCTGGGCCTGTTCCAGATTCCTTCCCTGTTTGCCGCAGATCCTGCACTCAAGGAAATTCTGAAACCTGTACATTACTGGTTGAACATGATCATGGCGGCGGCGGTTGCCGCCCACGTCCTGGCCGCGCTCAAGCATCACTTTATCGATCGCGACAGCGTGCTCAAGCGCATGTTGCCCTAAACCTGTTGGAGTTATTTTTATGAAGAAAAGCGCATTGCTCGTTTCCCTGCTGGCGGTATCGCTGGTGGCTGGCGCGGCCGTCCTGAAGACCGATCCCGCCAAGACCAGCGTGTCGGCAGTGTTCAAGCAAATGAACGTGCCGGTCGAGTCCAAGTTCAAGAAGGCCAGTATCGTGATCGACTACAACGCCGCCACGCCGGATTCGTCCAAGGCTTCGGTTGAAATCGACACCGCCTCGCTCGATCTGGGCGACGCCGAAATGAACAAGGAAGTGGCGAAGAAAGAATGGTTCAATTCCGCGCAGTTCCCGAAAGCGACCTTCGTGTCCAGCGCCATCAAGGCGGCCGGTCCGGGCAAGCTGAATGTGACGGGCAAGCTGACCATCAAAGGCAAGGTGCAGGACGTGAGCTTCCCGATCGCCGTGAAGACTGACGGCGGCCAGCAAGTATTCGAAGGCGCCCTGCCAATCAAGCGTCTCGCTTTCAATGTGGGCGAAGGCGAATGGAAAGACACCGGCATGGTTGCCGATGAAGTGACGATCAAGTTCCACGTCGTAGGTAATTAATTTTTTGGAGATACTCGTAATGCGATTCAAGCTGCTCACCGCTGCCCTGCTGGCCGTATCCGCTTCCGCTGCCTTTGCCGGTACGTACAACATCGACCCGACCCACACCTACCCAAGCTTCGAGGCTGACCACAAAGGCCTGTCCGTATGGCGCGGCAAGTTCGACAAGACTTCCGGCACCATCCAGATGGACCGCGCGGCCAAGACCGGCACGATGGACATCATCATCGACGCAGCGTCGATCGACTTCGGTCTGGACAAGCTGAACTCCCACGCCAAGTCGGCCGACATGTTCAACGTCGAGAAATTCCCGACCGTGACCTACAAGGGCAAGTCCTTCAAGTTCGACGGCGAGCAGCTGGTGGCCGTGGAAGGTGAGCTGACCATGCTGGGCGTGACCAAGCCGGTCACCCTGAAGGTCAACAAGTTCAAGTGCATCGTCGACCCGCGCATGAAGCGTGAAGTCTGCGGCGCCGACGCCACCGCCGAGTTCAAGCGTACCGACTTCGGCCTGAACTACGCCACCCCAGCCTTCTCCCCGGACGTCAAACTGGCCATCCAGGTCGAAGCCATCAAGGCGGAGTAATAGAAAACGGCCGATCAATGATCGGCGCTACGTAGGGCGGGTCATCGACCCGCCGCATCGCCATCAGGCTTTATCGATCTTGTCCCACGCCGCGCGGGCGGCGTTTTTGGCTTGTTCCCAGGTCAGCCGGGACTGGCCTTTCACCTTATCCCATTCCGAGCCGAGCTTATCTTCCAGCTGGTCCCAGTGCGTGTCGCTGCGGCCGCGGATGGTGTAGCCGACTTCATAGGCTGGCTGGTAGTCGTCGAAGTCGTAGTTGGGGTTGAAGTAAGTCTCGTTGCGGTAGTGATCCTGCCAGTAGACACGTTCTTCGGCCGGGTTGACGTAAGCCGCCACGCCCTGCCCCACCAGTCCGCCTGCCAGCGCGCCAATCGCGGCGCCGGCTGCAATGCCGATCGGGCCGCCGGGAGCGCCGGCCGCGGCGCCTGCGACAGCGCCGGTGCCCACGCCCAGTCCGGTGCCGACCGGATGCTCACTGAGGGATTCTGCAACGTCCAGAGGGTCGCCGTCCTTGCGGCGCAGATCCTTGTCCTTGCTGTCCATGGGAAATCCTTTCCAAGATAAACGCTTTGCTGCCACCTTAGGCCAGCCCGGCTGCGGCATCTGTTCGTTGCCTCACATCTGCAACGGTTCGCTGGCGCACTGACCTTTACCGAAGCGCGTCCTACACTGGAATCAGGGCCGGGCAATAGGCTGGCTGCGATCTGTCAACCAAAAGACCGAGGGGGTGAGCAATGAACTTCATTATCTGGATCGTTATTGGCGGCATCATCGGCTGGCTCGCCAGCCTCGTCATGAAGACCGACGCGCAGCAGGGCATGTTCCTGAACGTGGTCGTGGGCATCATTGGCGCCCTGCTGGGCGGCTGGCTGCTGTCGCCGCTATTCGGTGCGGGGACCATCAATGCGGACGATTTCAGCGTCATGTCGCTGGTAGTGTCCTTCCTCGGCGCCGTGATATTGTTGGCGATCGTCAACCTAATTTTCCGCGGACGGGTCAGATAACCCCCCACGGCTGAGCAGCCCGCCAGGCCAGGCGGGCTTTTATTTGCCCGGCACCCAGGCCGGCTTGTGCTCGGTGAACCATTCGCGTTCCAGCGGCTTGTCGTAGGCCGTGTCCATCGCGCCCAGAGCCAGCGCAATGCGCTCCGGTTCCAGCGTGGTGCGGAAGGTCAGCGACGATCCGCATACCTTGCAGAAGCCGCGCCGTCCATATTCGGACGATTCGAATTCCACCAGCAGATTCTTGCCGCGTTCGATCACGAAGCCTTTGCTATCGACGTTCACATAGCTTCCCGCCGCCGCGCCGTGCTGCTTGCGGCAGTTGTCGCAGTAGCAGTGGCTGGAGCGGAAGAACGGGCCATTGGCCTTGTAGGTAATGCCGCCGCACAGGCAGCTGCCGCGAATCGGTTCAGTCATCATGGTCTCCTTATCCAGGAGCTATTCTGCCAGCTTCAGCCCCATGATGCCCATGACGATGACCGCGATCAGCACCAGCCGCAAAGGCGACGCGCTTTCGCCGTAGAAGACAATTCCCAGCGCCGCCGCACCCGCCGCGCCAATGCCCGTGAAGACGGCGAACGCCGTACCGACCGGCAGATTGCGCAGCGCGAGCGTGAGCAGCAGGATGGCGCCGTTGGCGAACAGCAGGCCGAGGATGCTGGGCCACAGCCGCGTCCAGCCGTCCGCATACTTCAGCGCGACAGCCATGGCGATGTCGACCAGTGCCGCGGCCAGCAACAGCAGCCAGGCCATTACGCGGCATCCGCCCGCGCTGGTGGAATGGCGGCGGCGAGTCCGCGCTGCACGGCGGGACGCGCTTCGATGCGCGCCAGCCATTCCGCTACTGCCGGGTAATCGCTCATCGAAATCCCCAGCTCATGGTGCGAACGCAGCCAGGTGAAGGCCGCGATATCGGCGATCGAATACTGGCCGGCAGCCACCCACGGCTGTTCGCGCAAGCGCTCTTCGTACACGCCGTACAGCCGCCGCGCCTCGCGTCCATAGCGCTCCAGCGCCATCTCGTTGCGCTCCTTCGCACCATGACGGAAGAACCAGAGCTGGCCCAGCATCGGACCAATACTCGCCATCTGCAGGAACAGCCATTGCAGCACTTCGCTGCGCGCATCGCCGCCTGCGGGCAGCAGCCGTCCCGCGCAATCGGCGAGGCCGGCATGGTCCGCAAGGTGAATCAGGATCGCGCCGGACTCGAAAACCGGCCGGCCGTCCTCCTCCACAAGCAGAGGAATCTTGTGGTTTGGACTCATCTCGCTGAACGGCGGCCGATGCTGCTCGCCAGCGTTAAGGTCCACGAATACCACCTCGTGCGGCATGTCCAGCTCTTGCAGCGCGATGGTGATCTTTTGCCCGTTGGGCGTGTTGGCAGTGTGTAGTGTTTTCATGCAGCCAGTGTAGCCGCCGCAAAAACGCATTAAAATTCTCAAAATTAGCGGAACGGTTAAGCAAATATGCATAATCTGGACTGGGAAGATCTGCGCCATTTCGCCGCCGTCGCGCGGGCGGGCACCATCGCGGGCGCGGCGCGCGAACTGGGCGTGAATCATTCGACGGTGCTGCGCCGCCTGGACAGCCTTGAACAGGCGCTGGGCGTGCGCCTGTTCGAGCGCCTGCAATCCGGCTATGTGATGACCGCCGCCGGCGAAACGCTGAGCGCCCGCCTCGGCCCCATCGAAGCGGAAATCGGCTCCGCCCAGCGCGAACTGGGCGGCCTGGATGAAGAGCTGCGCGGACCGATCCGCCTCACTACCACGGACACGCTGGCCCATGGCCTGCTGATGCCCATCCTGCACCGCTTCCAGGAGCTGCATCCGGCAGTGCAACTTCAGCTGGTGGTCAACAACAGCTTCCTGAACCTGACCCAGCGCGAAGCCGACATCGCCGTGCGCCCGTCCAATACGCCGCCCGCGAATCTCGTGGGCCGCAAAGCGGGCGTGCTGGCGACGGCCTTCTACGCCTCCCACGCCTACCTGCGCAGCGCCCAGCGTCTGGGCATCGCGCAGGACGACTGGCCCGCCCACCGCTGGGTCGCGCCCGACGAATCGCTGTCCCACCTGGCGATGGCGCAATGGCTGGCCCGGCACGTGCCGCCGCAGCAGTATGCGGTGCGCGCCGATAGCCTGATCACGATGGTGGACGCCGCCCGTCACGGCATGGGCGTATCGCCCCTGCTTTGCCTGCTGGCCGACCGCGAGCGCACGCTGGAGCGCCTGGCCGAGCCGGACCCGCTCTTCCATACCCAGCTGTGGGTACTCACCCATCGCGACCTGCGCAATGTGGCAAGGATCAAGGCGCTCAGCCAGTACCTTTACGAGGAACTGCAGCAAAACGAGCACGTTTTGCCGGCATGATGTACATTGTTTTTTCTTCATCACCCCTGACAACCGTGGAGCTATCATGACCAAGAAAGTGGCCCTCATCGTAGGCAGCCTGCGCAAGGACTCCCTGAACCGCAAATTCGCCAACGAACTGGTGGCGCAAGCGCCGGCGTCGCTGCAGTTCGAATTCGTCGACATCGGCGAACTGCCGCACTACAACCAGGACCTGGACGATGCCAACACGCCGCCGGCTGCCTGGACCGCCTTCCGCGACAAGCTGCGCGCCATGGACGGCGTGGTGTTCTTCACGCCGGAGTACAACCGCGGCATTCCCGGCACGCTGAAAAACGCCATCGACGTCGGTTCCCGCCCATGGGGCAAGAGCATCTGGGCCGGCAAGCCAACCGGCGTGGTGTCCGCCTCCATCGGCGCAGTGGGCGGCTTCGCGGCCAATATGCAGGTGCGCCAGAGCATGGTCACGCTGAATGCGCCGACCATGCCCGGCCCGGAGGTCTACATCGGCAACGGCACCAGCCTGCTCGGCCCGGACGGCCACGTCACCAATGACCAGACCAAGGAAACGCTGAAGAAGTGGGCCGCCGCTTTCGCCAACTGGGTCGAGGCAAACGCACCGAAGGGCTGATGGTAAAATCCGAGCGCGCCTACCCGGCGCGCTTCCCGCCCAACTCTGAGATCCAGACGCCATGCCAGAATTGCTCACGCCTTACGAAAAAGGCAACCAGAACCAGACCACGCTGTGGACCGAATGCATCGCCTTCTACGAAGAACTGGCGCGACGCTTCCCCAACATTCTGAAGTTCGAGCAGGCCGCCGTCTCGGACGCGGGCATTCCCATCCACGTTGGCATCGTCAGCGCGGATGGGGTGTTCGACCGCGAACAGATCAAGCGCGAAGGCCGCACGGTCTTCTTCAACAATAACGGTATCCACCCCGGCGAGCCGGAAGGCATCGACGCCTGCATGGCAATGGTGCGCGACCTGTGCTTCCAGCCGGAGCGCCTGGCAAAGCTGGGCAAGACGGTGCTGCTGTTTGTCCCGATCTATAACGTGGACGGCTGCCTGAACCGCGCCAACACTTCGCGTCCGAATCAGGAAGGCCCGGAACAATTCGGCTTCCGCGGCAACAGCCGCCA
This sequence comes from Pseudoduganella sp. RAF19, assembly GCF_052114165.1. Taxonomy (NCBI): domain Bacteria; kingdom Pseudomonadati; phylum Pseudomonadota; class Betaproteobacteria; order Burkholderiales; family Oxalobacteraceae; genus Pseudoduganella; species Pseudoduganella sp. RAF19. The sequence goes on along the minus strand of NZ_JBFREF010000004.1, from coordinate 95,321 downwards.
CCTGGACCTGAACCGCGACTTCATCAAGTGCGACACGCTGAATGCGCAGTTCTTCAACAAGCTGATTACGGCCTGGGACCCGGATGTGATGGTCGATACCCACACCTCCAACGGCGCCGACTACACCTACACCATGACCCTGATCCACACCCAGCCGGACAAGCTGGGCTCGGGCCTCGGTCCATACCTGCGCGAGAAGATGCTGCCGCAGATGTACAAGGACATGGAAGCCGCCGGCTGGCCGACCTGCCCTTACGTGAATCCGGTGCAGGATACGCCGGACGACGGCATCGCCGACTTCCTCGAAGTGCCGCGCTTCTCCACCGGCTTCACCGCCCTGCACAACATCATCGGCTTCATGCCGGAGACGCATATGCTGAAGCCCTTCAAGGATCGCTACGATTCCATGCGCGCCCTGGTGGAAGTGACGCTGGCTTACACCATCGCCAACGCCGAAGAAATCAAAGGCCTGCGCGCCGCCGCCAAAGCTGCGCAGCGCAAGCAGAAGGAATGGGCTGTGACCTGGTCCATGGATGAAGCCAACCCGGCCAAGTTCCACTTCAAGGGCTATGAAGCGAAGCGCCATCCGAGCGTGATCGGCGACTACATCCGCCTGTCCTACGACCGCAGCAAGCCATGGGCGCGCGACATCAACTGGTTCACCCACTTCAAGGCCGACACCGTCATCAAGGCGCCGAAAGCCTATGTGATTCCGCAGGCCTGGCGCGAAGTGATCGAGCGCCTGCAATGGAATGGCGTTGAGATGACCCGCATCGAATCGCCGACCACAGTGCATGCCCAGTATTACCACATCGCCGAGGCGCAACCACGCATTCACGCTTACGAAGGCCATATGTTCCATGACGTGGTGCAGGTCGAGAAGCGCGAAGGCAGCTTCAATCTGAACGTGGGCGACTGGCACGTGTCGCTGGATCAGGACAACGCGCGCTACGCCATCGAAACCCTGGAACCGCAGGCGCACGACAGCTTCTTCCGCTGGGGCTTCTTCAATTCGGTGCTGGAGAAGAAGGAAGCCATCTCCGACTACGTGTTTGAAGACCTGGCGCTGGAAATGCTGCAAAGCGAGCCTGAACTGAAGGCGAAGTTCGAAGCGTGGAAAGAAGCCAATCCTGCGCTGCTGTCCAATCAGGAAGCCGTGCTCCACTTCATCTTCCACAATTGCAAGCGCCACGCGGAGCCAGAATGGCGCCGTTATCCGGTGCTGTCGATTGTGTAAGACGGGGCCATGCACTACGCGCTAAACCTCCGCACTTTCTTCTACAGCCACTACTTCCACCTGGGCCTGCGCTTCGGCGCTGGCCTGGTGGGCATTATCGGGCTGACGCTGTGGGCCTTCGACGTGCACATCGCCATGTCGGTCGGCATCGGCGCGCTGTGCACGGCGCTGATGGACATGCCCGGTCCTCTGCGCCACAAGTTCAACGAGATGATGGCGTCGGTCCTGCTCTGCACGACCGTCACCCTGGTCATCAGCCTGTTCGGCCCCTATTTCTGGCCTTTGATGGCCCTGCTGGTGGCGGTGAGTTTCTTCGCCAGCATGATGGTCGTCTACGGCAAGAAGTCGATGCCGCTGCAACTGGCGACGCTGTTCATCATGACGATGTCGATCGAGCAGACGCTCACGCCTTTGCAGTCCTTTGCGCACGCAGGCCTGTTCCTGCTTGGTGCGCTGGCTTATCTGGCGTATGCAATGGGCGTGGCCTGGACGCTGCGCCACCGCATCAAGCAGCAGGTGCTGGCCGAGGCGCTGTTCGAGCTGGCGGCCTATATCGACATCAAGGCCGATTTCTACGACACGCGCTACAACCTCACCGAGCAGTTCAACAAGCTGGTACGCCATCAGGCTTTGCTGGCCGATCGCCAGCAGGCATCGCGCGATCTGATCCTGCGTTCGCACCAGAATCGCAAGGACGCGATCGTGGTGCAGATCCACGTCTGCATGCTGGATCTGTACGAGCAGATCCTGTCCACGCACACGGACTATGCGCTGCTGCGCAATCATCTGGTCGATTCGCCGTCGCTGAAAACCCTGCACGATCTGGCCTACAAGGCGGCGCGCGATATCGAGTCGGTGGCCTTTGCCGTCACGCGCAAGCGCGCCTCGTTCAGCGAGATCGATTACACGCCGGAGTTCAACGCGCTGGATCGGCAGATCGCCGAGCTGCAAACGGAAGTCGATGCGGGCAAGCCGCGCCAGGAAGCGCTGGCTGTGCTGCGCGCCCAGCGCAACAAGGTGCGCGCAATCGCCACCATGATCGCGGATTTGCATGCCGCTTCACAAAAGGACATGGGCAATACGCCGTATTGGGCGGACATGGACTTGCAGCCCTTCCTGTCGCAGCAGAAGTATGAGCTGGACCTGATGCTGTCGCACTTCCGCTGGGACTCGCCGATCTTCCGCTTCTCGCTGCGCGTATCGATGGCGATCGCGGCGGGGCTGGCAATTGCAGCCATGCTGCCATATCAAGCGCATAGCTACTGGATCATTCTGACTATCGTGATTATTCTGAAGCCCAGCTTCAGCATGACTAAACAGCGCCGCAGCGACCGCATTGTCGGCACGGTGATCGGCTGCATCATCACAGCCATTGTGCTGAAGTTCTTCAATTACGCGCCGGTGCTGCTGGCGGTGCTGATCGCCGCCACGGTGGCGACCTTCACCTTTACCTATCTGCGCTACCGCTATGCGGCGATTGCGGTCAGTGTGATGATTCTGCTGTGGATGTACATCATCTCGCCCGGCGGCGGCATGATTTACGAGCGCCTGGTCGATACCTTTATCGGCGCGGCGATCGCGACGGCCTTCAGCTTCGTGCTGGCGAGCTGGGAGTATCAATCCCTGCCACGTCTGATCCGCGATGTGCTGGACGTGAACCTGCGCTATATGGAAGCCAGCTTCGATCTGCTGCAGGGGAAGCATCGCAACGATTTCATCTACCGCATCCAGCGCAAGCGCCTGATGGACGCGCTGGCGGCGCTCAGCGCGGCGCTGGTGCGCATGCTCGACGAACCGGCCAGCAAGCAGCGCGCGGCTGAGGATATTAATTTGTTCATCGTGCAGAATTATCTGCTCGTCGCCCACGTCGCGGCCTTGCGCGCGATTCTGCGCCGGCATGTGCGGGATATTCCGGCGGGTGAGGTGAACGCCATGCTGGAGCAAAGCCACGAGCAGGTCTACCAAACCCTGACCGTCGCCCTCGCCCGCCACAATGGCATCTCGGCATCAACAGTCGCTCCGTCAGCATCTCCAAGCGCGACGTCGGCGGCCACCGCCAAAGCGGGCCACGCAACAGCCGCCACCTCGGCCAGCGCTTTGGCCAGCGTCCCAGCTGGCGCGGCGGGCGGCGCCGCGGCTGCAACGTCCGCTGGCTGGTCCGTCCCTGGCTGGCCAGGCTGGCCGCTGGTTCAGCGCCGCATCCAGCTGCTGCAGGCCGACGCCGACAAAATCATCGTGCACAGCGAAGCGATCATCCGCAACGTCCAGCCTTAACCGGCGCCGCGCATCGACAGCGCCACACGCGCGGCCGCCAGATCCCAGGCCGCGCATCCAACCGTCTTGAGCAGCACCGGCTCCGCCGTAGCCAGCGGCGGCCCAGTCAGCGCCGCGCTCAGGCCCTGCACGCGCTCCCAATCCACGCCCGCCTGCAGCAGGTCCCCCGCTTCGTGCCGGGCGCCGTGCAGATCATCCACAAATACCCGGCTGGCGCGTACCGTCTCCGCGCCTATCTCCGCCGCTGAAGGCTTGAACGACCCGACAGCAATCAGCAAGCGTCCCGCCCGCGCGGGCAAGGAATAAACCGGCTGCGCGCTCGTTGTCGCCGTAATCACGACATCGACTGCCTCGTCCACCGCGCAAAGATCCGCCGCCGCATAACGTGGTCCACCCGCGCCCGGCAGCAAAACATCCAGCTCCATGCAGAAACGCTCCAGGGAGGCTGCATTGCGCCCTGCCACATCGATTGTGACAGCCGGATACAACGCGGCCAGTGCCTTCGCATGGCTCAGCGCCTGCACGCCCGTCCCAACCAGCAGCACGCGGCGCGGTGCATGGCCCAGCAGCGTTTCAATGCCCAGCATGGACAACGCCGCCGTGCGCCGCTCGGTCACCGTAGCGCCATCCAGAATCAGCCGGATACCGCCATCGGCAGCATCGACCACGCTGAGCTGCCCGGCAATCGTCGGCAATCCACGCTCAGGATTATCCGGTACGACGGAAACGAGTTTGTGGACAGCGATATCCGGCGCCGTTGCAATCATCGACAGCAACATGCCGCCCGCGCGCAGCGGCTGCACCTGCCGCGCCGGACAGGCAATCACACCGCGCGCCAGCTCATCGACCGCCCGCCGCAGTGCTGAAACGAGCGCAGGAAACGGCAGCAGCGCTGCGGTAGCGGCAGAATCGAGCGACTCCCTCATGCATCCTCCTGCTATCATTAGCCGCATGTCACATTGCCAGGGCTGCGGCGCGTGCTGCGCCCTATTCCGCGTATCGTTCTATTGGGGCGAAAGCGACGCGCATCCCGGTGGCTCCGTCCCTCAGCACTTGACGATCCCCGTCACACCCTACCATGTCGCCATGCGCGGCACCGACACCGCTCCTTCGCGCTGTGTCGCGCTGACCGGCGAAGTGGGCGATTGCGTCGGCTGCGAAATCTACGCCCAACGCTCCAGCACCTGCCGCGAATTCAACGAAGGCACTCCCGATTGCAACCGCGCCCGCGCCGCATATGGGCTGTCGCCGATTTAACTGTTTGCTTTGCCAACGGTCCCGAACGATACCCAGTCCTTTTCCATCGACTCCTCAATCTGGCTAAACAGCTGGCTTGCTTCATGAGGTGCGACGGATTCATACTTCAGACGCCGGACCAGCGCCTCAAGCGCCTTGGACTTCTTCCAGAACCAGGCTGACTTCTGCTCGAACCTGAAAACAGTGCTCGCGGTGAGCATCACCGCAGGCAAGGAGGCAAGCGCAGCACGGGTCCACTTGGGCAATTCGTCAAGACCAACCGTCAGGCCTGCAGTAATGCTGGCCACGACGATGACGCCTGAGATGAAGTAAGCACAAAAATAGTTTTGTCTCGCCCAGCGTTTGGCGTCCGCGGCCGCGAGCGAAATTTCACCAAAAATGTCCTGCCCAAGCTGTTCCGGCGAATCGCTCATGCTGAAATCCTCTTCGGTTAAAGTTTGAGTGCGCTAATCTCGCCTGCCGTGATGGCGCTCAGATGTTGGGTGATCTTTTCGATTGGCCAATCCCACCAGGCGATGGCCTCCAGTTCTGCAACAACGTCCGGAGCGAAGCGCTCCTTGATCTGCCTGGCGGGATTGCCGCCGACGATCGAATAGGGTGTGACGTCGGACACGACAACCGAGCGCGATGAGATGATGGCGCCGTTACCGACTTTCACGCCCGGCATGATCAGGCAGTCATAGCCGATCCACACATCGTTGCCGATGACGGTATCGCCCTTGTACGGTAACTCGCCCGGTTGCGGCATAGCCTTTTCCCAGCCGTTCCCGAAAATGAAGAAAGGATAGGTCGATACGCCGGCGGTCTTGTGATTGGCGCCGTTCATGATGAACTTCACGCCGCGCGCGATCGCGCAGAACTTCCCGATCACCAGCTTGTCGCCGATGAAGGGGAAGTGATACAGCACATTACGTTCGAAGTTCTCGGAGTCATCCGGATCGTCGTAATAGGTGTAGTCACCAATGACGATGTTCGGATTGGTGACGGTATTCCTGATGAAGCACACCTGCGGGAAGCCCGCCATCGGGTGCTTGTTCGATGGGTCTGGACCGTTCATGCATAAATACTATCACGCGCAGCAGACGCGGTTCCGGCCGGATTCCTTGGCGCGATAGAGCAGCGCGTCCGCTTTTTGCAGCATGGCTTCGGCGGTGCCGGCGGCGATATCGGCGCACACGCCCATGCTCATGGTGACCTTCAGTTCCGGGTGCACTTCATGCCAGTCGAAATTCTCGATCAGGCTGCGCAGCTTGTCGCATAATGCTGCAGCTTGTGTGCCGGGCGTTTCCGGAAAAGCCATCACGAATTCTTCGCCGCCGTAACGTGCCACCAGATCGGACAGGCGCATGTGATTGCGCAGGATGCTACCAACCTGGCGCAGCACGGAGTCGCCAATCGCGTGCGAATATTTGTCGTTGATTTTCTTGAAGTGGTCGATATCGCAGATCACCAGCGTCAGCGGACGCTTGTGGCGCACGGCCTGGTTGAACAAGGTCGTCGCTTGCTCGTCGAAGTGGCGGCGGTTGTACAGCTGGGTCAAGGCGTCGCGGATACTCAACTCGCGCAGTTGCTCCGCCTGCTGCAGGATGGTCTGATGCGACGCTTCCAGCTCTTCGTGTTTCTGCGCCAGCTGCTCGCTCATTTCATTGAAGGCGCCTGCCAGCTGGGCCACTTCGTCCTTGCCGCGCACGGGCACCTGTTGACGCAGTTCTCCCTTGTGCATCAGGCGCACGGCCCGCGTGAGGCTGCGCACACTGCGCGTCTGGCTCCGGCTGAGCGTCCAGCCGAGGACCAGCGCCAGCACGGCTGCGGCGGCGACGCCTGCCAGCAGGGAGGACTTCATCGCGTCCAGGTACTCCTGCTCCTGGCGCGTGGGCGTCAGCACGCCTTCAGTGGACATGTGCGCGACGGCGCGGCCATCCACCAGGATGGGACGGGAGGTCAGACGCAGCTTCTCAGGCAGCAGTTCGCCGGGATGGAATTGGCCGCCGCCGAGCAGTACACGATAGTCAGCATCAGCCAGGACGAAGCGGAAGCGCGGTTCGCCGGGAGGACCACCAGGCGGCCGAAAGCCACGGCCCGGCGGTCCGTCCGGCGGCGGCGGGCGCGGCCCCGGTGGGCCATCGCGAAGAGCGCCATTCTCGGGTGGGCCGTCCAGCATCGGGCGCAAACCACGCGGGCCATCGCGAGAGGGGCCATCCTCGGGAGGGCCGTCCAGCGTCGGGCGCAAGCGGGGCGGACCATCGTGTGGGGGAGCATCGTCTGGTGGGCCGCCGAGCCGGCGCAGCCCATTCGGCGGTGCGTCGTCCGGCCGGCCGTCCAGGTGGGGACGCAGTTCCGGCGGGCCGTTGCGCGGTGAGTCGGCGTCGGGACCGGCGGCGGCGCCTGCGCGCTGCAAGGCCGCTCGCTGGCCTGTGCGATCCGGCGGCAGAGGCGCCAGATCGCCCTGCTCGCCAGCGGTGCGGCGCACGAAGCTGTCGAAGGATTCGTTGGCGTTGGCGGTCTGCCAGTCGCCGTACTTGGCCAGGTAAGCCGTCATGAAATGGTGGAAGTGCTCTGCCGCCTGATCGCGGCGGATGGCATCGACCTTGTAATTGACCGACACATACGCCAGCCCGCCCACCATTGCCACCGCTGCCAGCCCGGTGAACAGCAAGGCCAGCATCAGCTTTACCCGAACCCGCATGCCTTAACTTCCCAGGTATCGATTGAACCAGCTGATCGTGCGCTGGCGCATATCGCGCAGGTGCTCAGGTTTTTTCATCGAGTGCCCCTCGCCTTCGTAGATCACCAGCGAGGACGGCACGTTCATCGCGCGCAGGCCATGCCAGAACTCCATCGACTGCGCCGGCGGGCATTCCACATCGCGCTCGCCAACAATCACCAGGGTCGGCGTCCTGGCCGACTTGATCGATTCGATCGGCGAGGCAGCGCGATAGACGGCTGGATCGTCATAAGCGGTGGCGCCGAAGAACGGCACCATCCACTGATCGATACCATTCTGGCCGTAGTAGCTGATCCAGTTTGCGATACCTGCGCTGGCCACGGCGGCCTTGAAGCGTTGGCTGTGCGTCACGCCCCACATGGTCATGAAGCCGCCGTAGGAATGGCCCATCAGGCCCAGGCGATTGACATCGATTGGCGCCACCCGAGCGGCCGCATCGACGCCAGCCAGAATATCGCGCAAGTCGCCACCACCGAAATCGCGGCGGTTGGCGCGGGTGAATTCCTGGCCCTGGCCGTAGGAACCGCGTGGATTCGGCATGAACACGAAGTAGCCCGCTTCAATCAGCAAGCGCGCCGTCGGGTTGCCATACTCGCCCGCCGACACATAGCGCGGCGACACGGCCGACGACGGACCGCCGTGCACTTGCACGATCATTGGATACTTCTTGCTCGCATCCACATTGCGCGGGCCGATCAGCCAGCCCTGCACGCTGAAGCCTTCGTTCTGCCAGCTCACATTGCGCACGGAGACTTGCGGCGCAAAGCCTTCGTTGTCATGCGTGATGGTTTGCAGCCTGGCCACAGGACCAGCCACCAGGCGCGGGCCATGTTCGAAGTCCTCCTGCGCCGCCGCAGCCTTGCTGCCGTCGGCGCTGAAGGAGAAACGGCCATCCGAACCCATCGAGCTCACGGCAGCGGACCAGCGCTGTTCGGCTTTGCCCGATTTGGCGTCAATCGACACCAGCGCCGTCTGGTCGCCCAGCAGCGCGCTGCCTACCAGCTGATTGCCGCGCCATGCGATGCCGTTGAACGTGCCCTTGAAGCCAGGCGTGAGATTGACCGGTTCGCCGCCAGCCAGCGGCACCGTCCAGATATCGCCGCCCACCACGCCGAAGTCGCTCATCAAGCCGCCGATGTAGGCCACGGTCTTGCCGTCGGCCGACACGCGCGGCATGTTCAGCTGCGTGCCCGGCGAGGCGATCACGCGCAGCGCGCCGGTGGCCGCATCCACGTAGGTCAGCTTGGCTACCCACCAATTGTTATCGCCATTGCCTTTGGCGCTGGTGGACACGAAGCCTTTACCGTCCGGCGTCCAGTCGTATTCATAGACAAAGGTATCCTCAGGCGACAGCAGCTTCAGCGTGCCGCCGCTGGCAGGAATGACGCCGATGCGCTGCGCATCTTCATCCGAACCAATTTCACCGATCTGGCGCGCTCCGGCCGAGGTGGCGCCAGTCTCTTTCTTCGCACCGATGGTGGCCAGCAGGGACAGCGTTTTGCCGTCCGGCGACCAGCGCGCGGTGCTGGCGACGCCTTTCAGCGTCAGCAGCGGCTGGGTCTTGTCTTTGCCGGCGACGAACAGCATGGCGGTACCCGCCTTGCTTTCGGTGCCGACGAAGGCGACCTGTTTGCCGTCCGGCGACCAGCTCGGGCGGTCGTAATTACAGGCGGCGCAGGGATCGTATTCGTTGAGGACCTTGCCGCTGGCCGCATCGCGCACCACCACAGTGGCGTGCGGGCGCTTGTCGGCGGCATTGCTGTCCAGGGATTCCAGCGACACGAGGCGGTCACCGGCGGGGGAGATGGCGACTGCGCGGTATTCGCGCAGTGCCTGACGATCTTGCTCACTGCTTGCCTGGGCAATCGCTCCAGACAAAATGGCCGTGGCCAGGAAGGTTGTTTGGGCGATTGCTTTCAGCTGCATGAACTTACACCTTTTTGAGTCGCGAGTTGTGAATGCCGTAGAAGAAGTAGGTTAGCACCGCCACGATCATCCATACAGTAAAGATTACCTTGGTGGCGTGGGAAAGGTTAATCATCAGATAAGCGCAGGCGGCGATGCTCAGCGCCGGCACGAAGTAAGGGCCGAACGGCACGCGGAAGCCGCCTTTCGTTGGCAAGCCCGCCTTGTGGTCCTTGGAGCGCAGCACCGGCACCGCGATCGACACGATGATGAAGGCGGTCAGGGTGCCCATCGAGACCATATCCCACAGGAAGGTGGAATCGACCAGGCCGGCCACGATACCCACCACGATGGATACGATCAGCGTGTTGGCCACCGGCGAGTGCGTTTTCGGGTTCACGGTCTGGAAAGCCTTCGGCACCAGGCCGTCCTTGGCGATCGCGTACAGGATGCGGGTCTGGCCGTAAATGGTCACCAGCGTCACGGAGAAAACGGAGATCACCGCACCGGCCGACAGCACCAGCGCGGGCCAGGCTTTGCCCGTCACGTTCTGCAGGATCACGGCAAGGCCGGCAGCCTGGCCTTCAAACATGTGCGCCGGCTGCGCGCCCATCGCAGCGATCGCCACCAGCATATAGAACACCGTCACGATCGCCAGCGCGCCCAGGATGCCGACGGGGACATTGCGCTTAGGATTGCGCACTTCTTCGCCCGCCGTGGCAATCGTGTCCAGGCCGATGAAGGAGAAAAACACCGTGCCTGCCGCCGCTGCGATGCCGGACACGCCCGGCACCAGCTCACCCGGCGTCATTTTCAGGAAGGGGTGGAAGTTGTTGATATCAAAACCCTTCAGCGCGATCGCGGAGAAGAAGATCAGAATCGCCAGCTTGATCATCACCATGATGGCATTGGTGGTCGCCGATTCCTTGGTACCGCGGATCAGCAGGATGCAGCACAAGGCCACCAGGATCATCGGCGGCAGGTTGAAGTGGTTCAGGTTATAGATCGTGCCTTCCGCCGTCGACACGATCATCGGCGAACGCAATGCCTCGGGAATCTGCCAGCCAAAGGCATTGATGAGGAAGTTGTTCAGATAGTCCGACCAGCCGATCGCCGTGGCACTGGCGGCCAGGCCGTACTCCAATAGTAAACAGAAGGCGACGATGAAGGCCAGGAACTCGCCCACCGTGCTGTAGGCGAAAGAGTAGGCGGAACCGGAAGCGGGGATGCGGAAGGACAGCTCGGCGTAGCACAGCGCGGTCAGGCCCGCGGTCAGTGCCGCCAGCAGGAAGGAAAGGATCACCGAAGGACCGGCCTTGGGCACAGCTTCCACCATGGTGAAGAAGATACCGGTGCCGATGGTGGCGCCGACGCCGATCATGGTCAGCGAGAACAGGCCGATGGAGCGGCTGAGTCCTGTGTCGTGCAGGCTCTCGGCGGCCGCGCCGCCCGATCCGACCGGTTTGGTACGGGTCAGTTTCTGTACCAGCGTTTGGTTCACAGATTTTCCTTGGGTAAATGCAGCCGCCACGCCGGTTGTGCCGCCGCGCCCTGCTTATTTTCTACGGTCAAAAAAACTTAGCGATTATAGGGCTTCCCGCGACCACCGCCAGCGTATTTTGTGGGTGGCTTTACAACAGATAGCGACGGTTTACTGAGGCTTTTGTTTTACCTATGAAACCACGATTTTTATTTGGAACAAAACCCTAGCGCTCCGGGATTTGTCTGCTATATTTCAATCACATTACAACTCATATATAAACCCTTGTTTTATATATGAAACTTAACGAGACAGATGATGATTGAGATTGAATTCCGCAATGTCGGCAAGAGCTTCATCGACCGGCAAACTTCCCAACCGCGCGCCGCGGTCAGTAACCTGAACATCTCCATCCGCAGCGGAGAAGTCGTTTCAATCATCGGTCCGTCCGGCTGCGGAAAATCCACTCTTCTGAATATGGGCGCCGGCTTGTATATGCCGACCGTGGGCGAGGTCTATGTCGGCGGCCAGCTGGTCACGCGCCCGGTGCGCAAAGTAGCCTTCATGCTGCAGAAGGATCTGCTGATGCCGTGGCGTTCCATCCGCGCCAATGTGGCGCTGGGCCTGGAGATCGATGGCGTCGGCGCCAAAGAGCGCCAGCGTGTGGCGGACGACCTGCTCGCCAAATGCCACCTGAAAGGATTCGAGGACCATTTCCCCTTCCAGCTTTCCGGCGGCATGCGCCAGCGCGCGGCGCTGGCCCGCACGCTGGCCGTCGATCCGCAAGTGCTGCTGCTGGACGAGCCCTTCTCCGCGCTGGATGCGCAGACCAAGATGATCCTGCAGCAGGACCTCGCCAAGATGCTGCACGAGAAGCGCAAGACGGCCCTGTTCATCACCCACGACCTGATCGAAGGCATCGCCCTGTCCGACCGCCTGCTGGTGATGAGCGAGCGCCCCGGCAGCATCATCGAAGAAATCGAAGTGAACCTGCCGCACCGCGACAACCCGCTGGAGCGCCGCAAGCTGCCCGAGATCGGCCCGCTGGCCGGCCGCCTGATGGAACTGCTCAAGGTGGGCAAGGACCAGGAAGCGGAATTGCATTAACCGACACGATCATCGACCAGGAGTGAAAGTATGAGCATGAAAAAGATTCTCGCCTCTCTCGGCTGCGCAATGGCCGTCACAAGCGCCCTGCCTGCCATGGCAGCCCCGGAAGAAATCACCTACCTGCTGCCGGCCCCGCCGAATACCGTGGCCTTTGCACCGTGGATGATCGCGCAGCAGAAGGGCTATTACGCGGAAGAGAACCTGAAGGTGACCTTCGTGGCAGCCAAGGGTGGCGTCGACGTGGCGAAGCAGATCGGCGCCGGCAATGCCGTCATCGGCGGCGCGATTGGCGATACCCCGATCATCGTGCGTGCCAACGGCGTGCCGGTGAAAGCCATCGCCGTGCTGGGTGCGGGTTCGCTGACCATGGTAGGCGTGCACAAGGACGAAGGCATCAAGGACCTGAAAGACCTGAAGGGCAAGACCGTCACCGTGATGTCCTACACCGACACCACCTACTACGCACTGCTGGGCAATATGAAGAGCATTGGCCTGGGCAAGAGCGATGCAGCAATCCAGGCGGCAGGGCCTTCCGGCGTGTGGCAGATTTTCGCAGGCGGCAAATCGCAGGCGCTGGCCGGCGTGCCTGACTGGATCGTGAGCGCCACCGATGCGGGTGCCAAGGTCGAGATCCTGGAAACCAACGGCTTCAAGAGCATGGCCCAGGCCATCATCGCTTCCGATGAAACCATCAAGACCAAGCCGGAACTGCTGAAGCGCCTGGTGCGCGCCACTCTGCGCGGCATGGAAGACATCATGAAAGATCCGAAGGCCGCCACCGCAACTTATGTCGCCGCCGTGCCTGCATACAAGGGCAAGGAAGCCAGCATCGAGCAGATCTTCAACCTGTACCGCAAATACGTGTACGCGAACCAGCAGCCGGTCGGCCAGATCGACGCGGCGCGCATGGAGAACGTGCAGAAGTTCTATGTCAGCGAAGGCATCGTCAGCAAGGCTGCTGCCGTCAACGACCTGTTCACCAACCAATTCGTAGGCACCGCACGCTAATGAATACCGCAACGACAACCGTTTCAACCCCGGCCATGAGCGCGCCAAAATCCCGCCCGCTGCTGAACGACTCGGCCCGCACCGTGATCGGCAGCCTGCTGGTACTGGTGGTGTTCCTCTCGGCCTGGCAATGGGGACCGGCCTGGCTGGGCATGCCGGAGTTCATCCTGCCTAACTTCTCGCGCGTGCTGCAGGAATCCGTCGCCATGTGGCACAACAGCGACCTGCTGCACCACTTCGGCGTAACCGCGATGGAAGTGGTGGCCGGCTTCGTGCTGGGTTCCCTGCTTGGACTCGCCGTCGGCGTGGCACTGGGCCTCTCGCCGCGCGCCGAAGCCATGCTGTCGCCTTACATTCTGGCGCTGCAGATTGCACCCAAGGTCGCGTTTGCGCCGCTGTTCGTGATGTGGCTGGGTTATACCGTGTATCCGAAGATCCTGGTCGCTGTGCTGATCGTGTTCTTCCCGGTGATGATCAATGTACTGTCCGCGATCCGCACCGTGGACCCGGACATGGTCAACCTGGTGCGCACCCTGAACGCCAGCCGCTGGCAGATCTTCCACCTGGTTGAATTCCGATCCGCCATGCCGGCGCTGTTCTCCGGCCTGCGCATCGCTTCCACGCTGGCAGTGATCGGCGTGACGGTCGGCGAACTGGTTGGCGGCAACCAGGGCCTGGGCTTCCTGCTGGTGGATGGCGAAGGCCAGGGCAATACGGCTGCCGTCTTCGTCGCCATCTGCGCACTGACCCTGACCGGCATCGTGACCTACGCCGCCGTCGTATGGGCCGAGCGCCGTGTGCTGCACTACCTGCCGAAACTGTCGAAGTAAGGAGAACGCAATGTCCGATACTTCCAAACTCCTCGCCGGCCGCCGCGTACTGGTGACCGGCTCGGCACGTGGCCTGGGCCTGGCGTTTGCCACGGCGATCGCCGAAGCCGGCGCCACCGTCGCCATGGCCGACATCCTGCGCGATGTGCTGGACGACAGCGTGGCCGCATTGCAGGCGCGCGGCCTGCAGGTATGCGGCTTCCCGCTGGATATGGCCGATCCGGCTTCCATCGAAAGCTGCGCCACCGCCGCCATCGCCAGGCTGGGCGGCCTGGATGGCCTGGTCAACAACGCCGCCATCACCAATTCCGGCGGCCGCTCGTCGCAGCAGCTCGAAATCGATATGTGGGACAAGGTGATGCAGGTGAACGTGCGCGGTACCTGGCTGATGACCAATGCCTGCCTGCCGGCGCTGCGTGCATCCGGCAACGGCGCCATCGTCAACCTGGCTTCCGACACGCCGCTGTGGGGCGCGCCGAACCTGCTGGCCTACGTAGCAAGCAAGGGCGCCGTGATCGGCATGACCCGTTCGCTGGCCCGCGAAGAAGGTCCCAACAACATCACCGTCAACGCCATCGCGCCGGGCCTGACCAAGGTGGAAGCGACCGAATACGTACCCGCCCAGCGCTACCAGCACTACCAGGATGGCCGTGCCCTGCAACGCCTGCAGGTGCCGGACGACGTGACGGGCGCCGTGCTGTTCGCGCTGTCCGGCCTGTCGCGCTTCATCACCGGCCAGGTCCTTGCCGTCAACGGCGGCTTTGTAATGAATTGAGATCACAGGAGCTAAACAAATGACCGACGTATCCGAACAAAAGCAGATCAAACGCAGCTGGGACCAGCCGCAAGGCGCCTCCTTCGAGCAGTGGATGAATACCCGCATCGCGCGCTTCTCGACCCGCAAGTACGACTGGAATGCGCTGAAATTCCAGGCCGACTACGATCCGAAATACCGCCGCGCACAGATGCGCTATATCGGCACCGGCGGCACCGGCGTCGCTTCGGACACCAGCACCATCCCGTCCGAGCACTTCACCTTCTCGACCATGATCATCCCGGCCGGCCACGAGGGTCCGCCGCACGTGCACGTCGATGTGGAAGAGGTTTTCTTCGTCCTGCGCGGCAAACTGAAACTGGTGCTGGAGAAGGACGGTGAGCGCTATGAAACCATCCTGACCGACCGCGATGTGGTGTCGATCCCGCCGGGTGTCTACCGCGAAGAGATCAATATCGGCGAAGAAGATGCGCTGATGTGCGTGATGCTGGGCGCCCAGAAGCCGATCACGCCGACGTATCCGCCTGAGCATCCATTGGCGTCGATCAAGCGAGGCTGAGATGAATTTCCCAAGCGCCCAATTCCATGCCACCGCCGCTGCGGATGGCCTGCAGCACGCGCTGTCGCTGCTGGACAGCCATTTCCCGGAAAAGCTGGCCGCCGTTGATGGCGGCGTAGTGAGCTACCGCGAAATGGCAGCCGGTGCCGATGCAGCGCTGCCGGTCGTCGTCCTGCTGCACGGCATCGGCTCGGGCGCAGCATCCTGGCTGCCTTGCGCGCTGGACCTGGCCCGCAACGCCCGCGTCATTGCGTGGAATGCGCCCGGATACGGCAATTCGGACCGGCTGCCGGCTGCACGCCCTGCGGCGGCCGCTTATGCGGCGCGCCTGCGCCAGTTGCTGGACGCCCTCGGCATCAAGCGCTGCACGCTGGCCGGCCACTCGCTCGGCGCGATGATGGCAAGCGCTTTCGCCGGCGCCAACGCGGGCATGCTGGAACGCCTGGTTCTGCTCAGCCCTGCCCGTGGCTACGGCATCGCCGGCCGCCTGGAACAGGGCACGCAGGTGGCACGCGAGCGCCTGTCCACGCTGGGTGAACTTGGGGTACACGGCCTGGCCACGCAGCGCTCGGCGCGCCTGGTGTCCGGGCAAGCCGACACGCTGCAGCGCGACTGGGTGCGCTGGAATATGGCGCAACTGCGCGCCGACGGCTACACGCAAGCCGTGCACCTGCTGTGCGGCGACGCCATCGAGAACTATGCACCGGCCGTGCCGGGTGCGGTGTGGTGCGGCAGCGCCGACCGCATCACCACGCCGGAAGACAGCCGCGCGGTAGCCGAACGTTTCGGCCTGCCCTTCGCGCTGATCGAGAACGCAGGTCACGCCTGCTATGTCGAACAGCCGGGCATCGCGGCAGCAGCAATCCTTCAACATTAATCGGGGACCACTTCAAATGACCAACAAGCCTGAAGCCGCAGAAGACGACAACAGCGAACGCTACACCGTGCCTGGCCTGGAACGCGGCCTGCGCCTGCTGTGCGAATTCAATCGCCAGGAAAAGACCTTGTCCGCACCTGAACTGGCCAAGCGCCTTGACGTGCCGCGTTCCACCGTATTCCGCCTGCTCACGACACTGGAACGTATGGGCTTCGTGGAGCGCAGCGAAAGCGGCCGCGATTACCGCCTCGGCATGGCAGTGCTGCGCCTGGGCTTCGAATACCTGGCGTCGCTGGAGCTGACCGAGATCGGCCGTCCGCTGCTGGAACGCCTGCGCGACGTGATCGGCTACTCCACCACGCTGGTGGTGCGCGACGGCCGCTCCATCGTGTACGTCGCCAAGTCCGTGATGCCGACGCCTTTCGTCAGCTCCGTGAATGTCGGCACCCGCCTACCCGCCCACGCCACGGTACTGGGCCGCGTGCTGCTGGAGGACCTGACCTTGCCGCAGCTGCGCGAGCTGTATCCGGAAGAGCACCTGCAGGCCTATTCCGAGCGCACCCCTGCCACCGTGCTGGATCTGTTCAATATGGTGCAGCAGGACCGCGAACGTGGCTACGTGCTGGAAGAAGGCTTCTTCGAGCGCGGCATTTCCACCGTGGCAGCGCCGGTGCGCGACCGCAGCGGCAAGGTTGTCGCCGCGCTGGGCGCCACCATCCCCGGCCCTCATATCGACGCCGGCCAGATGCAGCGCATCATCACCGAGGTGTGCGCCAACGCCGCCGAGATGTCGCGCCTGCTGGACCACGCCCCTGCGCAAGGCGCGCAGGTCGTGAACATGTTCCAGCGCTAAGGAGTACAGCATGAGCATGACCAACCTGACAGGACGAGTGGCCGTGGTGACGGGCGGTTCGTCCGGCATCGGCTACGCCACCGTCGAATTGCTGCTGCAGTCCGGCGCCGCTGTGGCGCTGTGCGGCCGCGATGCCGAGCGCCTCGATGGCGCTGCCGCCAAGCTGTGCGCCGCATATCCGCAAGCGCGCATCTTCGCCCGCACCTGTGACGTCCTGGCGCCGGCACAAGTCAACGAATTTGCCACTGCGGTCGAACGCGAGCTGGGCGCCGTATCCATGCTGGTCAACAACGCCGGCCAGGGCCGCGTCTCGACCTTTGCCGATACCAGCGACGCCGCATGGGCAGAGGAGCTGCAACTGAAGTTCTTCTCGGTGCTGAACCCGACGCGCGCCTTCCTGCCGCAATTGCGCCGCGCGCCCGGCCAGGCCTCCATCGTTTGCGTGAACTCCCTGCTGGCCGTCCAGCCAGAGCCGCACATGGTCGCCACTTCCGCCGCACGCGCCGGTGTTCATAACCTGGTGCGCTCGCTGGCCACCGAATTCGCGCCGGATGGCATTCGTGTCAACGGCATCCTGATTGGACTGGTCGAATCCGGCCAGTGGCGCCGCCGCTATGAAGCGCGGCTCGCCGAAGAAAACGCCATGAGCTGGGACGACTGGACCGCCCGCCTGGCGCAGAAAAAACAGATCCAGCTCGGCCGCCTTGGCCTTCCGGAAGAAGCAGCACGCGCCATTGTGTTCCTGGCCTCGCCACTCTCTTCCTACACCACGGGCAGCCATATCGATGTTTCCGGAGGACTTGCACGCCATGCCTAAGCAAAAAATTACCGTCGGTGCCGCCATTGCGGCCTTCCTTGAACAGTGTGGCGTCAAAGCTGCCTTCGGGGTGATTTCCATCCACAATATGCCGATCCTCGATGCATTCGGTGAGCGCGGCCAGATCCGCTTCGTGCCGGCACGCGGCGAAGCGGGCGGCGCCAATATGGCCGACTCCTATGCCCGCACCACCGGCGGCCTGGGTGTCTGCCTGACCAGCACCGGCACCGCGGCAGGCAATGCGGCAGGCGCCATGGTCGAAGCGCTGACCGCCGGCACGCCGCTGCTGCACCTGACCGGCCAGATCGAAACGCCTTACCTGGACCGCAGCCTGTCCTATATCCACGAAGCGCCGGACCAGTTGACCATGCTGAAGGCCGTATCGAAAGCCGCCTTCCGCATCCGCAGCACCGAGACTGCACTGGGCACGGTCAAGCAGGCAGTCCAGATCGCGCTGACGCCGCCAATGGGTCCGGTCAGCGTCGAGATCCCGATCGACATCCAGGCTGCCCTGATCGACATGCCGGCCGACTTCAAGCCACTGCCGATCCAGCGCAACGAACCGTCCGAACACGCGCTGGACGAACTGGCGGCAAAGCTGAAGCAGGCCAAGCGTCCCATGCTGTGGCTGGGCGGCGGTTCGCGCGGCGCCGCGGCGCAGGTCAAGCGCCTGATCGACATGGGCTTCGGTGTGGTGACCACCACCCAGGGCCGCGGCGTGGTGGCGGAAGACGATCCACGTTCGCTGGGCGCCTTCAACCTGCACAAGCCGGTGGAGAATTTCTACCAGGAGTGCGACGCCATGCTGGTGGTCGGCTCCCGCCTGCGCGGCAATGAAACGCTGAAGTATGAGCTGAAGCTGCCGCGTCCCCTGTTCCGCATCGACGCCGATCCGGCTGCCGAAGGCCGCTGCTACGAAAGCGACTACTTCGTGTGCGGCGATTCCGAACTGGCGCTGAAAGGCCTGGCCGACCGCCTGGAAGGTAAGATGAACATCGATCCGTCCCACATCAAGCGCCTGCAGCAGGCGCGCGATACGGCCGTTGCTGGCCTGGTCGATGGCCTCGGCCCTTACAGCGCGCTGGTCGACCAGCTGCAACAGGCTGCGGGCCGCAACTTCAACTGGGTGCGCGACGTCACCGTGTCCAACTCGACCTGGGGCAACCGCTACCTGCGCGTATTCGATCCGCTGGCCGGCGTGCATGCACTGGGCGGCGGTATTGGGCAGGGCCTCGCAATGGGTATTGGCGCGGCCATCGGCGCAGCCGTGACCGGATCGGGCAAGAAGACCTTCACCCTGGCTGGCGACGGTGGCTTCATCCTGAACCTGGGCGAACTGGCAACGGCCGTGCAGGAACAGGCCGACATGGTCATCGTGCTGATGAACGACAAGGGTTATGGCGTGATCAAGAACATCCAGGACGTGCAGTACGGCGGCCGCCGCCACTACGTCGACCTGCACACGCCGGATTACGCCGAGCTGTCGCATTCGCTGAAGCTCCGCCACGTGCGTATCAGCAGCCTGGCGGAAGCCGGCGACGCGCTGCGCAAGGCGCTGTCGGAAAAAGGCCCCTTCCTGCTGGAAGTGGACATGCTGTCGATCGGCAGCTTCAAGACTGCGTTCGCAGGTCCTCCGGTAAAGGCGGCCGAACCAGTTGCGGCGACGGCTTAAGGAGCGAAGCATGCTGCATGTATCGATGATCGGTTGCGGCGCCATTGGCATCGGCGTGATGGACCTGCTGAAGAGCGATCCCGAAGTGTCTTTCGACCTGGTGATCGTGCCGGAAGCGGCGCTCGAAACGGCAAGCGAAACCGTGCGCGCCCTGGTGCCGACCGCCCGCGTGGCCTGCCGCCTGAACGGCGAACGTCCTGACCTGCTGATCGAATGTGCCGGCCACAAGGCCATCGAGGAGCACATTCTGCCTGCGCTGGAAGCCGGTATCCCGTGCATGGTGGTGTCCGTGGGTGCGCTGTCCGAACCTGGCCTGGCCGAAAAGCTGGAACAGGCGGCGCAGCGCGGCAAGACCCAGGTGCAGCTGCTGTCCGGCGCCATCGGCGCCATCGATGCGCTGGCTGCGGCCCGCATCGGCGGCCTGGAAAAGGTCGTGTACACCGGCCGCAAACCACCGCGCGCCTGGAAGGACACGCCGGCCGAGCGCGAGTTCGATCTCGACGCACTGACTGAAGCCGCCGTGATTTTCGAGGGCACGGCACGCGAAGCGGCGCGCCTGTTCCCGAAGAACGCCAATGTGGCGGCCACGCTGTCGCTGGCCGGCCTTGGCCTCGACCATACGCAGGTACGCCTGCTGGCCGATCCTGGCGTCGACGAGAACGTGCACCACGTGGAAGCTTCCGGCGCCTTCGGCAACCTGGAACTGACCATGCGCGGCAAGCCGCTCGCTGCCAATCCCAAAACCTCCGCGCTGACCGTGTTCAGCGTGGTGCGCGCCCTGAACAACCGCGCACATGCCCTGTCGATTTGAGAGACACAAATGGACCTGACTAAAGACCAATTGATTTGCGTGGCAGGCGAATGGCGCAAAGGCGGCGGCGACCGCTACGCGACGCTCTACCCGGCCACCGGCGAAGCCGTGACCTGGCTGCACGCAGCCAGCGTGGCGGACGCCAACGAAGCCATCGAACGCGCCGACCAAGCCTTCCGCACCAGCGGCTGGGCACAGCGCAAACCGCATGAACGTGCAGCAGTACTGAACCGCGTGGCCCATCTGATTCGTGAAGAGGCCGAGGATCTGGCGCAGCTGCAGCGCCTGGACAACGGCAAGCCGATCACCGAAACGCGCAATCTGGTGGCCAGCGCTGCCGCCACTTTCCAGTTCTTTGCCGCCGCTTGCGAAACGCTGGAAGAAACCATTACCCCGGCGCGCGGCGACAACCTGACGATGAGCGTCTACGAACCGATGGGCGTCGTTGCCGCCATCACGCCGTGGAATTCGCCCATCGCCAGCGAAGCGCAAAAGATCGCGCCGGCGCTGGCGGCAGGTAACGCGGTCGTCGTGAAACCTGCCGAGGTGACGCCTATGCTGGCCCTCGAACTGGCCCGCATCTGCATTGAAGCTGGTGTGCCGGCTGGCCTGATCAGCGTCCTGCCGGGCAAAGGCTCGGTGATTGGCGACGCGATCACGCTGCACCCGCTGGTCAAGCGCGTGTCCTTCACTGGCGGCACCAGCACCGGCAAGCATATCGCCCACATCGCCGCCGACAAGATGATGCCGGTGTCGCTGGAACTTGGTGGAAAGTCGCCGACCATCGTGTTCGAAGATGCTGACCTGGACCACGCCGTAGCAGGTGTGCTCTATGGGATCTTCAGTTCTTCGGGCGAATCCTGCATTGCCGGTTCGCGCCTGTTCGTGGCACACGGCATCTATGACGCCTTCATGGAACGACTGGCCGCGGGCGCCGCTGCCCTGCGGGTTGGCGATCCCGCCGACGAACGCACCCAGCTTGGCCCGCTGATTACCGCGCGCCATCGCGACAGCATCGAGTCCTATGTCGCGCTGGGCGTGTCCGAAGGTGGCCGGGTGCGCACTGGTGGCATGCGTCCGCAAGGCGCGGCTTTCGAGAAGGGCAACTACTACCTGCCGACCATCATCGAGGATGTGACTAACCAGATGCGCATCTGCCAGGAAGAGATCTTTGGCCCTGTGCTGGTGGTCATGCCTTTCAGCAGCGAAGAAGACCTGATCGAACAGGCAAACGACAGCGTGTATGCACTGGCAGCCGGTATCTGGACGCAGGACTACAAAAAAGCCTGGCGTTTCGCACGCGCCGTCCAGGCGGGCAATGTGTGGATCAACACTTATAAGCAGTTTTCCATCTCGACCCCGTTCGGCGGCTGGCGCGACAGCGGCCTGGGACGCGAAAAGGGCCGCCTGGGCATCCTGCAGTACATGGAACAGAAAAGCGTCTACTGGGGCATGAACGACATGCCGCTGCCGTGGGCTAACGGAGGAGCGAAATAATGGACGTACTGGGTATCGACGAAATCACCTACGGCGCGGATGACCTGCCGGCCTGCAAGCGCTTCTTCAGCGACTGGGGCCTGCAACTGAAGGACGAAAGCGACGCAGCGCTGGTGTTCGAAACGCTGAACGGCTGCCGCGTGATCGTGCGCCGCAGCGACGACTCTGCACTGCCGGCCGCCATCGAAGCCGGTCCGACGCTGCGCGAAGTGGTGTGGGGCGTATCGTCCGCCGAAGTGATCGAGCGCTTCAGCAACCGCATGCGCGCCCTGCCCGGATTCACCGCCAGCGGCGAGCGCGTGGGCTGCACCGATCCGAACGGTCTGGCCGTGCGCTTCCAGGTCACACGCAAGCACAATGTCAGCGTCGAATGCGCCAAGATGAACACCTGGAACGACAAGCCGCGCATCAATGAGCGCAGCCCGGCCTATGAACGCGCCACGCCGATCGAAGTTGGCCACGTGGTCTTTTTCGTGAAGGATGTCGCGGCCTGCGAAGCCTTCTACCGCGAGCACTTCGGCTTCGTGCCATCCGACCGATATCCGGGCCGCGGCGCCTTCCTGCGCTGTGCCGATGTGGGCGGCCACCACGACCTGTTCCTGCTCCAGACGCCTGATCCGAAGGCTGGCCTGAACCATGTGGCCTTCACCGTGCGCGATATCCACGAAGTCTTCGGCGGTGGAATGAACATGTCCCGCCACGGCTGGGACACGCAGCTCGGCCCTGGCCGCCATCCGATTTCGTCCGCCTACTTCTGGTACTTCAAGAACCCGGCCGGTGGCCTGATTGAATACTACGCCGACGAAGACCAGCTGGACGAGCACTGGGAGCCGCGCGAATTCGAACCCGGCCCCACCGTGTTCGCCGAGTGGGCCATCGAAGGCGGCATCGACGGCAATACCCGCCGCCAGCGCAATGCCAAAGGCCCGGACGGCAAGTTCCTGACCGATAAACCAAAAAATTGAACGGAGACCATCATGCAAGAACGCTACCTGAAAGTACACCAGTCGCGGCGCCGCGAACCAACGCCTTACGAGGACCTGTTGGGCGACTCCATCGAGCGCGGCTTCGCTGCCGGCATTACCGAGCTGTCCGCCCTGGTCGCACACCTGAACCGCCAGGGACCGAACTACCCGAACGGCGGAGAGTGGACCGTCGAAGGATACCAGGCCGAAATCGCGCGCCTGGCCGCTGAATGCTGATCGAGAAGGAATCGTCATGAGAACCGTAGCAAACGACCCGGTTGAAGCCGTCCTGAACGCGGGCCTGAAAGACCTGTGGTATCCGATCTGCCCTTCCCACTTTGTCGGCGAGCGTCCCGTATCCCTGCGCCGGCTTGGCCAGAAATTCGTGCTGTGGCGCGAATCGAATGGCGCCTTGCACGCATTGGAAGATCATTGCCCACACCGCGGCGCGCCGCTGTCAAAGGGCATTGCGCTGGGCGACCGCATCGCCTGCGGCTACCACGGCGTGCAAATCCGCTTCGACGGCGTCGTGACCAGTGTTCCCGGCAGCCCTGGCTGCAAACTGGAAGGTTCCAAAGCCACCCGCCGCTTCCACGTCAAGGAAGCTGCCGGCGCCATCTTCCTCTTCAACGCCAGCAAGGACGTGGACGAACCGCCACCACTGAACCTGCCTGCGGAACTGAGCAACAACGAAGAGTATTCGCACTTCCTGTGCTACGCCGAATGGAGCGGCGGCTACCGCTACGCGCTGGACAATGTGCTGGACCCGATGCACGGCACCTTCCTGCACAAGCAGTCGCACACCATGGCCGAAGGCGAATCGACCGCCACCTTCCGCGTGCGTGACACCGATACAGGCTTCGTCTTCGAGAAGGAAGGCCAGCGCGACGTGAACTTCGACTGGACCGAGTGGGGCGAAACCGGCGTGCACTGGATGCGCCTGGAGATCCCGTATCCGAAAACTGGCGGCCCTGGCGGCAACTTCATCATCGTTGGCGGCTATTCTCCGATCGAAGAGAACGCGAGCGCCATCTTCTTCTGGCGAGTACGCAAGGTGCAGGGCTGGCAGCGCGACACCTGGCGCTTCCTGTACAAGAATCGCCTGGAGGCGCGCCACTGGCACGTGCTGGAACAGGACCGCGAGATCCTGGAAGCGATGGAACCAGATGCCAATCAGCGCGAGATGCTGTACCAGCACGATATGGGCATCGTCCGCCTGCGCCGCCACCTGCGCAACCTGGCCAAGGAACAACTGGCCGCCGAAGAGAAGCAAAGCTGATTCACGGGAGTTCGCATCATGAGCAACAGCCAACAGATCACAGTGCGCGTACAGCAGATGCGCTTCGAGGCCAACGGCATCGTCAGCGTGGAGCTGGTGTCGCCGGAGGGAGCCGACCTGCCGCCGTTTTCGGCCGGCGCCCACATCGACCTGCACCTGCCGAATGGCGTGGTGCGCAGCTACTCGCTGTCGAATTCACCGATGGAGCGCCAGCGCTATGTGATCGGCGTGCTGCACGACCGTAACAGCCGCGGTGGCTCGCGCTACGTGCATGAACAGCTGCGCGTTGGTTCGGCCATCCAGATCGGCACGCCGCGCAACAACTTCCCGCTGGAGACATCGGCGCCGCACACGGTCCTGATCGCGGGCGGCATTGGCATCACGCCGATCTATTGCATGTTCAATGAGCTGCTGCGCCAGGGTAAATCGGTGGAGTTGTTCTATTGCTCGCGCAGCCGCGGCGAGGCCGCCTTCGTGCAGCAGCTGAGCGCTGATGGCCGTGTGCGGACTCACTTCAACGATGAAGCGGGTGGCGTGCCGGACCTGCGCGCCTTCCTGGCAAGCAAACCGTCGAGCGCGCACTTCTACTGCTGCGGTCCGACGCCGATGCTGAATGCTTTCGAACAGTTCTGCGAAGAGCTTGAGTTGCCTAACGTGCATATCGAACGCTTCGCCGCTGCGGAACCAGTGGTTGCCATGCAGTCGGATTCCTACGAATGCGAGCTGGCGCAGTCGAAGAAGATCGTGCTGGTCCCTTCCGGGAAATCGCTGCTGGATGCTCTGCTTGATGCGGGCATCCCGGTCGATCACAGCTGCCGCGAGGGCGTGTGCGGGTCCTGCGAAACGGCCGTCATCGACGGCCAGATTGAACACCGCGATGGCGTGCTCACAAAAGCGGAGCGCACCTCGGGCAAGACCATGATGGTCTGCGTTTCAGGCTGCAGTGGCCGCAAGCTCGTACTAGACCTGTAAGCCGTTTTTCCTTATCACCGAATTAGCGTTTTCTACAAACGCGGCCTCGTGCCGCCTATACAAAAGCAAAGGGGAGTATATGAAGAGGGCAAACTACATCGCTCAGGCAGCCGTTGCATCCGCCGTCGCGATTTCCGGTGCAGCAGCTCACGCGCAGAGCAGCGTCACCATTTACGGCAGCCTGGATGCAGGAGTGGCTTATGTGAGCAATGTGGCTGGCGGTTCCGTTACCCGCGTGGACCAGGGCACGATGCAGCCGGACCGCTTCGGCTTCAAGGGCAGCGAAGACCTGGGCGGCGGCATGAAAGCGATCTATCAGCTGGAGGGCGGCTTCTTTACCGACACCGGCAATCAGACCAACGCCAACCGTCTCTTCAACCGCCTGAGCGTTGTCGGCCTGTCCGGCGATTTCGGCACCTTCACCCTTGGCAATATGCCGGACCTGGTGTTCGATTACGCGGGCAAGCTGAGTAACGGTTATCAGCTCACCAACTGGTATCTCTTCCACCCAGGGAATCTGGACTCGCTGGCCAATACTTCGCAGTTCAATAACGCCGTGCGCTATACGTCGCCTACCTATAGCGGCTTGACCGGCAGCGTGATGGTGGGTTTCGGTGAGCAGCCGGGCGACAACAAGAAAGGCCGCAACGTCAGCGCTGGCCTGAATTACGCCAACGGCCCGTTGAAACTGGTCTTCGCGTACAGCCGCCTGAACGACCGCGCTGCGGGCTATGCCGGCACTTATCTCGGCTCTCTTGGCCTGGGCAGTGCCGCCAGCGTGTTCAACCGCCTGACCACTTACGCGGCCGGCGGCGGCTATGTGGTCGGCAGTTGGCGCCTGAATGCAATCTACACGCAAACCAAGGCCGACCTGCCGGCTGTGAGCTTCAAGCAGAAGAACATCGACCTTGGCGCAGCCTGGAAGTATGGCGAGAAGTCCACGCTGAACATGGGCTACACCCACACCAAACAAGGCGACGCCAAGTGGAATCAGGTCAGCCTGAGTAATGTGTACGCCTTCTCCAAGCGTACGGAATTCTATGTGCAGGGCGCCTATCAGCGCGCCGGCGGCGCAGCGAAGTTCGCCATCCAGAACAGCACCGGCGTGGCCGACGGACGCAGCCAGTTCGTGACCACTATCGGCGTGCATCACCTCTTCTAAACCGCAGCCGTGTGCGGGCCGCGCTGCCCGCACGCGCTTCTGGAGAATTGCATGTTCAAAAACTATAAAATCGGCGCCCGCCTCGCTGCGGGCTTCGGCATTGTTGTGGCCCTGCTGTGCGGGATCGTCGTCATGGCGGAGCGTAGCCTGGCTGCGTTGAACGACGCCACATCGCAGATTGTCCAGGATCGCTATCCGCAAGTCGTGCTGACGACGGACCTGATCCTGCAGCTGAACGAAAACGCCATCTCGATGCGCAATATGCTGCTGGCCGATAATCCGGACATGCTGAAGGCGGAAACTGCCGCCATCGCGGCGGGCGAACAGCGCGTCGCCGATGGTCTCAAGCGGCTGGAAGGCATGCTGTCCAGCGACGCCGGACGCAAGGCGTATCAGGACATCATCGCCCTGCGCGCGAAGTACCTTACCGGTCAGGCCGAATTCATGAAGCTCGCAGGCAGCGGCGGTACGGTGGATGCATCCACCCTGCTGATGACCACTCTGCGCGCCGACCAGCTGGCCTACACCAACCGCATGAAGGGCTTCCTTGCGGGCGGCGGCAAACTGATGGAAAAGAGCGGGCAGGATGCCGAACAGCTTTATCGCGATAAGCGCTTGCAAATCCTCCTGCTGGCCAGCGTGGCCTGCCTGCTGGCTGTGGGCTTCGGCATCTGGATCACCCGCTCGATCACCCAGCCGCTGGACCGGGCGGTACGCGTCGCCCGTACGGTCGCTGCGGGAGATTTGAGCAGCCGCATTGAAGTCCACTCCCGCGACGAAGTGGGACAATTGCTGGCGGCCCTGCAGGACATGAACGAAAGCCTGCGCAAGATCGTCAGCGAAGTGCGCAGCGGCACCGAGGCGATCGCCGGCGCGGCCAATGAAATCGCGCAGGGGAATATGGATCTCTCCGCGCGTACCGAGCGCCAGGCCAGCGCGCTGGAGGAAACCGCGTCCGCCATGGAAGAACTGACGTCCACCGTGGAGCAGAACGCCCAGCATGCGGACGATGCACGCCAGAGCGCGCGCGTTGCATCCGGCGTGGCAAGCAATAGCAGCGAAGTGGTGGCGCAGGTCATGCGCACGATGGATGAGATCAGCCATTCCTCGCGCCAGATTGCGGACATCACCAGCGTCATCGACGGCATCGCCTTCCAGACCAATATTCTGGCCCTGAACGCGGCAGTTGAAGCGGCACGCGCCGGCGAGCAGGGGCGCGGCTTTGCGGTTGTCGCCTCCGAAGTGCGTACGCTCGCCCAGCGCTCCGCGGCCGCGGCAAAGGACATCAAGAACCTGATCGACGCTTCCAGCGCCAGTGTCGCCAATGGCAGCCGCCTTGCGCAGCAGGCCGGCGCCACCATGCAGGATGTGGTGGCCAGCGTGGTGCAGGTAGCAGACCGCGTGAGCGAGATCGCCGCCGCCAGCGCCGAACAAAGCAGCGGCCTGGCGCAAGTCAATGTGGCCGTGGTGGAGATGGACGAAACCACGCAGCAGAATGCGGCCCTCGTCGAACAGGCCGCAGCCGCCGCACAATCGATGCAGGAACGTGCGGCCGGACTGGCGCAATTGGTCAGCGTGTTTCGTCTCGATTTGCACACCGCACCGCAGCCGCCGCGTGTTAGCATGACGCAGCGCCCGAGACTGGCCGCGTGAATTGCAGAGAGGTAGCGGATGGAGGAAATCAGCGTATCGTCATGGACTGAATTCATGGCCTTGTCCACCACGTTGGACGGCTGGGCCTTCCGCGGCCAGAAGGACGCACGCTGGCCGCTGATCACGTCGCTCGAACGCTACCTCAGCGCCTACATGCCGGACCGCAGCAGCTGGCGCCTGCGCGAGGAACGCGCCATCCGCATCTTCCGCCGCAAGGCACACAACTATCTGAGCGACACGCGCGTTCTGGAAAACGATCTGCGCTGCCTGGCGCTGATGCAGCACCATGGCGCGCCGACACGTCTGCTCGATTTCACGAAATCGCCTTTTGTGGCGGTATTCTTCGCGCTGGAGCAAGCCACGCGCGACGCCGCGATCTATGCCCTGAACACGCCGCGTCTGTGGACCGCGGCACCGCGCACGCGGTCGGACTGGAATCGCGATGCCATCGATCCCCGCACGCAGGGCAATTTCGAGCAGTATTTCCTGCCAAATGAACATGGCGTGCTGTGGATAGGTGAGCCGACCGAGATGGACCGGCGACTGGTGGCGCAATCCGGCACGCTGGTGGTGCCGGGCATTCTGGGCCGGCCAATGGACGAGATCCTGCAGGACTATGGCGACAGCGACCGCCTGCTGAAGAAGATCGTGTTGCCGCTGTCCATGCGCGAAGAGGCCATGAAGGCCCTCTACCGCATGAATATCACCAATGCCACGCTGTTCCCCGACCTTGATGGCCTGGCACGCTCTATCGGCCTGGAGCTGGAAATGCTGTGGCAGGTCGACCGCGCCTGATCAGCGCTGTCCCAGCCTGGTTTCCCCGAACAGGCTTTTCAGCTCGCGCGGCTGCGAGCGCCAATACTGAGGCGGTGCATCCACCTGCGCGTTCAGCACGGCGGCGGCGTGCCACGGCCAGCGCGGGTCGTACAGCATGGCGCGCGCCAGGCCCACCATGTCCGCCTGGCCGGAGGCGATGATGGACTCGGCATGCGCCGGCTCCGTGATCAGGCCCACGCCGATGGTCGGCATCTGCACTTCTTTCTTGATGCGCTTGGCGAACTGAATCTGATAGCCGGGACCAAGCGGAATTTTCTGGTGCGGCGACACGCCACCACTGGACACGTGGACGAAGTCCGCGCCGCGATCCTTCAGCGCACGTGCGAACACCACGCTCTGGTCCTCGTCCCAGCCGCGCTCCACCCAGTCGATTGCGGAAATACGCATGCCCACCGCCATGGATGGCGGGACGGCGGAGCGTACTGCTTCAAATACTTCAAGCGGGAAGCGCATGCGGTTCTCCAGCGTGCCGCCATACTGGTCGGTGCGCTGGTTGGCGATCGGCGACAGGAACTGATGCAGCAGGTAGCCGTGGGCGCCGTGGATCTCGATGGCTTCGATGCCCAGCGCATGCACGCGCCGTGCGGCGGCGATGAAGTCCTGCTTCACTTTCTGCAAGCCTGCTTCGTCCAGCGCGGTTGGTGTGCGCTCACCTTCGCCGTGCGGCACAGCGGACGGCGCCACCGTCTGCCATCCGCCCTCTTCCAGCGGAAGCATGCAGCCGCCCTCCCATGGACGCGCGCTCGACGCCTTGCGGCCCGCATGGCCCAGTTGCACCGCCAGTTTGATCGGCGAATATTTGCGGACCGCCTGCACTACCGGCAGCAGCGCCTGTTCATGTTCATCGGACCACAGCCCCAGATCGTGAGGCGAAATGCGCGCTTCAGGCGAAACGGCGGTCGCTTCCAGAATCAGCAGCGCGGCACCGGACAAGGCCAGGTGGCCGAGGTGGACCATGTGCCAGTGCGTCGCGCGGCCTTCGTCGGCGGAATACTGGCACATCGGTGCAATGGCGATGCGGTTCGCCAGCTGCAGCGGCCCGATCGCATAAGGTGAAAACAGCTGGCTCATTATTCCTCCTTCAGCGCCTCGACCTGGATGCGCAGATCCACATTCATTTTGAATCCAAAGTCCTTGCCCGCAGCCAAACCGAATTCGTCGCGCTGGATGGTGGTGTAGACGTCCGCGCCACACAGCTCACGCTTCAGCATTGGATGCGGCACGCATTTGAACGATTTGATTTGCAGCGTAGCGGGCTTGGTCACACCGTGCAGCGTCAGATTGCCAACGGCCTGCGTCGGCGCACCGTTCTGGAAACCGGCCAGCCTGCCCTTGAAAACGGCTTCCGGGAATTTTTTCGCATCGAAGAATTCGGGCTTCACGGCCCAGTCATTCAGCATGTCCTGTCCGAAGTCGATGCTATCCAGTTCAACCTTCACTTCCAGCGTGCCGTTGCCTGCGGCCTTATCCAGCATCACCGTGCCGGAAGATTTGTTGAACTTGCCGCGCCAGACCGAAATGCCCATGTGGTCGGCCTCGAAGCTTGGGTAGGTGTGATTCGGATCGATCTTGTAGGTTGCAGGCGTGGCGTGCGCCAGACCAGCGGCCAGCAACAGCAGTACGGACAATCGTTTCATTGAGTTCTCCAAACGTTACAGATGCTTACTTTTGATACAGCGACACGTCTAGCTTACAGCCGGGCTGCCCGTTAATCTGGAGCCAAGTTTCAACACCAACGAAGAAGGAGCACATTATGAACGACAAGATCCCGACCGTAACGCCTCGTATCCATCCCCTGGTTGCCGGTGCTGCGATTTCCGTGACCGTGCTCGCCCTCGTTGGAACGGCAGCGATTGCCGGCTGGCTTCCTACTTCGAACGCGAATGCGCCGGCCGCTGCCAATCAGCTTTCGGCCCCTGTCGCGGCTACGGCCGCGCAGGCTCCGGCCCAATACCCGGCACAGTATGCCCCGAACCAGGCCGACGCGCAGGCACAGTATGCCGCCCAGCCGCCAGCACCGGCCGCAGAACAGGCTCCGGCATCGCGCCCTCGCCCGCGCGTACACCACACGCAGCCCGTGCAGCAACAGGCGTCCTACCAGGAACCGGCATCACGTCCGGCCCCAGCGCCTGAGGCCCATGGCCCGAACTACCTGGGCATCGGCACCGGCGCCGTGATCGGCGGCCTGCTGGGCAACCAGGTCGGCAAGGGCAAGGGCCGCACGCTGGCCACGATCGCCGGCGCTATCGGYGGCGGCTACGTCGGCAACGAAGTCCAGGAACGCTCGCGCCAGCAGCCTTAATCGTAAAGTCCATCCCCTCCAGCCGCCGCGCGCAAGCCCGGCGGCTTTTTTTTACAGATCGTAAGGACCGAGGAAGTCCATCTTGCCGACCTTGACGCCCTGGTTGCGCAGGATGTCGTGCAGGGTCGTGAGGTGGAAGTAGAAATTGGGCAGGCCGAAGTCCAGCAGATAATTCTCGCCATTGAAGGTCGGCTTGAAAGAACCGAAGTTCAGGGAAATTTCGCGCGTTTCGCTGCCATCGTATGCAGACTGCGGCACGCTTTCGATATAGGCGATGGTCTTGGCAATGCGCTCCTGCAGCTGGGCGAAGGTCGCTTCATCGTCAGGGAACTTCGGCGCGGTCACGCCGCTCAGGCGCTCGACGGAACCCTTGGAAGTATCGCTGGCACGCTGCACCTGTGCGCTCAGCGGCAGCATATCGTCCACCAGGCGGGCGGACAGCAGGGCATCGGGAACAATGCCGTGCTCCTCGACGTGTGCTTCGGCCTTGCGCAGCAGTTCTGCTGCAACTTTCAGGCCGCGCACAAAGACGGGAGCGGATACTCGGTACATGGAAACGGACATGGGCTACTCCTCCTGTGTGATCGGACGAGTGTAGCGCATGCCCCGCATTCCTGCTTAAGACACCCTCACGACCATCATGCCTGCCCGCAGGCCGATGCGTACGTCGGGATTGGGGAAGACCACCAGCTCTTCGTCGTGCTGCACGGTGTAGATGGTGTCGCCGTCGCGGGCGATTTCCTGGCCGCGGGTCAGCGGCGTGAAGTTCTGAGTCTCTTTGCCGAACGCCATGGTGAAGCCGTCGCTCAGCTTGATGATGTTCCGGGCGACTTTAAACACGTGTGGCTTCCTGGCCGCTTCGCCCGCGGGCTGGCCGCGCAGCAGGCGATCCAGCGCCACGCGTGCTTCCTCGAACTGGGACAGGTCGTTCTGGCCCAGCGTGCCGATGCGGCCTAGCTCCACTGTGGTGCCGGCAGCGGCGTGGTGTTCGGCGCTGTAGTAGCTATAGGTGCCTGCGGACGCAGGGTTCATGATGATGGCGCCGATGCCCGCTTCACCCAGCCAGCCGATCAGCTGCGCCTTAGCGCCGTCCGCGATCAGATCGGGGACAATGGCGAAGGTTGGGTAATAGGATGGTCGGATGGCCGTGTGCAAATCGAGGTGCCAGCGCTCAGCACCGGCATCCTTGAAGAAGGCGCTGGTGGCGGCGATCATCTCGTCCGCACGCGCGGCTTCGGCGGTGCCGGCAAGGCTGCCACGCTCGGCGCGGAACATGCGGTTCAGGTCTGCGTCGATGAAGCGCTTGGCCTGACGGATGGCGCCGATGTTGCCAACGCAAAGCATCAGGTCTACGGCCAGCATTGCAGGCTCCTGCGCCAGCGCATCGAGCAGGTAGGCCACCAGTTCGATAGGGCCCGTTTCGTCGCCGTGCACGCCGACCGAAATCAATACTGCAGGACGCGCCGGCTGGCCGGTGGCCACAGCGCGGCGCAGTGTGATGATGCCGTCGGCCGGTTCAGCGACCGAGAAACCCGCCGCGCCGAAGCTGAGCGCGACCGCGCTGAAATCCGCTTCGGCCAGCGCGCGCACCGGAGGAGGCAAGCCGCCGCCGGCCGCGGCCTGCGCAACGTCTGACGATGGGGCGCCAGCAGCGGCGCCGGTTTGCTGCTTGTCCGTCATCCGCTTATGCCGCCTTTGCCAGGGTCGTCGCATTCACGGCTTCGGACAGCGCCCACACATCCAGCATTGCCTGTTCCAGATCCGCCGCAGGAGCGTAGCCGGACAGACCCAGCGTGTTGGTCACCAGCTCCACCGCTTCGACGCCATCGTGGCCATCGGTCGCACGGGACAGCACTTGCGACAGCAGCTTTTGCTGCGTGCGGCGCAGCGCCTGTTGTGCGTAGCTGCGCAGTGCTTCCTGCGACTTGTTGGCCGCCGGCAGGCGCAGCCCGCGCTCCAGCGTGTCGATGCCAGCCTGGGAACGCAGCGCCATGCCCACTTGCAGGAAGGTCGGCAGATCCATGCCCGCCGGACGCTTGACCGACAGCGCTGCGAACACGAAGGCTGCCACGCCTTCGATCGCATCCACTGCCTTCCACGCCTGCACGAAATCAGGACGCAGGCCCTGCTGCTCGTCAACCTCGGAATGCGTATCGCCGATCAGCTTTTTCACGGTGTCCGGCTGGGCGAACAGTTTGGTCAACTCGGCAATGCCGGCGCCGCCCTTCAGCTGGTCCTTCGGCACGGCCAGCACGCCTTCCGTCACAGCCTTCAGCAGGCTGCGGGTGCGCGCATCGACGCGGATCGACACGGCGCGTGGCACGTTCAGCGCGTCTGCATCCAGCGTATCGAAGGTGTGCGCCAGATCCAGCGCCGACCATGCCTGGCCCCACGCCAGGATAACGTCGGTTTCCGAAGCGTTGGACTGCGCTGCCAGTTCGCGGATCATCAGCGGACCGCAGCGGTTCACCACTTCGTTCGCCAGCACGGTCGCCAGGATGGCGTTGGCCAGCGGGTGAGCCAGCGGTTTGCGGGTCGCCACCAGCAGCTGCGGGAAGTAAGGACGCAATACATTTTCCGCCCAGCTCTCGTCCGTCAGCGGCATGGCGCCAAGGACGCGTTTGTAGCGGTTCTTCACGTTGGCGATCACCACCGCCAGTTCCGGCGTGGTCAGGCCGCGGCCATCGGCCTTGCGGCGCGCCAGTTCGGCCACGGAAGGCAGCTGCTCCAGTTCGCGGGACAGCGCGCCCTCTTCTTCCAGGTCCGCGATCAGGTCGGCATAGCCATCCTGCACGGCGTGCTCCGACTGCGCCTGCAGCTCGCGCACCAGCAGGCGGGTTTGCTGCGTGTTGTCGCGAAGGACCAGGTCTTCCACGTCCTGGGTCATGTCGTTCAGCAGCTTGTTGCGGTCTGCTTCTGACAGCTGGCCGGCGTTGACTTCCACATCCAGCCACATCTTGCAGTTCACTTCATGGTCGGAGCAATCCACACCTGCGGAGTTGTCGATCGCGTCGGTGAAGATGCGGCCACCGCCCAGGGCGAACTCGATACGGCCGGCCTGGGTCGCGCCCAGATTGCCGCCTTCCGCCACTACCTTGCAGCGCAGCTCATTGCCGCTGACACGAATATTGTCGTTGGCGCGGTCTTTCACATGTGCGTGCGTTTCGGTCGAGGACTTGATGTAGGTGCCGATACCGCCGTTGTAGAACAGATCCACCGGCGCCAGCAGAATGCGGTGCATCAGTTCTTCCGGCGTCAGCGCAGTCTCTTCGATGTTCAGTGCCGCGCGCACTTCCGGCGACAGTTCGATCGAACGGGCCGAGCGCGGATACACGCCGCCGCCTTGCGAGATCAGGTCCTTGTTGTAGTCTTCCCACGAGGAACGCGGCAGCGCGAACATGCGCTTGCGCTCGGCGAAGGATTTCGCGGTATCCGGATTCGGGTCCAGGAAGATGTGGCGGTGATCGAAGGCGGCCAGCAGCTTGATCTGGTTGGACAGCAGTACGCCATTGCCGAACACGTCGCCGGACATGTCGCCCACGCCCACCACGGTGAACGGCGTGGTGTTCATGTCGTGGCCCATCTCGTAGAAATGGCGCTTCACGGCTTCGAAGGCGCCCTTCGCGGTAATGCCCATCTTCTTGTGGTCGTAGCCGTTGGAGCCGCCGGACGCAAACGCGTCGCCCAGCCAGAAGCCGCGCTTGACGGCGATGCCGTTGGCGATGTCGGAGAAGGTCGCAGTGCCCTTGTCGGCAGCCACCACCAGGTATGGGTCGTTGCCGTCGTAGCAGACGGTGTCCTCAGGCGACACGATCTTGCCCAGCACGCGGTTGTCGGTCACTTCCAGCAGGCTGGAAATGAACAGGCGGTAGACTGCTTCGCCTTCCGCCGCCACCACGTCGCGCGGCGCATCTTTCGGCATCTGCTTGCAGACGAAGCCGCCCTTCGCGCCGGCCGGCACGATCACGGCATTCTTCACCATCTGCGCTTTCACCAGGCCGAGAACTTCGGTGCGGTAGTCTTCCATGCGATCGGACCAGCGCAGGCCACCACGGGCAACCGGGCCGCCGCGCAGGTGCACGCCTTCAAAGCGGCGCGAGAACACATAGATTTCGCGGAATGGACGCGGCTGCGGCACCAGCGACAGATTGCTGGTGTCGAACTTGAAGATGATCTTCTCGCCCTTGCCGCCATTCTGGAAGTAGTTGGTGCGCAGGGTCGCCAGAATCAGATCGATCAGCGCGGCCAGGATCACTTCCGTGTCGGCATGATTGATCTGTGGCAGGCGGGCTTTGATGCCCAGCAGGTTTTCTTTCGCCGTATTGCGCGCGGCTTCGCTGCTCACCGGATTGAAGCGCTGGATGAAGGCGTCGACAATTTCCTTGACCAGTGCCGGCTGGCGGCGAATGGTTTCCGCGATATAGCGCACGGAGAATTGCGTACCGGTCTGGCGCCAGTAGCTCATGTAAGCGCGCACCAGCAGCACCTGGCGTGCATCCAGGCCGCCTTCGACGACCAGACCATTCAGGCGGCCGTCTTCGGCTTCATCGTTGAACAGCTGGGTGAACAGGTCTTGCGCCACTTCGGCAATGCCCTCGTGCGCCAGTTTGGCGGCGCTGTCGGCATCCACGGCCAGGCTGGTTACGTAATGACGCTTGCCGTCGGCGGTACGGATCGAGTGCGCAGCTTCGCGGTCGATCGCCACGCCCGCGTTATGCAGGGCTGGCAGGATCGCAGACAGCGCAGGCACGCGGTCTTCCGAATACAGGCGGATGGTGGTGGCAGGATTGTGTTCCGACGCCAGCTCAACACGCACGGCGATGCGGGAACCGTCGCCATTGCGCAGGATCTTGTCCAGGTCATGGAAGGCCACGCTTGGCGGCGTCGCGGCGACGTAGTCGACCGGCAAGGTGGCGCACAGCTTGCGCATGCTGTTGCGCAGCGGTTCTTCGCCAACCTTGTCGGCCAGTTCGGAGAATTCGTTGTGCCAGCCATCCAGGATGGTCAGCAGCGGACGCTGGATATCGCTTTCCAGGTCCAGCGGATAACGCGCAGCATGCGCGATCAGGTAGAGACGGGCCAGCGGGCCATCCGCCACCAGGGTCTGCGAGCTGACGTGGGTAGCGCCGGAGCTTTCCTGCAGGGCGCGCGCCAGTGCATGTGCCACGCTGGAGCTGAAGCGTTCGCGCGGGATGTAGACCAGCACGTTCAGGTGGCGGGTGTAGACGTCGCGGCGCGCAAACACTTTGGCGCGTGGCTGCTTGTAGAGCGACACGACGGCGCTGCACAACTCGGCCAGCTGTTGCGGCTCCGCTTCCAGCGCTTCGGTGCGCGGCAGCGATTCCAGGATCTCGATGAATTTCTCGGCGCGGAAGCCGGTTTCGCGCACGCCCGCAATCTTCAGCACTTGTGCGATGCGGCCGCGGGCAAAAGGCATGGTGGCCAGCGGAGTGATCGACGCAGCACGGGTGAACAAGCCCACGAAGCAGTGCTCGCCGAGGATGGCGCCTTTGGCGTCGCTGTTGCGGATGCCGATGAAGTCCAGCTGCTGATCGCGGTGCAGGGTACCGCCCACGTCCGCCTTGACGATGGACAGGGTGTGGCCACGCTTGGACAGCGTGTCGAAGTCGCCAGGGATATTGGCGATGCAGGTGCCGTAGACCGGGTGCGCCGTATCCTGCAGCACGCCGATGCGGCTAGGGATGTCGCGTTCCAGTTCGCGTGCGCCCGGCTTCACCTGGTAATAAGCGTAACCGTGGGCTTCGAAGCCTTCATTCTTGGCCCATTCGAGGAAGGCCGCGACTTCCTGGCCTTCTTCGCCATGGGTCGCTGCGTCGGCGGCGATGGCGGAGAAGCGCTCCTTCATCGCAGGCAGGTCGCGGCGCACGATGGCGGCGTCGCGCGCCACCATTTCGATGCGCTCGGCCAGCTCTTTCAGCTGCGGCTCCTCAAGCTGTTCGGACAGCAGGCAGAGAACATAGGATTCCAGCTTGTCGCCCTGCTGGCCGACGGCTTCCACCACGCCGTCCGCATTACGGCGCACCGGCAGCACGGCGTTCAGCACGCCGTTCGCGGTAACGCGCAGCTTGCGCATGGCCATGACGATGGAGTCCACCAGATAAGGCATGTCGTCGTTCAGAATCAGCAGGGCCGTGGCCTTGCCGCCGCGCGCATCGGTGTAGCTCAGGCGCGCAATCTGGCAGCCTTCGCTGGTGCGGCGGGCTGCCTGGGTGAAGCCTTCCACCAGCACGGGGGCCAGGCTGTCGGGGGAAACGTCTGCCAGGTCTTCGTCATCCAGGGCGCTGAGCCAGGCGGCAATCAGCGAGGGGACTTCCCCACCACCCTTGCTTGCGTTGACGAGGTCGAGCGTCTGCTTGCGCAGCTCTTGCGGCATTTGTTTCATCTGCATCTCCAATACGTTGTGTGTATTTGCTTACAGCGCGTACAGGCCGGGTAGGCCCAGAATCTGTTCCAGCTCTTGCAGTGCGGTGTGCACCTCGATCGCCAGTTGCGGGTCCGCGAGATCTTGCGGTTCGAGGTGGTCGCGATAGTGTTTCTCCACCCATGCTACCAGTTTTTGATACAGGTCTTCCGTCATGATCACACCCTGGTGCATGGCGGCTGCCTCCTCATCGGTCAGCGCCACGCGCAGGCGCAGGCACGCAGGACCGCCGCCATTACGCATGGACTGGCGCAGGTCGAACTGGATCAGCTCATCGACCGGGCCGCCGGACTTCACCAGGCCATCCAGGTACCTGGCCACGGAGGTGATCTCCTGGCACTCATGCGGGGTCACCAGCGCCATCTTGCCATCAGGCTTGGACAGCAGCTGGGTATTGAAAAGATAGCTCGACACCGCATCGGCCACGGACACGGCGCCCGTATCCACGCGAATGGCGTTCAGCTCAGCGCCCACGCCGGACATGGCGTTGCGCAGCTGGGCCAGCGTGTCCTGCTCGTCCGCGAAGGCCTGCTCGTGGTAGAACAGCACGTTGGCATTACCGACCGCGATCACGTCGTTGTGGAACACGCCCTGGTCGATCACGTCCGGATTCTGCTGGATGAAGACCGAGCGGTCGGCATTCAGGCCATGCAGGCGGGCGACCGCCTGCGAAGCTTCCAGGGTGTGGCGTGCCGGATAGCGCTTCGGCGCAGGCGCGGATGCATCGAACTCCACGCGGCCATACACGAACATCTCGACGGCCGCATCGCCATGCGAAGCAGCCAGGCGGGTGTGATTGGCCGCACCTTCGTCGCCGAAGGCCGGCGTGCCGGGCAGCGCATCGTGCACCATGAAGCGCTTCGAATCCGCAAAGATCGCGCGCAGGGTGCGCGCCGATTGCAGATGTTCAAAAGCGCGGTGCAGCTTGTTATTCAGGTTGGCCGGAGTGAAATGCACGCGGCCATCCGCCGTGTCGGGCGAAGGGCTGACGGTGGCAGCATTGGCGGTCCACATCGGCGAGGCCGAGTAGGCGCAGGCCAGGATGACCGGCGACGCCTTGAACGCCTTCGAGATCACTTCGGCATCGCTGCCGGTGAAACCCAGGCTGCGCAGCAGGCGGAAGTTGGGACGGTCCTGCGGCGGCATCACGGCTTGCGCGAAGCCGCGCTTTGCCAGCTCGCGCATCTTGGCCAGGCCTTGCAGCGCGGCCAGCTTCGGATTCGATGCGCTCTTCACGTTATTGAAGGAGGCCACATTGCCGAACGAGAGCCCGGCATAGTTATGGGACGGGCCTACCAGGCCATCAAAATTGAATTCGCGAGCTGGGTGCATTGTGATCCTCAGAAGTTCATGCCAGGGGACAGCTTGGCCGGCATTTCCAGCGCGCTGTTCTCGATCGATGCCACCGGATAGGCGCAGTAGTCAGCCGCGTAGTAAGCGCTTGGACGATGGTTGCCCGACTTGCCGACGCCACCGAACGGCGCCGAGCTGGCAGCACCCGTGGTCGGGCGGTTCCAGTTC
This sequence comes from Pseudoduganella sp. RAF19, assembly GCF_052114165.1. Taxonomy (NCBI): domain Bacteria; kingdom Pseudomonadati; phylum Pseudomonadota; class Betaproteobacteria; order Burkholderiales; family Oxalobacteraceae; genus Pseudoduganella; species Pseudoduganella sp. RAF19. Next base: position 56,501 of record NZ_JBFREF010000004.1, on the reverse strand, counting down.
ACGATGCCGGCGCGTGCGCGCAGATTAAACTTCTGCCACAGCGATTCGTCGTTGGACAGCAGGCCGGACGCCAGACCGTACTGGGTGGCGTTGGCAGCGCGGATCGCTTCGTCGAAGCTGTCGACGCGGATAATCTGGGCCAGTGGACCGAACCATTCTTCGTCCGGGATGCCTTTCGCATCGGTGGTGTCCACGATGCCGGCGGAGACGAAGCCGGTGCCTGCCTGCAGCTGGCGCATTTCCAGCAGCACTTTGCCGCCCTTCTCCACCATCATGCCCTGCGCCTGCACCAGCTTTTCAGCCACGGCTGCGGAAACCACAGGCCCCATGAACGGTGCAGGTTCGGCTGCCGGAGCGCCTACGCCCAGCTTGGCCGACACTTCAACGAAGCGCTGCACGAAGGCGTCGCCCTCGGCGCCCTTCTGCACGATGATGCGGCGCGCGCAGGTGCAGCGCTGGCCGGCCGAGATAAAGGCAGAGGACACCGCCATGAACACCGCAGCATCGATGTCTTTCACATTCCACACCACGAGAGGATTGTTGCCGCCCATTTCCAGCGCCAGCAGCTTGCCCGTCTGGCCGGCGAACTGCTTGTGCAGCGCCGCGCCGGTCTGGCTGGAACCGGTAAACAGCACGCCGTCGATCTCGCTCTGGCCCAGCGCGATGCCGGTGTCGCGGGCGCCGTTGACCAGGTTGACCACGCCGGCCGGTACGCCAGCCTTTTCCCACAGCGCTACGGTCTTGATGGCGGTGCGCGGTGCGAATTCGCTTGGCTTGAAGACGATGGCGTTACCGGCGATCAGCGCAGGCACAATATGGCCGTTCGGCAGGTGGCCCGGGAAGTTGTAGGGACCGAACACGCCGAACACGCCGTGCGGACGGTGGCGCAGCACGGCCTCGCCATCGGCAACCTTGTTGCGGTTCTCGCCGGTGCGGGCATTGTAGGACTGCAGGGAGATGTCCACCTTGTTGGCCATGGTGGTCACTTCGGTACGCGCTTCCCACAGCGGCTTGCCCACTTCTTCGGAAATGGTCAGCGCCAGGTCTTCCGCGTTCTCCTTCAGCAGGTCGCGGAATTTGGTAACGATCACGATGCGCTCTTCGATTGGACGATAGGCCCAGTCATCGAAAGCGGCGCGCGCCGCGGCCACGGCGGCGTTCACGTCTTCAGCGGTGGAAGCCTTGCTGCTGTAAGTCTGCTTGCCGTCCGCCGGGTTCACGGTAACCAGCTGCTCGCCTTGACCGGCCTTCCATTGGCCGTTGATGAAATTGCTCAGTTCAGACATTGTTCTTCCTCACATTGAGAGACAGGGTGCGCACGTTATCGTTCGGATGAACGTGCAGCAGTTGCTGGTCGGCGTGCGACAGATCGAGTTTGCCGTTGACCGGGGTGGCTTCCGTCACGATCATGCGGAAGTCCTTCATGGTGACATTCGAAACAAGCAGTGGCTCGTGCGAATCGGGCGCGCAGGCGTGGGCCATATCGGTGTCCGCATCCACGGTCACCAGTTCGCTCTCGCGCACGCCGCGCAGTTCGGACACGCGTGCCTGCATCACGGGGCCGGCATCGAAGATGTCGACATAGCCCTCGTAGTACATGCCTTCCTGCTCCAGCAGGCGGCGCGCAGGCGCGGTCGATACGTGCACCTTGCCGATGGCTTCCTGCGCATCTTTCGGCAGGTATTCCACGTACATCGGCTGGCGCGGCATCAGTTCGGCGATGAAGGACTTCTTGCCCAGCGCGGTAAGGTCGTCCACGTGGTGGAAGTCCATCTTGAAGAAGTGGCGGCCCAGGCCTTCATAGAACGGCGAGGAACCGTCCGGCGCCTGGTAGCCGCGCATCTCGGCGATGATTTTCTGCTCGAACAGGTGTGGGAACTGGGCGATGAACAGGAAGCGGCTCTTGGACAGCAGCTTGCCGTTATTGCCCTGGCGGTAGTCCGGGTGCAGGAACAGGGAGCACAGCTCGGAGCAGCCGGTCAGGTCGTTCGACAGGTACAGCGTGTCCATGCGCGTGAACACATTCAGTTCGCGGCTGGAGTGCACCAGGGTGCCGATGCGGTAGTTGTAGAAAGGTTCGGTCAGGCCGACCGCGCCCTTGATGGCGCACACGCCGGCCAGGCGGCCATTGACGGTGTCTTCCATCACGAACATATAGTCGCGCTGTTCGGGCGGAATGGTTTCGGCGAAAGAGGCCACGGCCACTTCCACGCGATCGCCCATCATTTTCATATCGGGTTTCAGCGTGGTCATGCCGGTGCCGACCTGGCTGGCCAGGTTGAACAGTCCGTCCAGGTCGGTCGCTTTGATGGCGCGTACAACTAGCATAGTGTGCTCTCGTATCAGATGCGGACGCAGGTAACGCTGTCGCCTTCGGCAACGCGCAGGATGTCCTGCACGTTCGGCGGCAGGGCAATGGTGTCGGTGTTTTCCAGCGCCGGGCAAGCCAGCGTCACAGCGCGGAAGTGCTGGTCGGGGCGGGTGGAGATCGCGTAGGTCGCCACGGCGTCGCCATCGGCCGGTGTGCTGGCCGTCGCCACGCGGCGGGTCAGCGAGGAGGTGAAGGTACGCAGCGAATGCTTGTGGGCCTGCAGAATCGGGCCGCCGTCGAAAATATCGATGTACTCGTCCGCTTCGAAACCTTCGGAAGTCAGCAGATTGAACGCCAGTTCGCCGGACGGATGGATCTGTCCCATGGCAGCTTGCGCATCGCCCGGCAGCAGCGGCACGTACACGGGGTAGTGCGGCATCAGTTCCACGATCAGCGTGCGGTTACGCGCACCGCCGATGGTGCGCTCGGCATCCAGGAAGTCCATCTTGAAGAACTTGCGGCCGAGGGCGTCCCAGAACGGGGAGCCGCCGTTATCGTCGGTCACGCCGGCCAGCGGCACGAAGAAGCGGTCGCCAAAACGGTGCGGCGCCTGCACGGCAAACAGCAGACGGGAACGCGACAGCAGCGCCGCTTCCGGGCGGTGCTGCACTTTCTCGTCCACGTAGAAACTGGATAGCTGCGAATACGCGGTCAGCTCGGAACACAGGGTCAGCGCATGCACGCTGTGGCTGATGTTCAGGTCACGCGACACCTGCTGGATCACGTCGTTGCGGAAGGAGAAGTAGGTGCCGTTGGAGCCGGCGGAGGCGAAGATGGACGCGGTGCCGCAGATCTTGCGTTCGGCCAGCGACTCCAGCACGAACAGGTAGGATTCTTCGCTCGGGATATCGACATGCGCGGAGAACGATGCCAGCGAACGCTCCACCGCCTGCTCGATTTTCTCGCGCGTTTTCGGCAGCGTATGCACTCCCGGCATGGTCACCGCCGCCAGCTTTTCGAGGGCGGCAATATCCGCTATTTCTACCGGACGGACTACATACATGGGGACTCCTTCTTGTTAAATGAAATGGCGGGGCCCGGAATTACCGGGCGGCCCGCCCTGCCATGTTGGTCCGTGGACCCTGGAATTACTTGGTCAGATCGGCGATACCCAGGCGCATCAGGCGGTCCGCCTCATCGATCTGCGCATCGGACACGACCAGCGCAGGCGCCATACGCACCACGTCGGTGCCGGCGATCAGCACCATCAGGCCATGCGCTTCAGCGGCGCGCTGGATGTCCTTGGAACGGCCCTTGAACGGCTCGGCCACCACCAGGCCCAGCAGCAGGCCGGCGCCGCGCACGGAGGAGAACACTTGCGGGAAGTCGCGCACCAGGCCTTCCAGCTTGGCGATCAGCTTCTCGGACGCTTCCTTCACGCGCGCCAGGAAGGCCGGCTGGTTGATGGTGTCGAATACGGTCAGTGCCACGGTGGTGGCCAGCGGGTTGCCGCCGTAGGTGGTGCCATGGGTGCCGACGGACAGGGTCTTGGCCAGTTCCTCGGTGGTCAGCATGGCGCCGATCGGGTAGCCATTGCCCAGCGCTTTGGCGACGGTCAGGATGTCCGGGGTGATGCCATACCCCTGGTAGGCGAACAGCGAACCGGTACGGCCCATGCCGCACTGCACTTCGTCGAAGATCAGCAGGGCGCCGGTCTTGTCGCACAGTTCGCGCAGCTCCTTCAGGTATTCAGGATTGCCCGGCATCACGCCGCCTTCACCCTGCACCGGCTCAACGATCACGGCGCACACGTCGTCGCCGATGGCGGCGCGGGCAGCTTCGATATCGTTGTAAGGGATGTGGTCCAGCGACGGCGGCAGCGGTTCGAAGCCTTCGGTGTACTTGGACTGGCCGCCAACGGACACGGTGAACAGGGTACGGCCGTGGAAGGAGTTCAGGCAGGACACGATGCGCGACTTGTGCGCGCCGAATTTGCCGTGGGCGTATTTACGGGCCAGCTTCAGGGCCGCTTCGTTGGCTTCGGCGCCGGAGTTGCAGAAGAAGGCGCGGTCGGCGAAGGTGGCTTCGGTCATGGCCAGGGCCAGGCGCAGCACCGGTTCATTGGTGTAGCCATTGCCCAGGTGCCACAGGGTATTGGCCTGCCTGGTCAGGGCTTCCACCACGACAGGGTTGCAATGGCCGAGGGCGGCCACGGCGATGCCGGAGGTGAAGTCCAGGTAGTGCTTGCCTTGCTGATCCCAGAGATCCAGGCCAGATGCACGAACTGGAACCATGGAGGCGGGTGCGTAGGTCGGCACCATCACTTCATCAAAAGTCTGCCGGGTGACAGGGCGAGTGGTTGCAGTCGAGTCAAGCTTGGCGTTCATTGGCAAATCCCCATTCAGTAAGGTGTACTGCATTGTAAAAGCGGGGATGCTAAAACTCTTTTGAATCTGCGACAAGGATTTTCAAAAATGCTCAGCTTGCAGCGAGCTTGCGCTGGCGTTCCTCCCTCGGGGTATTGCCGAACAATGTGCCAAAAGCGGTAGAGAAGTGCGAGCCGGAAGAGAACCCGCACATCAGCCCGACCTGCACGATGGAATGATTTGTTTCCAGCAGCAACTGCCGGGCACGTTGCAGGCGCAGTTCCAGGTAGTAGCGCGACGGCAGACTGCCCAGGTATTGCTTGAACAGGCGCTCCAGCTGGCGGCGCGACAGGCCGACCAGGCCGGCGATGTCGTCCGTCGAGAGGGGTTCCTCGATATTGGCTTCCATCAGGGTGACGGCCTCGGACAGCTTGGGCTGCAGCGCCCCGAAGCGGGCTTGCAGGGCCACGCGCTGCCGCTCGTCCGGGCCGCGCACGCGGTCGATGCACAGGGCTTCCTTGATCTCGGCCTGCACCTGCGAGCCGAACAGGGACTCCACCAGGGTCAGCGCAAAGTCCAGGCTGGCCGCGCCGCCGCAGCAGCTGAGCAGGCGGCCGTCGATCTCGTACAGGTTGGGGGTGAGGATGGCGCGCTCGGTGATGTCTTCGGTATCCGCATACAGCGCCCACGGCAGCGCGATGCGCAGGCCGCCGCAGGCGCCCGAATCGGCCAGCCACAGCACGCCGGCGCCCACGCCACCCCAGTAGCTCGCTTCACGGCAACGGGCAATCAGGGCACGCGCCAGACCATCCGGCAGCGGACCTTGCTGCTCGTCGGCCGCCACCAGGGCCAGGTCCCAGTCGCCCGGCTCGGCCACCGCCTGCTCGGGCGTGCGGATCGCCAGTTCGAAACCTTGCTTGAGGATGCGCTGGGCCAGCCGCAGAGGCTGGACCAGGCCGGACCAGGTGAGGCTGTCCGGTTCGCCCGCATTGACCAGCAGCACGCGCAGGGGCTGCTCCTTGGTCAAGCGGCTGAGTTGGTCAAATGACATCTTATTCTGGGGCGAGCGACGTCGGCGGCCGCTCAGGGGTATTCCACTGGCTCACTATCATACCGGAGATCAACAGGATCGCGCCGAGCAGGCCCATCCAGCCGAGGACTTCGCCCAGCCAGAAATAGCCGAAAATGGCGGCGCAGGCAGGCTCGAAGGCATAGATCACGGCCGCCTCATTGGCGGTGGCGTGGCTCTGGCCCCAGGTTTGCAGGGAAATAATGGCCGCCGTGGCCACCACGCCCAGGTAAATCAGATTCCATTTGTACAGCTTCAGCCCTTCCCAGATGTAGGCGTAGTAATCGTTGGCGTCGTTCGGCACCGACACGGCACCGCGCGGCACCTCGCGCAGCAGAATCCACAGGCCGGCCAGCGCCGCCACCGTCATGATCTGGGACGCGGTCAGCGTCATCAGGCGCTCCGCCTTGCGGGTCACCACTTCCATGACTTTGATATACGCACCGAAGGCCAGCGCTGCCATCAGGGCCAGGGTATCGCCGCGGCTCCAGGTCAGCGTGCCTTCCCAGCACAGGGCAAACAGGCCGGCCACGGCCAGCACCAGCGCCACCACGATGCGGCGGTCCGGCCACTTGCCCATGACGATGCCCAGCAGCGGCACCACCAGCACGTTCAGGCCGCAGATGAAGGCGTTGCGGTTGGAGGTGGTCAGCGACAGGCCCTCCACCTGGAACAGATAGCAGAAGAACAGCAGCACGCCGGACAGGAAGCCGTAGTGCAGGTCGCTCCAGCGCGCGCGCCAGATGAAAGGCAGCAGCAGCACGCTGGCAATGCCGAAGCGCGACACCACGATCCAGTTGGGCGACAGGTAATTCGTCATGTCCTTCATCGCGGGGAAAGTCGTGCCCCAGACCAGGGTCACAATCAGCAAGGCCAGTATTCCGCGCGCGTGTTGAGGCATGATAGTCAGATGTTAATGTTATTTATCTGCATATGGTAACGGAATCTCGAAGAGCCGCGTGCACAAGCAAAACCACCGGCATGGAGCTGGTGCCTGCCACGGCGTGGCAGGCACCTGGGGTCACGGTTCTGGGCGCTATAATCACGCACCATGGGCGAACGTTATTTGAAATCAATCCGGCTGCTGGCCGAGTGCATGCAAGGCTTTGAACGTCTGTCCGGCGAGCATGTTCGCCGCTGCGGCCTGACTCATGCACAATTCGATATCATCGCTACCCTGGGCAACACGCCGGGAATGAGCTACAAAGAACTGGGTGACCACACTTTGATCACCAAGGGCACGCTGACCGGCGTGATCGAACGGCTGGAACAGAAGGGCCTGGTCGAGCGCGAGCGCAATGAGGAAGACAAGCGTTCCTTCTTCGTCCGCCTCACGCCGCAAGGCGATCAGCTGTTTCAGGACGTGTTCCCGAAAGTGGTCGCCTGGGGCAGCAATGTGTTCGGCCAGTACAGCGATGCCGATTTCGAAGCGCTTGAACGTACACTGTCCGGCTTGAAGGCGACCATCGCCGCCGGTACTCCAAACTGAAGAAACTGAAAACAATGCTGAAAACCACCCTGCTCGACGGCGTCAAGCCAGCGCATTTCGATAAACAGATCACCGCCAACCTGCTGCTGGAAACCACCACGCCGGATGTGGTGCGCCAGGAAAAGCTCCTGATCGGCGTCCGCAACGAAGACGGCGACATCTACCGTCTCATCGGCGCAACCAAGCACAACAGCTTTACCAATGCCGTAGAAGAACTGGTCGACCTGGAATTGGTCGATGAACTGGAAGACACGGAAGGCACCCGCGAGGGCTGCGACGCGATTTTCAGCGAAGGCTAAAAAAGCAAATTAAGCTTTTCAATCGCGGCAGCGTTGCGCCTGCGGAAAAATTCATCGTTATTTTTGTCTCAAAATAGTTCTTTGGGGCAATTTTTGCATATAATTTTCGCATGGACAGACTGGACGCCTTTAAAGCCATCGCGGAGCAAGCCGGCCGCGGTGAGCTCGCTTTCCCCACCAATGTGAACGCCTCGCTGAAGCTTCAGCAGGCGCTCAACGATCCCAATTGCCATGTCGACCACGCGGCCAAGCTGATTCAGGCTGACCCGCTGATGGCCGCACGCACCGTGGCAATCGCCAATTCCGTTGCGTACAACCGTTCGGGGATGGAAATTTCCTCGGTGCGGTCGGCCGTGCACCGGTTGGGCGTGCGCACGCTGCAGTCACTGGTCGCATCGCTGATCATGCGCCAGCTGGGCAGCAAGATCCGCAATCCCCTTTTGAAAGCCAAGGCGGCGCAGCTATGGGAGCATACGGCCCACGTGGCGGCGCTGGCGCAGGTGATTGCGCGCCGGGTCAGCCATGTCGATCCGGATACCGCGCTGTTTGCCGGCATCGTCCACGAAGTCGGCGGCTTCTATATGCTGGCCCAGGCTGAAACTTATCCGCAGGTGATGGAAGGCGAGCCGGAGGAATGGGTCGAGCACGGCGAGGTCGCCATTGGCCGCGGCGTGCTGCAAAAGCTGATGATTCCTGAGAACGTGATGGAAGCCGTGGAGGCCATGTGGACCGGCATGCGCGCGCTGCCGCCGGAAACGCTGGGCGATACGCTGCTGCTGGCAAACGATCTGGCGCCGGTGCCCTCGCCTCTCCATACGCCGCCTGGGGCGACTACGCCGGTGTCCGCGCACACCATCGATTTCGCGGTCGGCGAAGGCACGCTGACTGCGGTCATGAACGAATCTTCGGACGAGGTCAAGTCGCTGACCGACGTACTGCTCATGTAAGCGCCCGCGCTGCGGCCAGCGCTGCGAATCGCCGCAGCTCGGGCACCGCGGTCGCTTCCCAATATTTTGCTTTCAGCCAGGGGCCGACGTAATCGAGCCGGTCCGCCCACGCTGGCGCCACGCTCCCGTCCTGCTTCAGCGCGCCCGCGCTCACCAAGCCGGCGATCAGCGGATCATCGCAATGCACTGGCGACGCGCAGCTTCCCGTGCAGTTAATCACCCGCGCCACGACCAGTTGCTGGCCATCCGCCGCGCCACGCCGGCGCAAGGTGACACGCACGCGCTCATCGTCCTCCGTGCATTCAAGCACCCGCCCCGCCATCACACGCAGGCGGCCATCCATCAGCGCCCGTTGCAGCGGCTCATATGCGGTGGGCGATATACGGTGGCGGTGATTGTCCCAGTACGCCTGCACGTGGCGCCGAAAGCGCTGCCGTTCGCGCTCAGTCCAGGCCTGCCAGATCGCCGGCGCATGCGGGCGCAGCGCCACCATTGCATCGCGCCAGTCGCATGCCGTGCCAGCCGCGCGCAGGAAGCGGCGCAGTCCGCGCAACTGCTCCCGCACCGTATTCGCATCGCCCCATAAGGCTTGGGGGCCGATGTCCTGCGCCGGCGGTGGCCCGCGCAAGCCGCGATGCGCCTGCGGCAGCAGCCCATGGCGCGACAGCATGGTGATCTGCCGCGCCCCGCGCGCGAGCAGGGTCAGCGCCATGTCCACTGCCGTCAATCCGCTGCCCAGCAACAGCACCGGCTCCGCAGGATGCACCGCCGCCAGCGCCCGTCCATCCCAAGGATCGGCCAGGTAGCGCGCGCCCTCCCGCCGCGGGTGATCGCCATCGTCACCGGCGCCGCCGTGATGCAAGCCGCGCCAGCCGTGTGCGGAACGGAGCGGGTCGCAGGGTGGAAAGTGGCCGGTGGCCAGGATCACGCGATCAGCATGCAGGATGCGCTCGTCGGCCAGCGTGGCGATCATGCCTGCACCATCTCGGCGTAGTGCAATGGCCTGGCCGGACACGCGCGTGAGGCGATCACCTGCCGTTCGCGCCGCCTCGCCGACAAGTGCGGCAAGGTAGTCGCCATAAACGCGCCGCGGCACAAAGTCCGAAGCGCGCGAGCCTGCGAATCGCACGAAGCTGTCCGCATCGTCATCGAAGGCGCTCATCTTGCCCGCCGGGACATTGAGCAAATGCTCAGCGCCGCAGCATGCATAAGCTAAGCCGCCAAGCCGCGCGCGTTCGAGCAGCAGCACGCGCGCGCCGGAGCGCAGCAGCTGTACCGCGCACGCAACGCCGCAAAACCCTGCTCCAACAATCAGTATCGTGCGCATCGCTTAGATGAGTATATTGATCGACATGAACAACAAGCACATCGTCTGGCAGCATGGCGCCGTATCGCGCAGGCAGCGCGAGGAGCTGAATGGCCACCGCGCCGCCGTGGTCTGGTTCACCGGCTTGTCCGGCTCGGGCAAAACCACACTCGCCCTGGCAGTCGAAGAGCAGCTGACGAAAGCCGGCTGCCGTGCCTTCGTTCTTGATGGCGACAACTTGCGCCACGGGCTGTGCGCTGACCTTGGCTTCAGTCCCGAAGCGCGCACCGAGAACGTGCGGCGCGCCGCCGAAACCGCACGCCTGTTTGTGGACGCAGGCATGATCGTGCTGGCCGCCTTCATCTCGCCTTTCGCATCGGACCGCGCTCGCGCGCGTGCCCTGATGCTGCCCGGCGACTTCATTGAAACCTGGTGCCGCTGCTCGGCCGCCGTATGCGAACAGCGCGACGTGAAAGGCCTGTACCGCAAGGCACGCACCGGCGAAATCGCACACTTCACTGGCATCTCATCGCCCTACGAAGAACCCCAGAAACCAGAACTCGTACTCGACACCGACCACCTCGGCGCCGACGCCGCAACGCGCCAGGTGCTGATCGCCTTGCGACAGAAAGGCGTCATCAATGCCCGCCACTACGCCTGAAGCAGCGTATCCAGCAGCTCAAGGCATATGCGCGCCGCATGGTCGCCTTCATCCTTCTCCGCATGCCAGGCTGATACCGACACCGCCACCAGAGGAAAATTGCGCAGCTGGCGGAACAAGGCTGCGATATCCGCAATGCGCGGCCCGGCCTTCACGTGATACTTCAGCGCAGGCATCTCCTGCTCCGCATCCAGCACGTCGGTATCGAAATGCAGGTACAGGCTTTCGTGCGGCGACAGGCGCGGCATGATGTCATTGATGCGGCACACCTCCACCTGCGAATTGCGCAAGGCTTCATCTTCACCGGGATCAAGGTCGCGCGCATCGGACAGCAGCACGTGCTGCTCTGGATAAGCCTGCAAGCCGACCGCATTACGCAATGCATCGATGCCGCCACGTGCTTCGCTACGCCGGTCCGGACGGCCAACCAGCATCGCCAGCGGCATGCCGCCGAGGTACTGGGTCTGCGTGGTGCCCCAGGTATGGAAGTCGCCATGCGCATCAAGCCACAACATGCGCTGCGGCTCCCGGCCCGCCTGCTGCAGTCCCGCCATCACGCCCAGCGTCGACACGCAATCGCCCGATATGCTGACAGGCCGCTCGCCGGCTTGCGCCGCCTCGCGCACCGCCGATGCCAGCCGTGCATAAATCCTGCCCATGTTCCGCATCTGCTCATTGCGGTCGGCAATTGCGGTCGCGGCGCATTCGGCGACATCGATCACATTCCACGGCTGCACATCCAATTCGCGCACGCGCGCCAGGCCCGCACGGTGCTGTCCCATCAGATACGGCACCAGCAGGCGGCGGTTCACTGCCAGCCCTCCGGCTCCATGTGATAGCCGAGGGCCTGCATCATCTCCGCCACATCGGTACGCTGGCCCAGCGCGAGCAGGAGATGGCTGCGCTTGCGCCAGCGGCCGGGCTGCGGCGCTTCAGTGGCCATCGTTACCGGCAACACGGGCGCTTTCGGAAGCGTCGGCAAGCCGAGCCAGTCGAAGATTGCTTCGCTCGTTTCGCCAGGCGCCGCGAGGAAGTCTTCGAAGGCCACGCGCAGCGCTGGTACGCCGCTGTCCAGGATCGCACGATGGCAGGACTGCCACTGATGCAGGCAAACTTCTTCCAGGCTCGCGCCGGACAGGGTGTGCCAATCCGGCGGCAGATCGAATTTCCACCAGCCGCGGCCGAAAGGCTGGCGCTCGGAATAGCCGACAATATCCAGCGTGTGTCCAGCGCGCGCCATATCGTGCGCAAAGAAGCCGTAATGCGACAGCCAGCCATCCATCAGTCCATTCACCGTTTGCGCGTAACCGCGCGTGAGGTGGATGTAGCGAATTTCCGCTTGCGGGAAAAGCTGCTCATACAGGCCGATGCGATAAGCGTCCGATGGTGTTTTGAAGAGCAGCACCTTGTCTTCGGCATCGTCGCTGATGAAGGGACGCCGGAACAGCGAAGGCAGCACGAACGGTGGTTCCTCGATCTTGGCGGGTTCATTGAAGAAGCCCGCAACGCCGGGCCCCAGACGGCCGTCGTAATAATCCAGGCGCCACGGCTCGCGCCAGTACACAGCGGACAGCACGATGCGCTGCAGTTCTCGCTCCGACATCTCGTGCTGATAGCGCATGACGTGCGCCAGCGTTTCATCCAGCACGTGCCGCAGCTGTCCATGCTCGTCACGCTGCGTGAACAGCGCGGGAAACTGCATCAGCAAGCGGCGTTCCCAGCGCGCCTGCAATGCCGGCAGCGGCGGCATGAATTCGCCGGCGACGCTCAGACCATCGAAGATGCAATCGGCCAGCGCATCAGCGTTGACGGGCACATTGAAGGCATCGCTCTCCGCGTTGAAGCCGAAGCCATTGCCGGTCAGCGCGAGATACGGCTCAGCCTCGCCATCAAGCGCCGCAATGCCTTCGTGTGCCGACAGCACGCCTTTCAGCAGGCTGGAACCCGAGCGCGACGAGGTCAGAATCACGCCGACACGTTTGACCTTGTCGCGCCACGGCAAATGCGCCACCGCGCGCATGGCGTTGACCGCGTCCAGCAAGCCCTTATTTGATGAGGAAGGCATAGAACTGTTTGGCCTCGGCTTTTGCAGCCGGCGAGCGCGCCATCATACGAATCGAGAAGCCCGCCTCTTTCGCCAACCGCCGCACTGCATCCGGCGCGCCGAAATTGGAATGGGCGAAGTAGATGCGTCCGCCGGGCTTCAGATGGCGGCGCACCTGCGCGAAGAATTCAGTGTTGGTGCGGAAGTCGGTGTCCCACTGCGAACGCGCCACCACATCGTGCGCGTGCTTATTGCGGAAAGGCAGGTTCGCGGTGATGACGTCAAACTGTTCGTCACCCGCCTTTTCAAACAAGTTGGAACGGCGCACTTCCATCACGCCGTCGAAACCATGATCGTGCGCGTTCCGCTTCGCGCTGCGAATGGCGGCCGGATTGATGTCCAGCGCCAGCACGCGCGAAGCCCCGCGGTAGCAGGCGAAAACGGCAATCACCCCGGAACCCGTGCCCACATCGAGCACACTGTCGCCAGGCTCGATCTTGAAGTTGCGCACCAACGGCTGGCTGTCGTTGAATGGCCAGAAGGTGTTGGGATAAACGTGAAAGTCTTTTCCGAGATAGCGGATAGTGCGGCCTTCGTCAGGAATATCCTTGAAGGCTTGCTGGCGTTTCTGTTGCCAGCGGTCGATGCTGGCTTCGGCAGGTGCTGCGGTCTCCATGATCGATCACTCCTTGCAAAGCGATAGGCGTTTCATGCAGCTTCAGGTGCCGAACATGCTAACAAAAAAAATGCCCGCTCGAAAGCGGGCTAAGTCCAAAACTAGGGATGTCCTGAAAGAGACGAGTCCATATTAAGCCTCGCACGTCCTGCACAATGTGCGGCACTTCACACAAACTCACAAATTACCACGCGACCTGTGTTTGCGCCCATGCCGGCAAGGCTTGCATGCGTGCGAACCATGCGATGAGATGCGGATATTGCGCGAGCGGAAGCTTCGCTTTGTCCATGTACATCAGGGGTGCCGCCAAGGTGTAGTCAGCAAGCGTCACGGAATTTCCGCAAGTCCATTCGCGCTGCGCGAGATGTCCATCAAGCACTTTCGCGAAGTCGTGCAGATCGCTGCTGCCGCGTGCGAGCTCGGCAGGATCAGCGTCCATGCCGGTGACCAATTTCTTCCACACGTTCTCCCACACCAGCACGCCGATGGCCGGCGAGAAGTGCTGGCAGGCCCAGAACATCCAGCGATTGATATCGGCCCGCGCTTTCGGATCGTGCGGATACAGCGCGTTGCCAGGTACCTTATCCGCCAGGTATTGCATGATGGCAGCGGACTCCCACAGCAGCAGGCCGTCGTCCTCCAGCACAGGCACTTTGCAGTTCGGATTTACTTCCAGCAAAAGCCGGCGGTCGTTTTCGCTCATCAGGTCGATCACAGTCTCTTCGAGCTGAATGCCGAGATGCGACACGACCATCAATACACGGCGGGCATTGGAAGAAATCGGGTGGTGGTACAGACGCATGGTGAACTCCATTAAGTGTTGATCGAATGGAGCCATGCTATCGCCCTGCCCTGTCAGTTTCTGTCAGGAGTCTTCGGGAATGCCGTTTTCTTCACGCCAGCGCTTGAGCAGGGCATGGCGCGGCATGGGGTAGCGTTCCGTCAGCGGCTCGGCATGTTCGATGCGGTCGATACGGAAGTGGCGGTTCGCCTGGCGCAGTTCGCACCACGCGGCCAGCAGACGTTTGCCGTCGTAAAAGGCCAGTGCAAACGGCCACACCACGCGCTCGGACGCCGCCCCCTGCAAATCGTTGTAGCGGATGCGCAGCTTGTGCTGGCGCCGGATCGCTTCGCGCGCGGGCTGCACGTGGACCTCGAATGCGGCCTCCTCGTTCACCAGCGGCACCCACAGGCTGGTATCGGCCATATCGTCGCGCAGGTCCTTCGGCGTGGCGGTGGCGATTTTGGCGAGCGCGCTGGACGCCGCCTCGGCCAGTGCAGGGTCGCCCTGCCGCCGCACCCAGCGTGCACCCAGCACCAGGGCTTCCAGCTCGTCGGCGCCGAACATCAGCGGCGGCAGAAAGAAGCCGCTGCGCAGCAGATAGCCCAGCCCCGCCGATCCTTCCACCGGCGCACCCAGCTCGGTCAGGGTCTGCATGTCGCGGTAAATGGTCCGTTCGGACACGCCCAGCCGTTCCGCCAGCGCGGCGGCGGTGACGGGGCGGCGATTGCCGCGCAAGGCGTCCATCAGCTGGAACAGGCGTCCGGTACGGCTCATTTGTCTCCCTTTTGTTGGAGCGGGGAGCTTAACACGGCAATTAGAATTGACAGCCTAGGGGTTTCATGGCGAAATCCCGTTAATGAGCAAAAGTCCTTCCGTTAAAAGCCGCGCCAGCGGCAAAGTCACCCTCACCGATGTCGCCAACCTCGCCGGTGTAGCGCCGATGACGGCATCCCGTGCCATCAATCAGCCCGACCTGGTGTCGTCCATTCTGCGGCAACGCGTGGAAGAGGCGATCCAGCAGCTGGGGTATGTGCCCAACCGCGCGGCGCGCGCGCTGGCGTCCGCCCATTCGAATGTGATCGTGGTGCTGGTGCCCTCGCTGTCCAACGCCGTGTTTACCGACGTTCTGGCCGGTATCCAGGCCGCCCTTGATCCCGCCAACTACCAGCTCCTGATCGGCAATACCCGCTATTCGGATGCGGAAGAGGAAAAGCTGCTGTCGGCGCATATGCAGTCGAATCCGGACGGCATCCTGCTGTCCGGCCTGAATCACAGCGATCGCGTGAACCAGATGCTGGCCACCTCGCGCGTGCCGGTGGTGTCGATGATGGACATCTCGCCCAATCCGGCGGCGATGTCGGTCGGCTTCTCCCAGTTCGACGCCGGCTACACCATGGCGCGCTACCTGATTGAGAAGGGCCACAAGCGCATCGGTTTCATGGGCGCCCAGCTGGACGAACGTACCCTGCGCCGCCGCGATGGCTACCGCAAGGCGATGCAGGAGGCCGGCATGGCCGACCCAAAGCTGGAGGTGATGGTGCCCGATCCTTCCACCATTGCGCTGGGAGCGGAACTGCTGGGCCGCATGCTGTCGCGCATTCCCAACCTGGACGCGATCTTCTGCTGCAACGACGACCTGGCGCACGGCGCGGTCTACCAATGCCAGCGGCGCGGCATTAATGTGCCGGAACAGCTGGCCGTGTGCGGTTTCAACGACTTGCCTGCATCGGCATGGATGAAGCCATCCGTCACCACCATCGCCACGCCGCGCTACCAGATCGGTTTCGAGGCCGCGACCCTGCTGCATGCCGCAATCCGCGGCGAAAAACCGGCGGCCCATAGCATCGATCTCGGATTCACCTTGATGGCGCGCGAAAGCGCCTAAAGCGCTTGCCCTTGACGGGCGCTTTGGTCTAAACTGATAGCGCTATCATTTAAGGAAATCATGAGCAAAAAGCGATGGGTAATGATGGGCGTCAGCGGCTGCGGCAAGAGCTTGGTGGGCAAGCGGCTGGCGGAGAATTTGAGCGTGCCTTTCCTTGAGGGCGACACCTTCCATTCGCCGCAAAACGTCGCGAAGATGCGCTCCGGTGTTCCGCTGAACGATGCAGACCGCGCGGGCTGGCTGGCCAGCCTGGCTGAACAAATCCTCAAGGCAGTTGACCAAGGCGAAGGCCTGGTGCTGTCCTGCTCTTCGCTGAAACGGCGCTATCGCGACCAGCTGCGGGCCGCCGATCCCGCGCTGCGTTTTGCGCACCTGAGCGGCAGCCGCGAAGTGATTGCTCAGCGCATGCTGGCGCGCGTGAACCACTACATGCCGCTGTCGCTGCTGGACAGCCAATGCGCCGCGCTGGAGCCGCTGGACGACGATGAAGCCGGGCTGATCCTCGACATCCGCAAGGAACCAGCCCAGCTGGTGGAGGAGATCCTCCGCGCTTAAGGAATGGTGACGTCGAGCTGGTAGCGCTGGCCCGGCTCGATGTTGCCGATGTGTGCATCCGGCAGTTCTTCGCCGTTGCACCACACGCGCACCTTGTCGCCGCCGGTGCGGCGGATATTCACGTCAAACATGGCGCCACGGAAGCGGCGCACGGCCTTCATGCCCGGCCATTCCTTCGGCAACTGCGGCACGATACGCAGCCCATCCGCATCGCCCTGCAATCCGCACAAGCCCTCGATCACACAACGGTAGACCCAGGACACGGTGCCCGTGTTGAACAGCTGGCTGGAACGGCCCGCCGTGCGCGGGTATTCTTTCCAGGCGCCGCGGTAGTAGTTCGGAATGAAGATCGGCAACTGGCCGCGCTGCAGATAATCCGCCTGGTCCGGCCCCGGAATCATTTGGCGCAGCAGCTTCCAGGCGCGCTCGGTTTCGCCGCCGTGATACAGGCTGTAGATGAAGAAGACCGCAGCGTGGTTGTACACGGCGCCGTTCTCCGCCGAGCCGGGATGCTTTTGCGTGACGCGGCCCACGTCGTCGCGCATCTTCGAATACGGTGGCGCGAACATCTGCACACCGTAGGGCGTGTATAGCTGCTGTTCGACTTCGTCCAGCATGGTTGCGCGCTGTCCGGCGCTGGCGGCGCCACTCAGCATCGACCAGGCTTGCGGGTTGAGGTAGATGCGGCCTTCCTTATCCGCCGCGACGCCGAAGACGACATTGTCGTCGGTGATGCCGCGCGCGAACCAGCGGCCATCCCACAGGTGCTGGTTGGCGGCCGCGTTCAGCGCCGCGCCACCTGCCTTGTATTTATCGGCGCCCGCCTTGTCGCCGCACTGTGCGCACATATCGGACCACAGGTTCATCGCATAGGCAGCGGCCACCGTCAGCCAGCCGGAAACGCCCTTGCCTTTGTAGCCAACCATATTCATCGGATCGCACCAGTCGCCTTGTGCGATGAAGCTCAGGCCACGCTCATCGCGGTCCTTCATCAGCCAGTCCATCGCGGCGGACATGCGCTGCGCTACCGTCAGTGTTTTGCCGTCGGTACCGGTTACCTTTTGTTCCAGCAGCGCATAGTCGCCGGTTTCGTCCAGATAGACCTTCATGCAGACCGGCAGCCACACGCAGTGGTCGGTGTGCGGCACCTGGTTGATGTATTTCAGCTCGGCGCCTTCGTACAGCAGAATCCCGTCCGGCATGGCGCCCGACACTTCCTGCTGGCCCAGCGCGTGCACAAAGGCAGCGCGTGCGACTTCGGGCTTGATGAAGGCCATGCCCATATTGTCCTGCAGGTAGTTGCGCGTCTGCGGGTCGGTGCTCAGGCGGTTCACGTCGCCGTGATAGAAAACCTGGCGCGGCAGCCAGTGATTCACGAAGTTATTCAACTCCAGATCCGGCGTTTCGATCGACAGGCAGCCGTAGCCGCCCTCGACGTATTCGGCGTAATCATGTTTCGCCGCGGCGAAGGCTTCGGCGCACAGGTATTTCTCGCGCATGGCCCGAATTTCGTCGTCATCCAGCGCGGGGCCGAACAGGAAGCGATAGTCGCGGCTCGCACCGGCGGCCAGCGCGACGCGGTATTGCACCACGGCGGCAGGTGTTTCGTAGCGCGCATCGCCGCCCGCCAGCGCCGGCTGCGCCAGCGCGGACGGGGCATGCAGCCCGCCCTCGCCTTCGAACGCTTCCTGGCAGACTTCCCACGCATCGGGTGGCGTCTCGCACAGGAAGTAAGTCTTGTCCTTGAAGTCCTTCTGCTTGAAGTAATCGGCCACTTTCTGATACGGCGCCACGCAGCTGGCAACGATGCCGCCCAGGTCCGCGCGGTATTCGCCAGACTGGTTCATCCACGACATATAGCCAATCGGGAAGTAGGGATAGACGCTGATGCGGCGCGCACGCCCGGAAAGATCGGTCACGCGCAGCGACCACAGTTCGGCCACGTCATCGACCGGCAGGCCCAGTTCCATCTGCACGCGCAGGCCCAGATGTTCGACGGTCCATGCGATATCACTCTTGCCAGCGACGAAGCTGAAGCTGTCCACCTTGGCGCGCACCGGCTCGTACGGCGCCGAGAAGAACTCGCCCGTCTCTTCGTCCTTGATATAGAAGAAGCGGCCCGGATGATGGGCGTAGTAGCCCTGCTCCGGCTGCATGAAAGTCTTCGCCTCCAGGTTCGGCGCGTGCGCGTATTTCGCAGGCTCGGGCTGCATGAACTGCGCCACGGCATAGCCGCGGCAGTTCATCTGAATCATCATTTTGCGGTTCCACAGGAAGCCTGCGGCGCGCCGCATGGCGGTGGGCGACAGCAGTTCGTAGCGGTCACCGTTGTCGATCGGGCGAAGCATTATCTTGACTCCAGGTCGGACTGTATCTGTTTCAGCGTTTTGCTGTCCAGGTTATAGAAGAACATGACGGCCACCGCCAGCAAGGCGAAGGCTGCGGGAATGAGGGACATCAGCCACACGATGCCCGCTTGAGAGCCGGTGGACTGCGCAGCGTTCGGCACATAGCCCAGCGCCGTGAACAGGGAGCCGATCACGGCCACCGCCAGCGCAGTGCCCAGTTTTTGCGAGAAGGTGGCGGCAGCGAAGGTCATGGCGGTGGCGCGGCGGCCGGTGCGCCACTGGTTGTAGTCGGCGGTGTCGGCATACATCGAGAAAGCCAGCGGCGACTTCGGCCCCAGCACCAGGCCCATGCCGATCTGCAGCGCGAACATCAGCCAGATCTGGTCCTTCGGCACGATGAAGAATACGGCCGACAGCACGGCGGTGGTGGACATCAGGAAGATCATCAGTGTCTTCTTGTCCGCGAAGCGCGTCATCACCGGCGTCAGTGAGGCGCCGGCAGCGGCGGACAGCATATAGGCCGGCACAAAGGCCGCCATCAGATCCGGACGGCCCACGTAATACTTGAAGTAGTAAGCCGCCGTGGTGGTGCGCAGCGTAATGGTGACCATGATGATCAGCGCCAGGAAGAACAGCACGATCCATGGCCGGTTGCCCGCCAGATCGCGCACGTCCTGCCAGACATTGGTCTTCTGGCCCTCAGGCGGCGCGATGCGCTCGCGCGTGTTGGCGAAGGTCAGCACGAACAGAATGGAGGCCGCGATGCCCCAGGCGATCATCGTCAGCTGCCAGCCCAATTTTTCATTGCCGCCACCCAGCCAGTGCACCATGGCGGGCGTGGCGGCCGTCACCAGGGTACTGCCGCCAAACGCAAAAATGAAACGCAGGCCATTGATGGTGGAACGCTCCTGCGGATCGGCAGACATCACGCCGGACAGGGCGTTGTAGGGAATGTTGATGCCGGTGTAGCACACCATCATCAGCAGATAGGTCGCATAAGCCCACACCAGTTTGCCGTCGGCGGAGAGATTGGGCGTGGTATAGGTAAGCACGGCGGCGCCGGCCAGCGGCACGGCCATCCACAGCAGATAAGGGCGGAATTTTCCGAAACGGCTGGCGGTGCGGTCGGCCGCTGCGCCAATCATCGGGTCCGTGAAAGCATTGATGATCTTAATGAGGAACATCATCGACGCGGCGGCCGCGGCGGAAATGCCGAAAACGTCCGTATAGAAGATCAGCATGAACGTGGCGATATTGGCCCAATAAAAATTGAAGCCCATGTCCGCGATGCCATAGCTGATTTTCTCCCGCCAGGTCAGGACCACATCAACCTCTCAAAAAAAGTGCTGCGCGAAGCACGCGCCCGCGCAGCAGAAACAGGCTAGGGAGAGTGTACCCCACCTGCCATCGGATCATGATAGCGCTATCATCAAACAAAGCCGCCCGCCTGTCAACATAAAAAAAGCGGCCCATGCGGGCCGCTTTCGTTTGCGGGCAAATGCTGTCGGTTTAAACGACGGCGCCGCCTGTTTCGTCGTTCTTTTCCTTGACCGGCTTGATCAGGTCTTCACGCTTCACGCCCAGCCACATTGCGACGGCAGCCGCCACGAACACGGAGGAGTAAATACCGAAGCAGATGCCGATGGTCAGCGCGATCGCGAAGAAGTGCAGGGTCGGGCCGCCCAGGAACAGCATGGACAGCACCATCATCTGCGTGCAGCCGTGGGTAATGATGGTACGGGAGATGGTGGAGGTGATCGCATTGTCGATCACTTCACGCACGCTCATCTTGCGCTGCTTGCGGAAGTTTTCGCGGATACGGTCGAAGATAACCACCGACTCGTTGACCGAGTAGCCCAGCACCGCCAGTACCGCCGCCAGCACGGTCAGCGAGAATTCCCACTGGAAGAAGGCGAAGAAGCCCAGGATGATCACCACGTCGTGCAAGTTAGCGATAATCGCCGCCACTGCGAATTTCCATTCGAAGCGGATGGCCAGGTAGATCATCACGCCGATCACCACCATCACCAGAGCATTCAGGCCGTTCTGCGCCAGTTCCTCACCGACCTGCGGGCCGACGAATTCGGCCTTCTGCAGCGAGATCACTTCGTTACCGGCGGCGTCCGCGCAGCCGGTCTTGTTCACGTGTTCACCCTTGGCGGTCACGCTGTCGAAGGCCTTGACGCTGCCGCCTTCCACCTTGCACAGCTCAGCGAAGACCGTTTGCGAAGTCTTGTCGCTGGACAGGCCCGGCTTGATCGGCAGGCGCAGCATGGCGTCGCGTGCGGTGTCGATACTGGTGACTTCAGGCTGTTCATAGCCCATGCCTTCCAGCGTATGACGGATCTTCTCCAGGTTGGCCGCCTGATGGTACTGCACTTCCATCACGGTGCCGCCCTTGAATTCGACGGAGAAATGCAGGCCCTTGTGAACCAGGAAGAAAACAGCCGCCACGAAGGTCAGCGCCGAAATCACGTTGAAGATCAACGCGTGGCGCATGAAGGGGATGTCTTTACGGATGCGGAAAAATTCCATGTCGTCCTCTTATTCGATTACTTCGCTGCGGAGCCGCCAGGCACCCAAACGGTGCCGATGGACAGGGATTGCAGCTTCTTCTTGCGGCCGTACCACAGGTTCACCACGCCACGCGATACAAAGACGGCGGAGAACATCGAGGTCAGAATACCCAGGCAGTGCACCACGGCAAAGCCGCGCACCGGACCCGAACCGAACACCAGCAGCGCCAGGCCCACGATCAGGGTGGTGACGTTGGAGTCCAGAATGGTGTGCCATGCGTGGTCGAAGCCGACGGAGATGGCCGCCTGCGGATTGGCGCCCGCGCGCAGCTCTTCGCGGATACGCTCGTTAATCAGCACGTTGGCGTCAATTGCCATACCCAGCGCCAGCGCGATTGCGGCGATACCCGGCAGGGTCAGGGTGGCCTGCATCATGGACAGCAGGGCCACCAGCAGCAGCAGGTTGATGCCCAGCGCCAGCACGCTGAAGAAACCGAACAGCATGTAGTAGATGATCATGAAGATCGCGATCGCCGCGAAGCCGTACATCGTGGAGTGGAAGCCCTTGGCGATGTTCTCGGCGCCCAGCTGCGGGCCGATGGTGCGTTCTTCGATGGCTTCCATCGGCGCGTACAGCGCACCGGCGCGCAGCAGCAGCGCCAGTTCAGTGGAGTTCTCGATGCTGCCCATGCCGGTGATCTGGAACTTGCTGCCCAATTCGGACTGGATGGTGGCAACGCTCAGCACTTCCGGCTTGCCCTTCTCGAACAGCACGATCGCCATGCGCTTGCCGACGCGCTCGCGGGTCGCTTCGCGCATCTTGCGGCCGCCGTCGCCGTTCAGGTCCAGGCTCACGGCCGGCTGCTGGTTCTGGTCGAAGGTGGCGGTGGCGCTGGAGATGTAGTCGCCGGACAGCACCACGTCCTTGGTCAGTACCACTGGCACGTTCTTGCCGACGGTGAACAGCTCGGAGTTGTACGGAATCGCGGAGGTCAGCTCGGTGCCTGGGGTGATGGTGTCGTCCACCATGCGCACTTCCAGGGTCGCAGTGCGGCCGATGATGGACTTGGCGCGGGCCACGTCCTGCACGCCAGGCAGCTGCACAACGATGCGGTCGGCGCCCTGCTGCTGAATCACCGGCTCGGACACGCCCAGTTCATTCACGCGCTTGCCCAGAGTGGCAATGTTCTGCTGCACGCCGTTGTCCAGAGTCGCTTTCAGGGCGGCCGGCTTCAGGGTGACGGTCAGGGTCAGGTCGGCGCCGTCTGTGCCTTCAGCAAAGGCGACGTCAGGCTGGCGGTCGGTCAGCACGGCTTCGGCGGCCTTGCGGGTCGCATCGTCGCGGAACTTGATCAACACCGAATTGCCCACGCGGTCGATGCCGGCGTGGCGCACATTCTTGTCGCGCAGGTCGCTACGCACGGCAGCCTGGATGCCCTGGATACGCTTGGTCAGCGCAGCCTTGGTGTCCACCTGCATCAGGAAGTGCACGCCGCCGCGCAAGTCCAGGCCGAGGTACATCGGCAGCGCGCGCAGCGATTGCATCCATTGCGGGGTGTTCGGCATCAGGTTGACCGTCACGATATAGCTTGGATCGTTCGGATCGGGGTTCAGGCCTTTGTCCAGTGCCAGGCGGGCCTTGAACTGGGCGTCGGTATCCGGGAAGCGCACTTTCACGGAGTGGGTGACGCTCGGATCGAAGGTGATGCCGTCCTGTTTGATATTGTCCTTCTTCAGGACCTCCTCCACCTGCGTCGCCACAGCGCTGCTCACCTTGAGGGTGGCTTTGCCGCTGGTGATCTGCAGGGCGGGCGATTCGCCGAAGTAGTTTGGCGCCGTGTAGAGTGCGCCCAGCAGCACCACGACGACGATCAGGATATATTTCCAGAGGGGATAGCGATTCATATTCTTCAGCGTTCAGTCAACACAAAGCGGGCGGCTCGTGGCCGCCCGCACCGGTTTTCTTACAGACCCTTGAGCGTGCCCTTCGGCAGCAGGGTGGTGATCGAAGCTTTCTGCACCACGATTTCGGTGCCTTGCGAAACTTCAACCGTCACATAGGCGTCGGTCACCTTGGCCACTTTGCCCAGCATGCCGCCGGCGGTAACCACTTCGTCGCCCTTGGCCAGTGCGTCCATCATGGCCTTCTGTTCCTTGGCGCGCTTCTGCTGCGGACGGATCATGAGGAAGTACATGACCACGAACATCAGGATCAGCGGCAGGAAAGTAGACAAATTGCTCATGGTTGCAGCATCAGCGCCTTGAGCATATGCGTTGGAAATGAACACGGTGACTCCAATTAGTGTTTGAAAAAATAAGCGCTGTATTCTAGCACCCGCTGAAGTGGCCGAGATTGGGGCCTATATCACTTTTTGCAATAGTTTGCTTAAACACCACGCGCGCGGTCCGCGTGGAACTGTTTTACCCAGTCCGGGAAGCGGTCTTCGTCCAGGGCATCGCGCATCTGCTGCATGATGTCCAGGTAATAGTGCAGATTGTGGATGGTGTTCAGGCGCGCCCCCAGAATCTCCTGCGCACGGTGCAGGTGGTGCAGGTAGGCGCGGCTGAAGTTACGGCAGGCGTAGCAGGAGCAGGTCGGGTCCAGCGGTTCCTTATCATCCTTATAACGCGCGTTCTTGATCTTGATGTCGCCGAAGCGGGTGAAGATCCAGCCATTGCGGGCGTTCCGGGTCGGCATCACGCAGTCGAACATGTCGACGCCGTTCGATACGCCCGCCACCAGGTCTTCCGGCGTGCCGACCCCCATTAGATAGTGCGGCTTGTTTTCCGGCAGGCGCGGGCCGAAGTGTTCCAGCACGCGCATCATGTCTTCCTTCGGCTCGCCGACCGACAAGCCGCCAATCGCCAGGCCGGGGAAGTCGATCTTTTCCAGGCCTTCCAGCGATTCGTCGCGCAGGGATTCGAACATGCCGCCCTGGACGATGCCGAACAGCGCGTTCGGGTTCTCGCCGCGCTTGAATTCATCCATCGAACGCTGGGCCCAGCGCAGGGACATGCGCATCGACTTGGCCGCTTCATCCAGCGTGGCCGGACGGCCGTTGATTTCGTACGGCGTGCATTCGTCGAACTGCATCACGATGTCGGAATTCAGCACGCGCTGGATCTGCATCGAGATTTCCGGCGACAGGAACAGCTTGTCACCATTGATGGGTGAGTTGAAGTGCACGCCCTCTTCCGTGATCTTGCGCATCTCGCCCAGCGAGAACACCTGGAAGCCGCCGGAGTCGGTCAGGATAGGCTTGTCCCAGCCCATGAAGCCATGCAGGCCGCCGAACTTCGACATCACGTCGTTGCCAGGACGCAGCCACAGGTGGAAGGTATTGCCCAAAATGATCTGCGCGCCGATTTCCTTCAGCTCCAGCGGCGACATCGCCTTCACCGAGCCATAGGTACCAACCGGCATGAAGATCGGCGTCTGCACTTCGCCGTGATTCAGCTTGACGGTGCCGCGGCGGGCGTGCGTCTTGCCGGTGGTGTCTTTCTTGATGAGTTTAAATTCCAGCATTTAACTATTCCTTTGGCACCGGCGCTCAGGCGCGGTTGTGCGTGGTCAGCAGCATGGCATCGCCGTAGCTGAAGAAGCGGTATTCATTGGCGATCGCGTGCTGGTAAGCGTGGCGGATCTCGGTAAAGCCGGCAAAGGCCGAAACGAGCATCAACAGTGTCGATTTCGGCAGGTGGAAGTTGGTAATCAGGCGCGTGACCGTCTTGAACTTGTAGCCCGGCGTGATGAACAGGGCCGTATCGGCGCTGCCTGCTACCAGCTCGCCGGATTGCGAAGCCGACTCCAGCGCGCGCAGCGAGGTCGTGCCCACGGCGATCACATCGCGGCCCACCGCTTTGGCTTCGCGCACGGCATCGACAGTCTCCTGGCCGATCGTGTACCACTCCGTGTGCATCTTGTGTTCGGACAGATTCTCGGTGCGCACAGGCTGGAAGGTGCCAGCGCCCACGTGCAGCGTGACATAGGCGAACTTCACACCCTTTTCTTTCAGGCGTGCCAGCAGTGCTTCGTCGAAGTGCAGGCCGGCGGTCGGCGCAGCGACAGCGCCCGGTACCTTGTTGAAGACGGTCTGGTAACGCGTTTCGTCCACTTCACCCGGCGCGTGCTCGATATAAGGCGGCAGCGGCAGGCGGCCGTATTGCTCGATCAGGTCGAACACGTCGGCATCGAAATGCAGGGTAAAGAACTCGCCCGCGCGCTCGCCGACGGTCACGTCGAACGCATCGGCCAGTCGGATCTTCACGCCGGGACCAGGCGACTTCGACGCGCGCAACTGGGCCAGCACGGTGCGCGTATCCAGCACGCGCTCCACCAGCGCCTCGACCTTGCCGCCGCTGTCCTTCACACCAAAGAAGCGCGCCTTCAGCACGCGCGTATTGTTCATCACGAGCAGGTCGCCGGCTTGCAGCTGGTCGATGATGTCGGTGAACTGGCGGTCGTGCAGATCCTTGCCATCTACATGCAGAAGGCGGGACGCGCTGCGGTCCGGAAGCGGAAATTGCGCAATACGCTCTGGCGGCAAGTTAAAATCGAAATCTGATAGCGAGTACATTACGGACTACGGAAACTGTTGGGCAACCCTCTATTTTACGCCATCTGCCCAAAAATCGCGCAAAAATGCCTGAAACGAAGCAAAAGAAGCCCGCCGCTGCAAAGAAACCCGCCGCCACCGCCGAGAGCAAGCTCGCCAAGCTTGGTCTGCGCTCGGATATGGATCTGGTGCTGCATCTGCCCATGCGCTATGAAGACGAGACGGAGGTCCTGACCATCCGCGAGGCGTGCCTGCGCGGCGGACAGGTGTCGCAGGTCGAGGGCGTGGTCACGAAAAACGAAATCGCCTACAAGCCGCGCCGCCAGCTGCTGGTGCACATCGTGGACGAGACGGGCGATATCCAGCTGCGCTTCATGAATTTCTACGGCAGCCAGGTCAAGCAACTGGCCGAGGGCACGCGCGTACGTGCACGCGGCGAGGTGCGGCATGGCTTCTTTGGCGCGGAGATGGTACACCCGGCGTACAAGGTGGTGAACGAAGGCGCGCCGCTGCCGACTTCCCTCACCCCCGTGTATCCATCGGGCGAAGGCTTGTCCCAGCTGGTACTGCGCCGCGCGATTGCCGATGCGATGAAGCGCATTGACTGGACCGACACGGTGCCGCATGAAATCCTGCTGCGCATGCGTCTTCACGCGTTCGAGCCTGCGGTGAAAGCCCTGCACTATCCGCCCGCAAGCGCCGATGAACACGCGCTGGCCGACCGCTCGCATCCGGCATGGACGCGCATGAAGTTCGACGAGCTGCTGGCGCAGCAGCTATCTCTGAAACGCGCCCAGCGTGCACGCCGCGCGAAAGGCGCGACGGCTCTGAAGAAAGTGGGCGAACTGTCGAAAGCCTTTGAAGCCTCCCTGCCGTTCAAGCTGACCGGCGCGCAGCAGCGCGTGTTGAAAGAAATCCGCGCCGATATCAAAGAACACTTCCCGATGCAGCGACTACTGCAGGGCGACGTCGGCAGCGGTAAGACGATTGTGGCCGCGCTGTCCGCTGCGCAAGCGATCGACAGCGGCTACCAGGCCGCGCTGATGGCGCCGACCGAAATCCTGGCCGACCAGCACTTCCGCAAGATTGCCGCGTGGCTGGAACCGCTAGGCGTCAACGTGGCGTGGCTGACGGGCAGCCTGAAGAAGAAGGAAAAGGAAGCCACGATAGCGCTGGTCGAATCGGGCGAAGCACAACTGGTGATCGGCACGCACGCCATCATTCAGGATACGGTGAACTTCCACAAACTCGGCCTCGTGATC
The DNA here is from genome assembly GCF_052114165.1 of Pseudoduganella sp. RAF19. Taxonomy (NCBI): domain Bacteria; kingdom Pseudomonadati; phylum Pseudomonadota; class Betaproteobacteria; order Burkholderiales; family Oxalobacteraceae; genus Pseudoduganella; species Pseudoduganella sp. RAF19. The sequence continues at coordinate 29,427 of NZ_JBFREF010000004.1, read as the reverse complement.
GTGGACGAGCAGCACCGCTTCGGTGTCGGCCAGCGACTGACCCTGCGCAACAAGGGCAGCCGCGGTCTGGTGCCGCACCAGCTGATGATGTCCGCCACGCCGATCCCGCGCACGCTGGCGATGACCTACTACGCCGATCTTGAAGTCTCGGTGATCGACGAACTGCCGCCGGGCCGCACGCCTATCGTCACCGCCGTGGTGGACCAGAACCGCCGCGACGAAGTGATCGCCCGCGTACACGCCGCCGCGCTGGAAGGACGCCAGGCTTACTGGGTCTGCCCGCTAATCGAAGAATCCGAAGCGCTGCAACTGCAAACCGCCACCGAAACCTACGAAACCCTGTGCGAAGCCCTGCCCGACCTGCGCGTCGGCCTGGTACACGGCCGCCTGAAGCCGGCCGAAAAAGCCGAGGTGATGGACGCCTTCGCCGCTGGTGATGTGCACGTGCTGGTTGCCACCACCGTCATTGAAGTCGGCGTGGACGTGCCGAATTCCTCGTTGATGGTGATCGAACATGCCGAGCGTTTCGGCTTATCGCAGCTGCACCAGCTGCGTGGACGCGTCGGCCGCGGCTCGGCCGCATCGGTTTGCCTGCTGATGTATCAAAGCCCGCTAGGCCCCGTCGCCAAGCAGCGCCTGCAAACCATGCGCGAAACCACGGACGGTTTCGAAATCGCCCGCCGCGACCTCGAAATCCGCGGCCCCGGCGAATTCCTCGGCGCCCGCCAGTCCGGCCAGGCCATGCTGCGCTTCGCCGACCTCGAAACCGACGGCTGGCTGGTCGACCAGGCCCGCGACATCGCCCACCACCTGCTGCAAGAGCCCACCCCCGAAAACACCGCCACCGTCGAAGCCCACCTCGAACGCTGGCTCGGCGGCCGCGAGGAATTCCTGAAGGTCTGACGCGCCTACTCGGCGAAGGCTTCTTGCAGTGCCTGTAGTGTGGCGGCCAGTGTGGTTCTGGAGACGGCCCCCAATCTGCTGACGAGGCGCGATTTATCAACGGTACGTAGCTGGTCCAGCAAAATCAGCCCCTTCTTGCCGCTGTGCGTTACATCGATGCGGAATGGCGCCGGACGGCTCGCGGTCGTCATGGGCGCCACGATCACGGTACGCAAATACTCATGCATTTCGGGCGGCGATACGACCACGCAAGGACGAGATTTCTGAATTTCGCTCCCGACTGTCGGATCAAGATTGACGAGCCAGATCTCTCCGCGCTTCACCATACCAGCCCTTCATCGCCTTCGTTGGCGAACTCTGGAAGGACCAGCGCATCATCTTCAGCCTCCGCAATTGCTTTGCTGGCCTCAGCCCAGCCCTTGCGAACAGGTTTGGCTGGCGGCCGAATCACCAGCGCGCCGTCCACCACGGTAATTTCCGCTTCATCGACCAAACCCACTTCGGCGAGCAGGGTTGACGGAATGATCATCCCTTTCGAATTTCCAATTCGGCGAATTGTTGTGCGCATAACTGCCTCCAAACGTTATAACCATGTTATACCATGCGAACAGTCTTGCGTGACGCCGGGCGGTGTGCGACACTCACCCGCTCATGAAAAAATTTACCAAAATCATCACTTCTGTCGCATTGGCAGCGTGTTTCCTCCCGGCCGTAGCTGCCGAGCAGGAAACGCCGGCGGCTGCGCCTGTGGTGGCTCAGGCTCCCGCAGCCGTGCCAGTGCCGGCTCTTGCCCCGACGCCAGTGCAGGCCAAGGAGGAAAAGCCCGGCTTTTTCGCCAAGTGGGTGATGCCGCTGAAGAATATCCGCGTGAGCAGCTTCTTCGGCGCCCTGCGCGGCCATCGCGCGCACGGTGGTGTAGATTTTTCCACGCCGGTGGGCACGCCAGTGATGGCAACCCAGGGCGGCGTGGTCGTCGCCTCGACCAATCGTTATGAAGGTGATAAGAAATACGGTGAGGTTGTTGTAATTGAGCATCTGAATGGTCTGCGTTCGCTGTACGCGCACCTGACCAAGCGCTCCGTGAACGTCGGCGACGAAGTAGCCGCCGGCGAACCGATCGGCCTGTCCGGCTCGACCGGACACTCCACCGGTCCGCACCTGCACCTGGAAGCCTTCAAGGACGGTCAGCGCATCGACCCGAAAAACCTGCTGGCCAACCTGGAAGACGGCGCCCTCACCTCCGCCGTGAACGCCAAACAGTTCACCGGCCCGGAAATGACCTTTACCGCGCCGAAGACCAGCACTGCCGGCTACAAGCGCGCCAAATCTTCATCTGAACACCATCACGCTGCATCTTCGTCCTCCAAACGCAGCAAGTCCGCGTCCTCGCACAAATCCAGCCGCTCCAAGAAACACGCCTGATCTGGCGTCAGAAGCAGAGGTAAATGCGGTTGGCCAGATCGAGCATGAAATCCGGCCGCAGGTAAGCCATGAAGGCGAGCGCCAGCACGGCGGCGATCGCCGTCCATGCTGCTGCCTTCATGATCGTGGTTTTCATCATGCCGCCTTGAGCTGAGGTTCGCGCACCAGCGGGCGCTCGTTGATCGGCAAATTAGCCAGGCCGGCCATCACGCCGAGGGCGATGGCGATGCCCCATACGATGTCGTAGTTGCCGCGCAGGTCGAACAGATAACCACCCAGCCACACGCCGAGGAAGCTGCCGATCTGGTGGGAGAAGAACACCACGCCCGCCAGCATGGACATATGCTTCAGCCCAAACACGCTGGCGATAATCCCATTAGTCAGCGGTACGGTGGACAGCCACAGGAAGCCCATGGCCGCGGCAAACACGTAGACCGACCATTGCGACAGGGGCGCCAGCAGGAACAGGGAAATCACCACTGAACGGGCGAAGTAAATGAAGGACAGCAGATAGCGCTTGGGCAGCTTGCCGCCCAGTTGCCCCGCAGTGAAGGAGCCGAAGATATTGAACAGGCCAATCAGCGCCAGCGCCATCACCGCAACGCTCGCGTTGGCGATGCCTTTGTCCTTCAGGTAGGCCGGCAGGTGCACGCCGATGAACACGACCTGGAAGCCGCACACAAAATACCCTGCCAGCAGCAGCAGGAAGGAGCGGTTGCGCACGGCTTCGCGCCACGCTTCGCCAATGCTTTGATGATGTCCACCCGCGGCCACTTCGTGCTTCGGCTCACGCAGATTGCGCGAGGCCAGCAGCATCAGGAAGATCACAGCGGAAGCCAGCAGGAAGAAGGCGTTCTGCCAGCCCATCGTGGAAATCAGCACCTGCTCGACAGGCATCATGAGGAATTGGCCGAAGGAGCTGGCGGCGCCGGACACGCCAAAGGCCCAGGAACGCTTCTCCGGCGGCGCAGCGCGCCCGATGATGCCACTGACGGCGCCAAATCCGGTGCAGGCCAGCGCCAGCCCAATCAGCACACCGGAGCCGGTCACGAACAACAAGGGCTGCGTCACCGTCGCCATCCACACCAGACCCGCCATGTAGCACAACGCTCCGAAAATCACGACGCGCATGGTGCCGTAGCGGTCCGCCACCATGCCCGCGAAGGGACCGAAAGCGCCCCACAGCAGGTTTTGCATGGCCATCGCCAGCGAGAAGGTTTCGCGGCTCCAGCCGTTGGCTTGCGAAATCGGCTGCATCCAGAAACCGAAACCATGACGCACGCCCATCGCCAGCGTCAGCACGACGCCGGTCGAAATCAGGACGGTTTTCAGATCGAGGGCACGCGTGGAGTCAGTCATGGCAAGGCGTTAATTAGTGCAAAAAAGTCAGTTTACTTGAATGCACGCCGCCTTGCAGATCAGCCCTTACCAGGTCCAATACGAGATTTTGCCGGTCAGCTTGATATTGCCGGCGCCAGTGGCCATGTCTTCGCCGCCATCAAGCGCACCGCCGCCGGTGGCGAAGATGTATTGGCCGGTGCCGCCCGTGATCTGGAAGGTGCCGCCGGTGAAGGCGTACTGCGTGCCGACGCCGGTTGGCACCATCTGGCCGCTGTAGCTGGCGAAGACCTGGTCACCGGACGCAGTCAGGATGATGAAGCGGCCCTTGTTGAAGGTGAAGATAGCGCCGGATGGGGTAATGCAGTCATTGGCGACAAAAGCCAGCGGTCCGAGCGTGGTGCTCATGCCGTGGCCGGTGATGGTGCCGCCGAACTGGGTCGGGCAGCGCGCCGAGGGACCTGCGATTTCCTGCAGTACGCCCACCACTTCCAGCGCTTCGGTCTTGTAGCTGATTGAAGCGGCGGACGCCGTCATACTGGCGAGTGAAAGCGCGGCCCCAGCGGCCAAGAGAATTGCTTTTTGCATGTAACCTCCCGAAATTTATTAGAAAATCGATAATATCAATTTTTTAACAAAATCGGGTGGTGTACAAACATCAGTCCGCGGCGTAGCGAACGCCGGTCTGGGCGCGGATGTCGTCCATCACGCCCATCAGCGACAGCGACTCGTCCAGCGGCATCACCGGGCTTTCCAGCAGGCCGGCGCGCAGGCAGCGCTGTACTTCCATTGCTTCGTGGGCATAGCCGTTGCCGACGCGCGGCAGATGGATTTCACGGCTGCTGCCGTCATTCAGCTCGATGGTGAAGCGGTCGCTGTGGTGGAAGCGGCTGTGCAGGCGCAGGAAGCCCTTGCTGCCGCACACGGTCAAGGTGGCGCCGGTGCGCGCGGTGAGGCTGGTGGCGCAGCTGGACAGGCCGCCGTTCTTATGACGCAGCACGAAGTTGGTCTGCACGTCCACGCCGGTCGGACCGAGTACGCTCATGGCCTTCACTTCGGCCACATCGCCCAGGAAGAAGGCCGATACGGACAGCGGATAAATGCCCAGGTCCAGCATGGCGCCGCCGCCCAGCTCCGGATTGAACAGGCGGTGCTCCGGCCCCACGTCGGCCATGAAGCCCAGGTCGGCCTGGATATTGCTGATCTTGCCGATCTCGCCCGCTTCGATCAGGCGCCTGGCTTCCACAATGGCCGGCTGGAAGCGCGACCACATCGCTTCCATCACGAACAGCTTTTTCTCGCACGCCAGCGCCACGATATCTTCCGCCTCGCAGCGGTTCACGGTGAAGGCTTTTTCGACCAGCAGCGCCTTACCGCCGCGCAGGCACATCAGCGCGTTCTCGTGGTGCATAGGGTGCGGCGTGGCGATGTAGATCACATCCACGTCCGGATCATCGGCCAGCGCCTGATAGCTGCTGTGGGCGCGCTTGGCGCCGAATTCAGCGGCAAAGGCGTTAGCGCTATCAGCACTGCGCGAAGCAACGGCGGCGAGTTCTGCATCAGGCAATTCCTTCAATGCCGTGGCCAGCGCCTTGGCGATCTTGCCGGTGCCGAGAATGCCCCAGCGGATAACTTTGTCCATTCTTTTTCCTTTCGCGTTAAGCTGCGGACGGTTTCCGTTTCGCGCGGAAGACCGTGGTGTCGTCATAGAATACATCGTCCTGCTGCGGCCACCAGTCCGGTATGCCGAGCACGGGGAGCGGCGTGAAGCCGGCTTTGTGCAAGCCTTCGGTGCGTAGCTGCTGCGCCACCAGCTGATCGATCCAGGCGCGGCGCTCGACGTCGCTCAGCGCAAAGTAGCCACCCGGCGCCATCAGCACGCGCGTATGGGCCGTGATGGCCTTGTAGGGCGCGACCAGCTTTTCCATCAGCGCGTGGCCGAACAGCCAGACTTGCGCGTCCTTGCCGAATTGTGCGGCGCGGTCGACGAAGGCTTCACGCCAGCGGTGATTGCGCAGCGCATCGACCAGGGCAGCGCCGTCCGCATCATCGCGCACGATCAGCAGCGCTGCGTTTTCATCGAAGATAGTGGCCGCATCGCGGGCCGGGCCGCGCGATTTGCCGACGCCATCAAGCGCAATCTGCGCCGACTGCAAGGCGTTCAGCTCGCGTTTGATGAGGGGGAAGGTCAGCCACACCAGGCCGTTGAAAAAGTCGTGCAGGTTGTCGCGCGTTGGCACACCGCCCGTGGCGCCAATGAATTCTTCGTAGGCCGTGCCTTCAGGCAGATCGGCCTGCGGCACGAAGCGCAGCGGCAGGCCCTGGTGATTGCGCAGATCGAGTGCTTCGGCCTGCGCGCAGAAGGAGGCGATCACGCTGTCCGCGCCAAGGTCCGTGCGGCAAGCGGCATCCCGCACCGCGTCGAACCACGAGCGGGACCAGTCGATCGCCTCAAACACCGTCAGGCCATTTTCCAGTTGATGGTTTCGCCTGCATTCAGCGGGATCACTTGCTGGTCGCCGAAAGGCAGTGCTTCCGGCAGGGTCCACTGCTCGCGCTTCAGTGTGATCTTGTCTTCGTTCGGCTCCATGCCGTAGAAGGCCGGACCGTTCAGGGAGGCGAAAGCTTCCAGCTTGTCCAGCGCACCGGCGCGCTGGAAGGCTTCAGCGTACAGCTCCATCGCATGCAGGGCGGTGTAGCAGCCCGCGCAGCCGCACGCCGCTTCCTTCGCGCCCTGTGCGTGCGGCGCGGAGTCGGTGCCGAGGAAGAAGCGCTCATCGCCGCTGGTCGCCGCGGTCACCAGCGCCAGGCGGTGCTCTTCGCGCTTCAGCACAGGCAGGCAGTAGTAGTGCGGACGAATGCCGCCCTTGAAGATCTCGTTGCGGTTGTAAAGCAGATGGTGGGCGGTGATGGTAGCCGCGATCGGGCCTTCCGCTTCGGCCACGTACTGCGCCGCGTCCTTGGTGGTGATGTGCTCGAACACGATGTTCAGCGCCGGGAAGCTCTTGCGCAGCGGGCGCATGATGCGCTCGATGAAGACGGCTTCGCGGTCGAACAGGTCGATGTCCTGGTCGGTGACTTCGCCGTGCACCAGGAAAGGCATGCCTACTTCCTGCATCACTTCCAGCACCTTGTAGCAGTTGGCCAGGTCGGTGACGCCTGCGTCGGAATTGGTGGTGGCGCCGGCCGGGTACAGCTTCACGGCGTGCACGAAGTCGGATTCGGCGGCGCGGCGGATTTCGTCCGGGCTGGTGTTGTTGGTCAGGTAGAGCGTCATCAGCGGCTCGAACTTCATGCCCGCTGGCAGGGCCGCCAGGATACGCTCGCGGTAAGCCTGCGCCTGGGCGACAGTGGTGACCGGAGGTTTCAAATTTGGCATCACGATCGCGCGGCCGAACTGGCGCGCGGTGTGCGGCAGCACGCTGGCCATGGTCGCGCCATCGCGCAGGTGCAGGTGCCAGTCGTCTGGGCGAGTGATGGTGAGGCTGTGTGGGGCGTCGAAGTCGGACATGAGCGGCTCTCAAATTGCGAATGCCGACATTTTACCTGCTCCGGCGGGCCGTTTGCCGTCTTAGAACCCACGGCAAGGAGCTGGTGGCTGCCACACCGTGGCAGCCACCAGGTTCACGCTACGGGTTGGCGGGTGCGGGATGCTCGGCGACCCAGGCCTTCACCTTGGCCAGCATGGCGTCCAGCTGGGCGCGGTCATAGGCTTTGCCGTGGCTGACCACCAGGCGGATCTTGCGGGTGGCCGCGATATCCTTCAGAGGATCGGCGTCCAGCACCAGCAGGTCGGCCGCTTTGCCCGCTTCCACGGCGCCGTAGCGCTGCTGCTTGCCGAGGAAGCGCGGCCCCGCCAGCACAGCGGCATTCAGCGCCTGATGCGGCGTCAGGCCGTATTTGACGAAGATGCCCAGTTCATCGTGCAGGCCCTGGCCCGGATAGTCGAAGGAATTCAGGAAGCCTGCATCGGTACCGGCGATGATGCTGACGCCTTCCTGCTGCATCAGCGGCAGCAGCGAAGCAGACTTTTCATACAGGGCGTGACGGAAGGCGATGGCGCTGGCGTCATCCTTGGCGGCACGCTGCACGCGCCAGTCATAGGTGGCGCGCAGGCCCTTGCCGATGTACTGCAGGTAAGCGTCGTGGGCGTGGTCGTTCTGGTCCAGGTAGGCGGTCGCTTCGGAACCGATCAGGGTCGGCACGATGGCAGTGCCTGCGGCAGCCATGCGGCGGAAGGTGGCGCGCGCGGCCGCTTCGTCATAGCTTTCCAGGCTGGCGCGCATCGCTTCGCGGCCGGTAATCTTGCCTGCTGCGACTTGCGCGGTCAGTTCGGCTTCACGCGGCGTGGCGCCGCGCAGCATGTACGATTCGTGTTCGACGGTGCCCAGGCCGGCGTTGAACATCTGGTCCAGCGTCAGCTGCACCGGCACGTGGCCGGAAGTGCGCATGCCGCGCTCTTTGGCCTGGCGCAGCGCTTCCAGGTAGATCTCCGGCTTCAGGGTATTTTCGGTGATCTTCACGAAATCCACGCGGCGCGATTGCAGGTAATCGAGTGCCTTGCTGACTTCCTCCGGCGTACCGACTTCAATCGTGCCCTTCCACAGCGGCTTGTAGCCTTCCAGCTTGGGGCCGGAGGTCAGGATGGTCGGGCCTTCCAGCTCGCCCTTGTTGATCTGGTCGCGCCATTCCCGCACGCTATCCGGCAGGTCCCCCGCGCAATCGCGCACGGTGGTGATGCCGTGGGCCAGGTAGAGCGGCAGCAGCTGCTTGTTTTCTTCGATCAGCGCGGGACCGCCGCCGAAGTGCACGTGGCTGTCCCACAGGCCCGGCATCAGGTATTTGCCTTTGAGCTGGTAAGTGTGCTTCGGCGCGTAGTTCTTCAGGGCCTTGTCGTCCACCACCGCGATGATGGTGTCGCCCTTCAGCACGACGGACTTGCCCTGGATAAGGCGTCCGGATGCAACGTCGATAATCGTGGCCTGGGTCAGTGCGACGTCGGCCGCCATGCGTTCGGCAGCCGCCGCAGCGGAGCCCAGCGCCAGCAAGGCGCTTGCGATCAATGTCATTTTCATGCGGCGCATGGTAACTCGAAGTCGATCGCGGGCGGAAGACATCTACGTAGTAACGAAAGCTCCCACGCCACAGTGCTTTCGTTAGTGGATGATGCGCTTCAGGAAGTCCTTGGCACGATCCGAGCGCGGCGCGCCGAAGAATTCGTCCTTGCTGCAGTCTTCCAGGATATGGCCCTTGTCCATGAAGACCACGCGGTTGGCGACACGGCGGGCGAAGCCCATTTCGTGCGTCACCACCATCATGGTCATGCCTTCCTGAGCCAGGCCGACCATCACATCCAGCACTTCATTGATCATTTCCGGATCGAGTGCGGAAGTCGGCTCGTCGAACAGCATGGCGATCGGGTCCATAGACAGGGCACGCGCAATCGCCACACGCTGCTGCTGGCCGCCGGACAGCTGGCTGGGGAACTTGTCCTTGTGCGCGAGCAGGCCGACACGGTCCAGGTATTTGAGTCCGCGCTCGGTCGCCTCATCCTCGCTGCGCTTCAGCACCTTGACCTGGGCCAGTGTCAGGTTTTCGCGTACCGAAAGGTGCGGAAACAGCTCGAAATTCTGGAACACCATGCCGATGCGGGCGCGCAGCGCTGACAAATTAGTGTCCTTGCCGCCAACCGATGTTCCATCGACAACAATTTCGCCCTTCTGGAAGGGTTCCAGGCCGTTAACCGTCTTGATCAGGGTAGATTTACCGGAACCGGACGGTCCGCAAATCACCATCACATCGCCCTTGGAAACGCTGGTGTTGCAATCGGTGAGCACCTGGAATTGCCCATACCATTTACTGACGTCTTTTATCTCAATCATGCCTATTCTGCGGCCTTTTCCTTGCTTGACAGCCCCTTCGGGCGCACGGATACTGCGGGACTTGCTCAATAGTTCACCATTCTAACGGCAAATTCATCCCGAACGAGCAATCCCCGACCGGGAAACCCACTACAGGAATGTTGCATATGGAAAAGAAAAATCGCCTGACCACTTATATTCTGGCCAGCCTTGTGTTGGGTATCATTGCTGGTTACGCGGCCAACGTCTCGCTGGAAGATCCGTCGGGATTTGCCGATAAGTTGTCCCTGCTCTCTACCGGCTTCCTGCGCCTGATCAAAATGATTATCGCGCCGCTGGTCTTCTCGACCCTTGTGGTCGGCATCGGCCGCATGGGCGATACCAGCGAAGTGGGCCGCATCGGCGCCAAGACGCTGGGCTGGTTCATCGTGGCGTCCGTGCTGTCGCTGACGCTGGGCCTGATCATGGTGAACCTGTTCCGTCCCGGCGATGAGCTGTTCAGCCATAACGCCGCGGCCACCGTCGCCAACGCCAGCGCCTCGCTGACCGACGCGGCGAAGGCTGTAGCGACTAATAAGAGTGGCCTGACGCCGAAGGAATTCGTCAATCACCTGATCCCGATCTCGATCTTCGACGCCATGGCCAAGAACGAGATCCTGCAGATTGTGGTGTTCTCCGTGTTCTTCGGCCTGGCTGCTGCTGCCGTCGGCAAAAAGGCCGAACCGCTGATCGAAGCGCTGGACGGTATGGCGCACATCATGCTCAAGGTCACCGGCTATGTGATGAAGTTCGCGCCGATCGCCGTATTTGCCGCCGTCGCCGGCACCATTGCCAAGAGCGGCCTGGGCGTACTGGCTACCTACGGCAAATTCATGGCCGAGTTCTACACCAGCATCGTGCTGCTGTGGGGCGTGCTGGTGGCCGCCGGCTTCATCTTCCTGGGACGCCGCGTGTTCAAGCTGCTGTCGGAAGTCAAAGAGCCAACCCTGCTGGCCTTCTCCACCGCTTCCAGCGAAGCGGCTTACCCGAAGACCCTGGAAGGCCTGGAGCGCTTTGGAGTGCGCAACCGCATCGCTTCCTTCGTGCTGCCGATCGGCTATTCCTTCAATCTGGACGGCTCGATGATGTACTGCACCTTCGCCACGCTGTTCATCGCACAGGCCTACGGCATTGAAATGTCGCTGGGCACGCAGATGACCATGATGCTGGTGCTGATGCTGACCTCCAAGGGCATGGCCGGTGTGCCGCGCGCATCCCTGGTGGTGATCGCCGCCACCCTGGGCCAGTTCAATATTCCCGAAGCAGGCCTGGTGCTGCTGCTGGGTATCGACCACTTCCTGGACATGGCCCGCTCCGCCACCAACGTCATCGGCAACTCCATCGCCACCGCCGTGGTGGCCAAGTGGGAAGGCGAACTTGCCAACCCGGACGCAGCCGAACCTGCCGCCCGCCGCGTCGTATAAGCGCCCCGCGCCGCAACACCAAGCCCCCGCCAGCCGGGGGCTTTTTAATTTGAACTCCCGCCCCTGCGCCAGGTCAAATCCCATAAGCCCTGCCCCGCCGACAATGTAGCTCTAGATCAGGAGCTCGCCATGGACGACATGCCACCACAAGATGATCCGCCGAGCCAGGGAGATCGGCTTACTCAGCTGGAGCAAAAAATGAGCGACTTGACCAATGAATTCCGCGCGCTTCGGCTGGAAGTGCAAATGGCTATCCAGACGGCCGTGCAGTCCGCAGTCGACAAATTGAATGCACGAATCGACGCGGCTGAGCGCAAACAGGATGAGCAATTTCACTGGATGATGACTTTGCTCGTGACAATTCTGGTCTGCGTAGCTGGGCTGGTCGCGGCTGTGGTGGGGCTGGCCGCGACCGTGTGGCGACATTAGCTGTTGCTGTTGCGCGCCAGCTGGTGGTAGAAGCGGATCATGTCGCCATAGTTTTTGACGGACATGCGCTCGTTGGTGCCGTGGAAGCGCGGCAGGTCCTCGGAGGTCGCGCGGACCGGGCCGAATTTCAGGATGTTGTCGCTTACCGCTTCGAAGTGGCGCGAGTCAGTCGCAGCGACCATCAAGCCCGGCGCCACCACCGCATCGGGAAACACCTCGCGCACGGTGCGGTTCACAATCCCATACGCAACACCATCCACGCTGGCCACATGCGAAGCCTCTGCGTTATAAGTCGTGGCATCGCTGATGCGGATCGCATCATTACCGATCACCTTGCGCATGTGGTCCTTCACGTCCGTCAGCGTATCTCCCGGCAGCAAACGGAAATTCACGGTGGCGCTGGCACTGCCCGGCAACACGTTATCCTTCACGCCCGCATTCACCATGGTCAGCGCCGTGGTCGTGCGCATCAGGGCATTGACGCTCGGCGTCTTCACCATCACGCGTTCCAGCACCGGCGAGAACAGCCAGAAGTTCGACAGTGCCACGCGATTGAAACCGCTCATCTCCGGCGCCAGGATCTCGAAGCTGGTCTGCGGCAACCCCTTCATGTGCACCGGCATCTGGTTCGCTTCCAGATCCGCCAGCGCCTTGCTCATCATGCCGATGGCCGTCTGCGGCGGCGGCATGGACGAATGTCCCGGTGCAGTGGACAGATCCAGCTTGTAGCTTGCGTAACCCTTCTCCGCCACACCGATCATCGCCGCCGGCACCTGCAGTCCCGGCACCACACCTTGCAGCACCAGCAGGCCTTCATCCAGCACATAATCCAGCTTCACGCCGCGCGACTTCATCAGCGCAGCAATCGCCACCGCACCGCGCGTGCCGCCCACTTCCTCGTCGGCGCCGAACGCCAGATAAATGGTGCGCTTGGGCTGATAGCCGCTGGCCACCAGCATCTCGATGGCCTCCATCTGCGCATACAGATTGCCTTTGTCGTCCCAGGCGCCGCGGCCCCAGACAAAGCCGTCCGCGACGACGCCGCTGAAAGGCTGCTGCGTCCAGTCCTTCTCCGTGCCCGGCGCAATCGGCACCACGTCCTGATGCGCCATCCACATCACGGGAGCGGCTTTGGGATCGCTGCCCTGCCAGGTGTAGAGCAGCGCATGGCTGCCCACATCCTCGCGCTTCAGGGCGGCATGCAGCCTGGGGAAGCTGGCCTGGAGGTGGGCGTGCAGCTTGTCGAATTCGGCGGCGTTGGCGTCCGCATCGGTGGCGTCTGAAATGGTGGTGAAGCGCAGTGATTCGGCCAGTCTTTGTGCTGCCGCGTTTTCATCGATCGCCAGCGCTGGTGCCGGTGCCACCTTCAGCTGACGCGATCCGCTCAGCGCCGTATTCACTCCTGCTGCTACTGCCAGCAGGCCAATGCCTGCAAGTGCTACTACGAGTACCCGCTTCACCGCCATCTAATTCCCCCGTTAGTTAGTCAATGCAGGCGATGCCTGCTCCTCATCCGTCCTCGCCTGCTGGCGTGCCCACATCTGGGCATACAGTCCATCACGTGCCAACAGTGATTGGTGCGTACCGCGTTCGACAATGCGTCCATGATCCAGCACGAGAATCTGCTGGGCGTCCGCAATCGTGGACAGGCGGTGCGCAATCACCATCGTCGTGCGGTTCTTCGCAATTTCCTTCAACTGCGCCTGAATCGCCTGCTCCGCCTTCGAATCCAGCGCCGACGTAGCCTCGTCAAAAATCAGGATGGCCGGATTCTTCAGCAGCGTGCGGGCAATCGCCACGCGCTGCTTCTCGCCACCGGACAGCTTCAGCCCGCGCTCACCCACCATGGTGCCATAACCATCCGGCAGGCTGGCAACAAAGTCGTGGATGGATGCAGCCCGCGCTGCGGCAATGATTTCGTCCTTGGTCGCGCCGGGGCGGCCGTAGGCGATGTTGAATTCGATCGTGTCATTGAACAGCACGGTATCCTGCGGCACGATGCCGATTGCGTGGCGCAGCGAGTCTTGCGTGACCTGGCGCAGATCCTGGCCGTCGATCGTGATGGCGCCCGAGTTGACTTCGTAGAAGCGGTACAGCAGGCGTGACAGCGTGGACTTGCCGGAACCGCTGTGGCCTACCACCGCAGTCGTGGTGCCGGCCGGGATGGTGAAGTCCACATCGAACAGGATCTGGCGCTTGGGATCGTAATTGAATTCCACGTGCGAGAAATGCACTTGCGCGCCGCCGCTGGTGAGCAATGGCCGCGCACCTGGCGCATCGTCCACCTCGCGGTTTTCGTCCAGCAGCGAGAACAGGCGCTCCATGTCGGCCAGACTTTGCTTGATCTCGCGGTAGATCACGCCGAGGAAATTCAACGGGATATACAGCTGAATCATGAAGGAATTCACCAGCACCAGGTCGCCGAGCGTCATCTTGCCGTCGATGACGCCCTGGGTTGCGCGCCACAGGATCAGCGTGACTGCCAGCGCGATAATCAGCGACTGGCCCGTATTCAGCAGGGACAGCGAAGTCTGCGACTTCACCGCAGCGGACTCGTAGCGCTGCAAACCTTCGTCGTAGCGCTTCGCCTCGTATTCCTCGTTACCGAAATACTTCACCGTTTCGTAATTCAGCAGCGAGTCGATCGCCTTGCTGTTGGCCTTCGAATCGAGGTCGTTCATCGTGCGGCGGAAATGCGTGCGCCAGTTCGTCACCAGCACGGTGAAGGTAATGTAGGTCACCAGCGCGCAGAAGGTGATCACCGAGAACCAGATGTCGTAGTGCGTGACGAGGTAGCCCAGCACCAGCGTGATCTCCACCAGTGTCGGCAGGATATTGAACAGCGTGTAGGAAATCAGCGAGCCCACGCTGCGCGTACCGCGCTCGATGTCGCGCGTCATGCCGCCCGTCTGGCGGTTCAGGTGGAAGCGCAGGGACAGCGAATGCAAATGGCGGAACACTTTCAGCGCGATGGTGCGCACCGCGCGCTGCGTGACGCGCGCGAACAGGAATTCACGCAGCTCCGTGAACAGGGTGGTCGACAGCCGCAGCGCACCGTAGGCGATCAACGCGGCCACCGGCAGCACCAGCAAGGCTTTCGGATTGGACGGCGAAATCGTCATCTGGTCCACGAGGTGCTTGAGCACCACCGGCACCCCGACGTTGGCCAGCTTGGCGCCGACCAGCGCCAGCAAGGCCGCCAGCACACGCCATTTGTACACCCATAGGTAGGGCAGTAATGTTTTCAGAGTTGCAATGTCGCCGCGGTCAGCGCGGGCTTTACTGTCGGGCGGCGGTGGAGAATTCGGATAACGGCGCATGGCGATGGCTTTGTGCTTCGTGGTTTACAATTCGATCAATTGTAGCCCCACACGAGATTTCACGATGAGCACTCCACAAGAACAGATTTCCGCCCCCGTCAATAACAACCTCCCCGCAGGCAAAATGCCCGAGCTGCGCGTGATGCCCGCCCCTGCCGACGCCAATGTCTACGGCGACGTATTCGGTGGCTGGATCATGTCCCAGGTCGACATTGCCGGCTCCCTGCCGGCAACGCGCCGTGCCAACGGCCGCGTAGCAACGGTGGCGGTGAATTCATTCCTGTTCAAGCAGCCCGTGTTTGTGGGCGATCTGCTGTCCTTCTACGCCGACATCGTCAAAGTCGGCAACACTTCGATCACTGTGAAGGTGGAAGTCTACGCGGAGCGCAACCGCCTGCAAGCCGTGACGGTGAAGGTCACGGAAGCCATTCTGACCTATGTGGCCACCGGCCCGGACCGCAAACCGCGCCAGGTACCGCCGATCGAAAGCCTGCTCGAACATTGATGGATCAGGGGCGCCGACAACTGCTGTTGCGCGGCGCCCGGCTCGCGGCGCTTGCCGCGATGGCGCAAGCCGGCGCCTTCCCTACCCAGGCTGCGCGCCATGGCAACGGCGCTTATCCCTTCTCCCTCGGCGTCGCTTCCGGCTCGCCACTGCCCGATTCCGTCATCCTCTGGACCCGCATCCTGCATGACCCATTGAACGCGGCGGGCACTCCGTCCCTTGCCATGGCCGTGCGCTGGGAAGTGGCGGAGGACGAAGCCTTCCGCAACATCGCCGCGCGCGGCACAGCTACCGCCGCGCCGGAACTGGCGCATAGTGTGCACGTCGACGTGCGTGGTCTGCGCGCCGGACGCTGGTACTGGTACCGCTTCATGCTGGGCGACGCGGTCAGCCCGGTCGGGCGCACGCGCACCGCGCCCGCCGCAGGCGAGCAGCCGATGCAATTGAAGCTGGCTGCGGCCTCCTGCCAGCACTGGGATTTCGGCTTCTACGCCGCCCATCGCCATATTGCAGCGGCTGCGCCGGATCTGGTGGCTTTCCTCGGCGATTACATTTACGAATGGGGACACTACAGCCTGGAACATCCCGCGCACGCCGTGCGCCGCGATGAAAGCTTCACTTTGGCCGAGTACCGCACCCGCTATGCGCAGTACAAGTCCGATCCCGATCTTCAGGCTGCGCACCAGGCAGCGCCGTGGATCGTGACCTGGGACGATCACGAAGTCTCCAACGACTACGATCCGTTGCACGACGAACTGCTGTCGCCAAATTTCCCGCAGCGCCGCGCCGCAGCCTATCAAGCCTACTACGAACATCAGCCGGTGCGCCTGAACTTTACGCCCGGCCTGGGCGAAGTGCGCATGTACCAGCGCTACGATTGGGGGAGACTGGCGCGCTTCCACGTGCTCGATACGCGCCAGTACCGTTCCGTGCATGCCTGCCAGCCACAGGGACGCGGCGGCTCGTCTTCCGTGTATCGGCGCGCCTGCGCCGCGCTGGCCGATCCGCGCCGTACCATGCTGGGCATGCAGCAGGAAGCATGGCTGGCAGAAGGACTGCAAAGCTCACGCGCGCAGTGGAATATCCTCGCGCAGCAAACGCTGATGGCGCAGTCTTCGCAAGTGCCAATCCATAGCGACGGTGATGGACGCTTCTGGACTGATGGCTGGGATGGTTACGCGGCCGGCCGTGCGCGTTTGCTGGATGCGCTGGAATCCAGCCGTGCAAGCAATCCGCTGGTGCTGTCCGGCGACGTACACACTTTCTATGCCGCTGAACTGGCGCGCGATGCGACACGCCCGCGTGGCGACGGCAACCGCCTGGTGGCGACCGAATTCTGCGGTACGTCGATCACGTCCAGTTCTCGCCCTCAGGAGCGCACCGCACAGTATGTCGCCATGAACCCGGCGCTGAAGTTCGGCCGCAGCGACCGGCGCGGTTTCATGCTGTTCGACATTCGTCCTGAGCGCTGCACAGTCCAGTTCCAGGCGCTGGACGATGTACGCGACAAGGCCAGCAACGTAGCCACGCTCGCATCCTTTACCGTCCGCGACGGACAGCCCGGATTGATTGCTCAGTAAAGTGGGTCCCTGTTTTCCAGGGAATTGGATCTGTTGAAGGGCACACGCAATGTGTACGATGAAACCATCGTAAGCAATTCGCAGGTCAGGAGTAGCCGGTCCTGCCACCGTCTAGCTGAGGTGCAGCGGCACGCCCAACCGGGCGCGCCGCGCCATCAGCTTCGCAATGGCGCGCTTTCCTCGCGCCGGCGTTCGGCCAGACTGGACACGCGCACCACTTTGCCGTCCACGTGGGCGTGGATGCTGCGCTCCATCGCATCGGCAGCGCCGTCGAAGTCGCCTGCGTCCACCCGGCGCAGCACCAGCATCGCGCCGCTGGCGCCGGTATTGAAAGTAAAGCTGACCAGCGCGTCGAACTGTTCCTGCGTCAGGTGCTGATGACTGATCTGGCGCTGCACGGCGCGTTCCACCACGCGGATGGATTCACTGAAGGAGGAGTCGATGTCGTCGTGAGCGCCCTCAAGCTCGCGCAATCGGCGGCGGCCTTCGGGGCTCAGATGCAGCAGATGGTTCGGGTTGGCGAATGCCATTTCGGCCTCCGGCTAGTGTACGGTTAATCATCAAACTGTACTTCTGCGCCGAAGGCCGGATTTGTGTTAAATCAGGCAGCCTTCTTTTCGTCGCGCAGCTGGCGACGGAGGATCTTGCCGACGTTCGTTTTCGGCAGCTCGTCGCGGAACTCGATGTACTTCGGTTTCTTGTAAGCGGTCAGTTCGTGCTTGCAGAACTCCATCAGTGCTTCAGCTGTTAGGTTTGGATCTTTCCGCACCACGAACAGCTTGACGGCTTCTCCCGAATGCTGGTCCGGCACGCCGACGCACGCCACTTCCAGCACACCAGGATGCGCCGCCACCACGCCTTCAATCTCGTTAGGATAAACGTTGAAGCCGGAAACCAGGATCATGTCCTTCTTGCGGTCTACGATACGAGTGTAGCCATTTTCGTCCATGATGCCAACGTCACCTGTCTTAAAGAAGCCATCAGGTGTCATCGATTTTGCGGTTTCTTCCGGACGGTTCCAGTAGCCGGCCATCACCTGCGGACCGCGAATCGCGATTTCGCCAGCAGTACCAAGGGCTACTTCATTACCTTCATCATCCAGAATCGTCACTTCAGTCGAGGGGATCGGCAAACCAATAGTACCCGTAAACTCCTTGATATCGACGCGGTTCGCAGTGGCGACAGGCGAAGTTTCCGACAGGCCGTAGCCCTCGATAATTGGCGTGCCAGTTACTTTCAGCCAGCGATCCGCTACCGACTGCTGCACGGCCATGCCGCCGCCGTTGGCGATCTTGTAGCTGGAGAAATCCAGTTTTGCGAAGTCGGGATTATTCAGCAAAGCGTTGTATAAAGTGTTCACTGCCGGGAAAACAACAACGCGGTACTTGGACAGCTCCTTCACGAAGCCCGGAATATCGCGCGGGTTCGGAATCAGCACATTCAGGCCGCCGGTGCGCATGCCCATGAAGGCGCTGATGGTCAGCGAGTAGATGTGGTACAGCGGCAGCGCAGCCACGAACACCATCTGTTCGCCGTCGCTCTTCATATTCAGCCAGGCTTCGTTCTGCAGCACGTTCGCCACAACGTTACGGTGCAGCAGAACGGCGCCCTTGGAAACGCCGGTCGTGCCGCCGGTGTACTGCAGGAAGGCGATATCGTCAGGCTTGATCTCGGCCGGCTTCAGCGTCATGCGCGAACCTTCGGACAGCACCTGTTTGAAAGTCACTGCGGTCGGCAGCGAATAAGCCGGCACCAGCTTCTTCACATTGCGCACGACGAAATTGACGATGGTGCCCTTCACGGCACCCAGCAGCTCACCCATGCTGGCCACGATCACGTGCTTGAGCGGCGTCGCACCCAGCACCTGCTGCACGGTGGTAGCGAAGTTTTCCAGTACCAGGATGGCTTCAGCGCCGGAGTCGTTGATCTGGTGCTGCAGTTCACGCGGTGTATACAGCGGATTGACGTTCACCACCGTGTAACCTGCACGCAGAATGCCCGCCATCGCCACCGGATACTGCAGCACGTTCGGCAGCATGATCGCCACGCGGGCGCCCGGCTTCAGTCCTTTCGACTGCAGCCATGCGCCGAACTGGCGGGACATCTGGTCCAGCTGGGCGTAAGTCATGAACTTGTCCATGCAGACGTAGGCATTGCGGTCGGCGTACTTCTGGAAGGCCTCTTCCATCAAATGCGTGATGGAGCGGTACTGCGACGGGTCGATCTCCGTCGGCATGCCTTCGGGGTAGGACTTCAACCAGATTTTTTCCATTCAATGCCTCATCTTTCGTTCATGACTAGGGCCGCGCTTTATGCAGCCTTCTTGTTGTCGGCCGGAGCCTCGTCACGCAGAGCGCGGCGCAGGATCTTGCCGACGTTCGTTTTAGGGAGCTCCTCGCGGAACTCGATGTATTTCGGTTTCTTGTAGCCGGTCAGGTTCTCTTTGCAGAAGGCCATCAGGGTATCGACGGACAAGTCCGGGTCCTTGCGCACCACGAACAGCTTGACCGCTTCGCCCGAGTAGTCGTCCGGCACGCCGACGCAGGCGCATTCCAGCACGCCCGGATGGCTGGCCACCACGCCTTCCACTTCATTCGGATACACATTGAAGCCGGAGACCAGGATCATGTCCTTCTTGCGGTCGACGATTTTCACGTAGCCGCGTTCGTCCATCACGCCCACATCGCCGGACTTGAAGAAGCCATCAGGCGTCATCACGCGCGCGGTTTCGTCCGGACGGTTCCAGTAGCCCGCCATCACCTGCGGACCGCGAATCGCGATCTCGCCAGGCTGGCCGAGCGGCACCGGCTGGCCCGCATCGTCCAGGATGGCGATATCAGTCGATGGCACCGGCAGGCCAATGGTGCCGGAGAAGGCCGTGCTGTCGGCCGGATTGCAGGTCGCCACCGGCGAGGTTTCGGACAGGCCATAGCCTTCGATAATCGCGCCGCCGGTCGTGGCCAGCCATTTGTCGGACACCGACTGCTGCACCGCCATGCCGCCGCCATTCGCCATCTTCATATGCGAGAAGTCCAGCATCTTGAAGTCGGGGTGATTCAGCAGCGCGTTGTACAGCGTGTTCACGGCCGGCAGCATATTGAATTCGTACTTCGCCAGCTCCTTGATGAAGCCACCGATATCGCGCGGATTCGGGATCAGCACATTCAGTGCACCAATGCGGATGCCCCACATCGCGCAGGCCGTCAGCGCGAAGATGTGGTACAGCGGCAGTGCGCAGACAATGGTCATCGACTCCACCACTGGCGGGCGCTTCAGGCCGGGCTGCCCCCAGGCTTCGGTCTGCAGCAGGTTGGCGATGATATTGCGGTGGGTCAGCGTAGCGCCTTTGGAGACGCCGGTTGTGCCGCCGGTGTACTGCAGGAAGGCCACATCTTCGTGGCGCAGCTCGACCGGCGTCAGCTTCATGCCGCCGCCATGGCGCATCGCATCCTTGAAGCGCATCGCGTTCGGCAGGGAAAAAGCGGGCACCATCTTCTTCACGCTGCGCACCACGAAGTTGACGATCATGCCTTTCAGGCCGCCCAGCATCTCGCCCATGCTGGCGACGATGATGTGCTTGACCGAAGTGCGGGTGAGCACCTGCTCCAGGGTATGGCCGAAGTTTTCCAGGATGATGATGGCTTCCGCCCCGGAGTCGTTCAGCTGGTGTTCCAGCTCGCGCGGGGTGTATAGCGGATTCACGTTCACGACCGTGTAGCCGGCGCGCAGGATGGCGGCAATCGCGATCGGGTATTGCAGCACGTTCGGCATCATGATGGCGACACGCGCGCCCTTCTTCATGCCGCGGCTTTGCAGGAAGGCGCCGAGGCGGCGCGAATAGTCGTCCAGCTGTGCGTAGGTGATGAACTTGTCCATGCAGACGAAAGCATTTCGTGCCGCATATTTTTGGAAGGACTCTTCCAGCAGATGAACCAGCGAACGGTACTGAGTGGGGTCAATCTCTGACGGAACACCTGGGGGGTACGACTTCAGCCAAATTTTGTCCATCTGTGCCTCTTTGTCTCGGTAATTATCGTTATGTATTTGGGTCGCGCGGCTGCACAGGGCCGGGCGGCAGGCGGGTCTTCGTCAGAAAAAAGAACGCCCGTTCTATATCTGCAACGTAGATGCTATCGTGCGTGCAGGCCATTCGGCAAGTGATTTGTTGGATTTGGTGTCGGTCCTCTAGCGGCCTTTCTGCTGCAGCGCAGCGTCAGTTCAAGCCGCTAGGTTCCTTTTGCGCAGCGGCAGTTGTCGTTTCGGCGCCATGTGCCGCGGATTGCGCCAGTTGTTGCAGTCTGTCATTCCGTTCAACCGACGGCAGATTGCTCATATTGCGCACCGCAGCATAGAAGTGCGGAAAGTCTTTCTCTTTTGCAAGCAGCGCACGGAAGCCGGGCAGCAAGTCATTATAGGTGGCAACAGATGCCAATTGCGCATTATTGAGCGGTTCTGCGAAGAAGCGGTCGTAGCCGTTGTAGCCACCCCAGTTTGCCTTCAGAACCTTGTACTCGTCTTGCAGCGAAGCAAAGATCCGCGCCTTTTCCTCGCGCTTGTGCTTCACCGTGGATTTGCTGGCGTAGTTATCGGCCAGCATCTGGCGGTGCCTGACCAGCAGGGCCAGAAAGTCCTGGCGCCGCGCGCTGTAGCGGGCATAGGCTTCGCGCATGGCGTCGTTGCCGTAGATGTCCAGCCAGCGCTGCACACCGGCCTCTTCCACCGCAGTAGCGAAGGCTTCGTTGAATTTGGAATCGCCCTGAATGTAGACGATCTGGTGCGCCAGTTCGTGGAACACCATGCGCGCCAGTTCAGCGTCGGAATAGTTGATGAAGGTGGACAGTAGCGGATCGCTGAACCAGCCCAGAGTCGAGTAGGCCGGCACGCCGCCCACCGAAACGTCATTGCGTTCCTTGCGCAACTCGTCCGCGTAGGATTCGGCATCCGCCTTATCGTAATAGCCGCGGTAGCTTACGCAACCGGCAATGGGGAAGCACCACTGAATGGGACGCAAGGACAGCTCCGGGGTGGCGACCACATTCCACAGCACATACTGCCGCTTCAGGGAGGCGTAATTCTTGTAGCTGTCGTTGTCCGGCAGGTGCAGTTCCTTGACTGCAAAATGGCGTATCAGACGGGCCTTTTCCAGCCGCGCCCGGAGCTTCGGCTCGGTGGCCGGGTCGCCCAGCCAGTCGTCGATGGAGCGGGCGTCAGACCAGAGCGAATACTGGCCTTGCGCCGCCTGGAAGTAATACTTGAACTGCGCACAACCCACCAGCGCCAGGGCACACACGCCCCCCGTCACCAGATATCTGGCGCGTATTTTCAGGCGTGCAATTGTGCGCATACATCAGTCTCAAGCAGCTTTCTCCACTTGGACCAGTGTATCGTAAAACGTGGGCGCGCGACCCATGTCAGTCAGCCGTTGGCTGGTGACCTCGTTGGCGTTCTTGCCATCCCTGGCCAGCTTCTTCCACCAGATCGAGAGGCCCACAACCAGGCCTTTTCGGGCCTTGGCCGTCACGCGCGCCTTGCACACGAAGGAGCCACGATCGTTGAAGATGCGCACCGGATCGCCGGGATTGATGCCACGTGTTGCCGCATCGTCAGGGTGGATATCGAGGTGCGGCTCGCCCTCCGTTGCACGCAGACTTTGCACGTTGACAAAGGTCGAGTTCAGGAAGTTACGGGCTGGCGGAGATATCATCTGAAGCGGGTATTTTGCCGCCAGTTCCGGGCTGGATGCATGCGATTCGTAGTTCGGAATATAGGCCGGCAACGGGTCCAGACCATCGCGCAGCATGCTTTCCGAGTAGAACTCGCATTTTCCTGATGGTGTGGGGAAATTGCCATACGCAAAGGGCGCATCTGGTACCGCCAGTTTCTGCCAACCCTTTTGCTTGAGTGACTCCCAGTCAAAGTGCACCGCGCGCGCATCGTTCTTGCGGAAAGCGATCGATGCCAGCTGGTCATCGCTGTCCTTGAAACACGGATCATCAAAGCCCATGCGCGCCGCGATCAGACGGAAGATTTCGGTGTTCGGCTTGGACTCGCCCATCGGCGCCACCGCTGCATTATTAGCCATCATGTAGAGGTGGCCATAAGCGTTGTGAATGTCTACGTGCTCCAGCTGGGTCGTCGCAGGCAGCACGATGTCGGCGTAGTCGGCGGTGTCGGTCTGGAAGTGTTCCAGCACCACGGTGAACAGATCTTCCCGCGCGAAACCGGCCGCCACTTTCGGCGAATCCGGCGCCACCGCCACGGGATTGGAGTTGTAGACGATCAGCGCCTTGATCTGCGGGCCGAATTCCGGCGAGGCAGGACGCAGCAGGTCGTCGCCGATGGTCACCATATTGATAGTGCGCGGCTGCTTCTTCAGCAAATCCGTACGCTGCAGGGCCGGCAGGTTTTTCGGGAAGATACCGCTGGTCGACAACTGCACGCCGCCTGCTGCGTGACGCCAGGCGCCGACCAGCGCCGGCAGGCAGGCGATATTTCGCACCGACATGCCGCCGCCATGCACGCGCTGCACGCCATAATTCATGCGGATCGCCACCGGCTCGCCCGCCTTGGCAGTACGGCCATATTCGCGCGCCAGCTCCACTACTTCTTCTACCGTAATGCCGCAGGTGGCAGCGGTGCGCTCCGGCGTCCATTCCGCCGCCCGTTCCTTCAGCTGTTCAAAGCCGACGGTGTACTGCGCGATATAGTCGTGATCCAGCAAATCTTCGGCAATCAGCACATGCATCAGACCAAGAGCCAGTGCGGAATCCGTGCCGGGCAGCAGAGCGATGTGCTGATGGCATTTCTCGGCCGTCAGCGAGCGATAGGGGTCGATGGCAATCAGCTTCGCGCCGTGGCGTTTGGCTTCCTGGGCTCGGGTCCAGAAGTGCAGGTTGGATGCGATCGGATTGCCGCCCCAGATCAGAATCAGCTTCGCATTCTGGAACTGCTCCAGATCCGTGCCGATGGACGCGCCAATGGTGTACTTGTAGCCCGTGGCGCCTGCCGTCGCGCAAATCGTGCGATCCAGCAGCGAGGCGCCAACCTTGTTGAAGAAACGGGAAGACATGGACTCGCCCTGCACCAGTCCCATGGTGCCCGCATAGCTGTAAGGCACGATGGATTCCGGCTCATTCTCAGCCAGGGGTTTCAGACGCGCCGCGATTTCGTCCAGCGCCTCATCCCAGCTGATGCGCTCGAATTTGCCCTCGCCTTTCTTTCCCACGCGGCGCATCGGATGCAGCAGGCGGTCCGGCGAATACGTGCGCTCGGTGTAGCGGGCCACCTTGGTGCACAGCACGCCGGCTGTGGTGGGATGGTCCGGGTCGCCTTTCACTTCGGTAGCCACGCCGTTTTCGACGGTAACCAGGAGTGCGCAGGTGTCGGGGCAATCGTGCGGGCAGGTGGCACGAACAACTTGTGTGCTTGTCATCAGAATTCCGGGGAAGCGGGTGCAGAAAACGTTATCGTAAACCATTCCGCCAACTGACACCCAGAGGCTACAATGGCCCCATGGAGGCACCAGAATGAACCTGATCGATCCGATTATTGCGTTTCAATCCGAGTTGCAGCAGATCCGACGCGATCTGCATGCGCACCCGGAACTCTGCTACGAAGAAAAGAGAACGTCCGATGTTGTCGCTGCCAAGCTGACTGAGTGGGGCATCCCCGTCATCCGCGGCATGGGCCAGACCGGTGTGGTCGGCATCATCAAGAACGGCACATCCGAACGCGCCATCGGCCTGCGCGCCGATATGGACGCCCTGCCTATGCAGGAGATCAACACCTTCCCGCACGCGTCGCAGCACGCGGGCAAGATGCACGCTTGCGGCCATGACGGCCACACCGCCATGCTGCTCGGTGCAGCGCATCACCTGGCCAGGCACCGCAACTTCGATGGCACCGTCTATCTCGTGTTCCAGCCTGCCGAAGAAGGCGGCGCCGGCGCGCGCAAGATGATGGAAGACGGCCTGTTCGAGCGCTGCCCGATGGACGCAATCTACGGCATGCACAACTGGCCCGGCGCAGCTGCGGGCACGCTGAGCGTGTGCGAAGGTCCGATGATGGCTTCATCCAACGAATTCCACGTGACCGTACGCGGCAAAGGCGCCCACGCGGCCCAGCCGCACAAGGGCATTGACCCGATCATGGTCGCGGTGAATATCGCTCAGGCCTGGCAGACCATCATCACGCGCAACAAGAGCCCTTTGGATACAGCGGTCATCTCGATCACTCAGATCCACTCCGGCAGCGCGACCAATGTGATTCCTGATGAAGCGCAGCTGGTCGGCACCGTGCGCACCTTCACCACCGAAGTGCTGGACATGATCGAGAAGCGCATGCAGGCGTTGGCGGAAAACATCGGCACGGCCTTCGATGCGCAAGTGGACTTTGTCTTCAAACGCAACTACCCGCCGCTGGTGAACCATGCGAAGGAGACTGCGTTTGCGGTGGAAGTCGCGAAGGCGATGGTGGGCGCGGACAAGGTGGACGATAAGGTCGAACCCACCATGGGCGCCGAGGACTTTGCCTTCTTCCTGCAGGAGAAACCGGGCTGCTATCTCTTCATCGGCAACGGCGAAGGCGATCATCGCGACGGCGGTCACGGACTTGGTCCCTGCGTGCTGCACAACGCCAGCTACGACTTCAACGACAAGCTGCTGCCAATCGGCGCCAGCTACTGGGTGCACCTGGCCGAAGCGGCGCTGCCACTGCGCTGAGATGGCGGATCAATGATCCGCCCTACGCCAGCGGCACGCGCCCGGCGCACCACGTAGGGCGGGTCATTCGACCCGCCGCTGCTGGCGGCTTACGGCAACTTATCCGGCCCGGCGCCAACGTGCTGGCCTGGATTCAACTGCTCCAACGCCAGCAAGGCGGCCGAATGATCGGCCTGCGGATACACATCCTTGATCGACTCATAACGCTGCGTCACCAGGCTGGTGACCGGCAGCGCAATGCCCACAGCTGCAGCCGCCGCGAGCACGTTGTGCTGATCCTTCAGCTGCGTCAGCACCTGCCCGCCCGGCAGGAAATTCCGCTCCAGCATGCGCTGTCCATGCACCTCCAGCACGCGGCTCTCCGCGAAGCCGCCGCGTATCGCCGCGCGCACTGCCGCTGGATCAGCGCCCGCCGCTTGCGCCAGCAATAAGGCCTCCGCCACGATATTGATGGTGCCACCAACGATCAGCTGATTGCACAGTTTAGCCACCTGTCCCGCGCCAGCCGGGCCAACCAGCGTCGCCCGCCCCATCGCTGCAAACACCGGCTGCGCCTCTGCGAAATCCGCAGCGCTGCCACCCGCCATGATGGCCAGCGTGCCTTGCTGCGCACCGCCAACGCCGCCGGACACCGGCGCATCGATAAAACGGCAGCCATGCGCGGTGAGCTTCGCGTGAAAGGCCTGCGCCTCGTCCTGCCGCGTCGAGCTCATATCGATCCACAGCGTACCGCGCGCCATCGACGGCAGGCAGGCATCAATCGCCTGCCCCACTGCCGGACCGTCAGACAGCATCGAGATCACGACCTGCGCATCGGACATCGCATCGGCCAGCGTCAACGCGGCCAGCGCACCCGCCTCTTCCAGCGCCTCCGCTTTGCCGGGCGTGCGATTCCACGCACGTAACGGAAAACCTGCGGCCAGCAATCGGCGTACCATGGGCTCGCCCATCAGGCCAATGCCAAGAAAAGAAATCCGTGTAGGAAGGGTCACTTTAATCCCCCTTTAAACAATATTGCGCTAATTTTAACAACTGAGCAGTTATCAGCAGCGATTCCTGAACCTCGCTACAATTTGGGACATTGCCGTAGCAACTGCGCATACAGCAGCAAAAACACGAGAGAATAGCTAATGAAAAAACTGATCGCGGCCGCTGCCGCTACGCTGGCCCTGTCACCAGCCTTCGCTTCCGACAATCTGGTGGACGGTGTGTACGCCGAATACTCCGGCGGCGCGAAAGTCAAAATGGGCCATATTGGCGTTACCAAGGACTGGCCGTCCAACTGGAGCTGGTTCGAGTCGAATGGCCGCCACCTCACCGGTTACTGGGATGCGTCACTGGGCTACTGGGAAGGCAGCCAGTACAACGACATTCCGGGCGCAAAGCAGCGCATCGCCGATATCGGCTTCACCCCAGTGCTTCGCTACCAGAGCATCGACAAGACCGGCTTCTTCGCGGAGATCGGCATCGGCGCTCACCTGCTGTCGAAGACCTACAATAACGACGGCGACCGCCTGTCCACCGCATTCGAGTTCGGCGATCACCTGGGTGTAGGCTACACCTTCGACAAGAATTGGGAAGTAGGCGCGAAGTATCAGCACTATTCCAACGGCGGTATAAAAGAGCCGAACAGCGGCGTCAATGTGGTCTCCGTCCGCGTCGCCTACAAGTTCTGATCTTCAAATGAAAAAACCGCTGGCAAACCAGCGGTTTTTTTTCGTGGATGCGGCGCTTATTCCGCGATGTCGGTGCCCACATTGATCGCAGCGTAAGCACGCTGCACAGCCTTCGCTTCCGCGCTGTTCACGCCGTACAGTTCCTGCGCTGCCGCCAGCACCTTGTTGCGCGCGTCCGCATAGTTGGTGGACGAAGTGAACTTGGTCGTATTGGCCTTGAACCAGATGCGGTAAGCCTTGTCGATGCCGATGCCGGTCATCGCCTTCGGTGCCTGCGTCAGGTACTTCGAATAGTATTCGCTGGTGCTGACGGAACTTGACCCCATGGCCAGGAAGTAGAACATGCGGTTGTTCGGACCGGAGCTGTAGTGCACATCAAGACGTTTGATGGATGTGCTCCACGCATCCGGGCTTGAACCGTCTTTGCTGGGCTTCCACATCCAGCGCAGCGGCTGGCCGTTCTTCGAAATCTCCTTGCCCATCATCCAGTCGTTTGCACTCGGCACAGGCAGCACGGTGCCGGTGCCGCCGTTGCGCGCATAGGCTTCCACTGCTTCGCCGTTGATGTCCGATGCGGATTCATTCAGACCGCCCGACTCGCCTTTGTAGGTCAGATTGGACGTTGCAGCGGTAACGCCATGCCCCATTTCGTGACCGATCACATCGATCGAACCGAGGCTGTTGAAGGACGTGCCGCCATCACCGATGTACATGCAGCGGCAGGTGTCGGAGTAGTAGGCGTTGTCGTATGCCGTGTTGACGTGAGCGGCGATGTAGGTGGCGGTGTTATTGCCGTCCAGGGACTGCCAGCCCATCACGTTCTTCAGCATGTCGTAGGTATTCATCAAACCCCACAGCGCATTGACTGCCGCGGTCTGGCCGTTGGCATTAGTAGTGCTGCCGCCGGAGATGTACTGCTTGCCGTCGCCCCAGACATTCGTGCTGTTGGTGTACACCGAACCGGCGCTGGTGGTGTGATTCGCATTGGTGATCGCCATCGCACCGAAAGTGCCGCCAGTGCCGCGCGTGCCGTCGATCATCGAATAGGTGCTGCCATTCAGCGTGGTGTTGACCGGCACATCGCCGTTGTACTGGCTGTGGCCAGTACCCACAACGTTCTGCACCATATTCCACTGCTCGATGATGGAGCCATCCTGCGCGTCGACGATGGTGTTGTGGAAGACGGCGTTATTGCCGTTCACCATACGGGTCTTCACGAAATAGGCCAGCTTGTAGCCGGACACCACGTCCTGCAGATCCATCGCATTCAGTTCGCTCTCCGCCTTCTTCTCGGCGCCGGCGACGCGCTCGGTCATCACCACCGGATAGATCACCAGTTCGGCGAACGGTGGATCGATATGGCCGCTACCGGTCGGCACGGTTTTCATCACGACATCGATCGCGCCCTTTTCGTTAATTGCAGGCTTCAGGTTCATGCGCTTGCCGGCCAGGCCTTTGCGGCGCTCGCCGATCGATTCGCTGACGATATTGCCGTCGGCGTCCGTCACCACGACCGATTCGGATTCGAAGATGCGAATGCCTTTATAAGTGTGATTGAGGCGGCTGATTGCCTGCCCTTTCGCACCGGGATGCTGGCTGGCGATGGCGAAACCGAAGTCGGCGTCGAGGCCGTGCTTACCGCGTTCGCTGTTCAAGGCGGAAATCAGGCGGGCTTTCTCCTGCGCGGAAAAAGCAACCGGGGATGCCATCGTGCTGGCGGCGCCAACCTGGCCTGCAGCCAGAGCGATAGCGGTGGCGATCAGAGTCTTGCGAATTTTCATGCGTTCTCCATTATGTCCCGTTGTGATGTGCGGAGGCTTATGCCATCTCGTGCGGCACACGTTAGCGGGTGGGGAGAAGCGAAGTCAAAAATTCTGGGAATTGAGACAGTTTGATGACACTTGTCTCAAATAGGACATTTGTAACCCACGGCGCAAAAGCGGGTGGCTGCCACATCGTGGCAGCCACCTGGTTCAGGTCCTGGGTTCAGAAAGCAAAAAAGCCCACCGGCGTCTGCGCCTGGTGGGCTTTTTCAATAACTAGCCTGACGATAACCTACTTTCACACTGGTTGCAGCACTATCATCGGCGCAAAGTCGTTTCACGGTCCTGTTCGGGATGGGAAGGGGTGGGACCGACTTGCTATGGTCATCAGGCATAACTTGTAGCACCGCGTTGGCTCAACGCGCTGCGCAATCCGGAAGAAGTAAG